>JBQTJE010000033.1:0-9636 GCA_052387455.1 Pseudonocardia sp.
GCCGTCGGGTCGGGCGACGCCCACGTCGACGAGCCGCACCGACGCCCCGGCGACCGGGGCGGTGACGGCGACCGGCGCCGCGCGCTCCCGGACCGCGGCGAGCCGGGCCGCGGTGTCGGTGGGCGGACAGGCCGAGACGCCCGCGGCCGCGATCCCGTGGTCGGCCGCGACGACGATCACGCGGGGCAGCGCGGGCGGGCGGGGTGGGCAGCGGCCCTGGGCCGCGGCGAGCCAGCACGCGAGCTCCCCGAGGCGGCCGAGGCCGCCGGTCGGGACGGCGAGCCCGGCGAGCCGCGCCTCGCTCGCGCGCCGGGCGTCGGCGTCCGGCACGGTGATCTCGGGCAGTTCCATGGCGAGTTCTCCTCGAAACGTGGGGCTACTTCAGGCGTAGTGGCAGGCCGGCCACCAGGAGCAGCACCTCGTCGCACACCGCGGCGACGGCGGCGTTCAGGGTGCCGAGCTCGTCGCGGAACACCCGCCCGGCGCGCGTCGACGGCACGACCCCCAGCCCGACCTCGGCCGACACGAGCACCACGGGGGCGGGGCAGGCGGCCACGGCGCCGACCAGGTCGTCGACCCGCATCCCCACCACGGCCGGGACCGCGGGACCCGTCCACGCGCCCGCGTCGTCGAGCACGCCGGTGAGCCACGTCGCGAGGTCGTCGACCAGCAGTGGCGGGCCGGGCGTCGCGAGCACGGCGGCGAGGTCGGGGTCCTCGATCGTGCGCCAGCCCGGCGGCCGCCGGGCGCGGTGGGCAGCGATGCGGGCGTCCCACTCGTCGTCGCCGCCGAGCGGCCGGGCAGTGGCCACGTACCGGACGCCACCGTGCCCGGCGAGCAGACCCTCGGCGTGCGCGGACTTGCCCGACCGCGCGCCGCCCAGCACGAGCGTGCGGCGGCGATCGGGCTGGTGCGGGGTCAGAGGTTCGTGCCCCGGGCGACCCGCGGCCGCGGCACCCGCAGCGTGCGCGGCTGGCTGGCCCGGGTGAAGGCGTACCAGCCGGTGGCGAAGCCCTTGACCTCCTCGCCGGGGAACCGGGCCCGGGCCGCGGCCGCGATCCGGCGCCCGAGGAAGATCCCCTCGACGATCATGGATCCCATCACGGCCATCGCGACGACGCTGATGTAGGTCTGCACCGCGGCCACCGGCACGATGATCGAGATGAACACCAGCCCGGCCAGCGGCATGAACAGGCCGATGATGTGGCGGCGGGAGTCGACGACGTCGCGGATGTAGGCCTTCACCGGCCCGCGGTCGCGGGGCGGGAGGTAGCGGTCGTCGCCGGCGTCCATGCGCTCGCGCCGCTCGGCGGCGCGGCGGCGACGCTCGGTCTTGTCGGGCTTCGTCGCGCGCGCGAGCTTGATCGCCTCGCGCTGGGTACGCGGCGGCGGCGGGGCGGGGCCGCGGCGGCGGCGCTCGGCGTCGCGGCGCTTCGGGGTGGGCCTGCCCTTGCCCGGGCTCTGCCCCGGCGCGGCATCCTGCCCGCCGTCGGCGGCCGGGGCCGACGGGTCGGCGCCGACGGGACTCGGCGTGCTGCGACGCAGGAACCTCACGGACCCAGGGTACGGGCGATACGGTGCGTGACGTGCGGGTGGTCGTGGCTCCGGACTCTTTCGGCGGAACGCTGTCGGCCACGGCAGCCGCAGCGGCGATCGCGACCGGCTGGCGCCGCGCCGCACCGGGCGACGATCTGCGGCTCGTCCCGGTCGCCGACGGCGGCACGGGGTTCGTCGAGGTGCTGCACGCCGCGCTGGGCGGCCGGCTGCACGAGGTCACGGTCACCGGGCCGCTGGGCGGTCCCGTGGACGCCCGCTGGCTGCAGGTCGGTACCACGGCTTACGTCGAGTCGGCCGCCGCGTGCGGGCTGCACCACGTGCGCCCCGACCTGCGGACCCCCGACGTGGCGCGCAGGTCCGGCACCCGCGGGGTCGGCGAGCTCGTCGCCGCCGCGCGGGCGGCCGACGCCACCGAGATCGTGATCGGGCTGGGCGGGTCGGCCACCACCGACGGGGGCGCGGGGATGCTGGCCGCCCTCGGGGCCGTCCCGGTCGACGCGCACGGCGTGCCGCTGCCCGACGGCGGCGCCGCGCTCGCGGCGTGTGCCGCCCTCGACGGCGCGCCCGTCCTGGACGGCGTGCGGCTGGTCGCCGCGGCCGACGTCGAGAACCCGCTGCTCGGCCGGCACGGCGCAGCGGCGGTGTTCGGACCGCAGAAGGGGGCCGACGCCGCCACCGTCGCCGACCTGGATGCCGCCCTGGCCCGCTTCGCCGGGATCCTCGCCGCCGCCACCGGGCGCGAGGTCCGCGACGCGCCGGGCGCGGGTGCGGCCGGCGGTCTGGGCGCGGCGCTGCTGGCGTACGGCGCGCAGCGGGTGTCCGGAGCGGGGCTGGTCCGCCGGCTCGTCGGGCTGGACGCGGAGCTGGACCGCGCAGGCCGGGACGGGGCCGCGCTGGTCGTCACGGGCGAGGGCAGCTTCGACTGGCAGTCGCTGCGCGGCAAGCTCGTCACCGCGGTCTCGCGGGCCGCGGCCGACCGCGGCGTGCCGTGCGTGGTGCTGGCCGGGCAGGTGTCGGTGGGCAGGCGCGAGGCCGCCGCGGCCGGGGTGGACGCCGCCTACTCGGTCGCCGACGACGCGGGTGGGGTGGCGGCGTCGCTGGCCGACCCCGCCGGGACGCTGGCCGCCCTGGCCGCGCGGGTCGCCGCGCGCTGGAGCCGCCGCGCGTAGCGCTGCGGGTGGGCCGTGTCACCGTCGAGCGCCGGGCGGGCGCCTATAGTGGGAACAGCACTGCCGCGCACGCTGTTGGGAGAGCCATGACCGTCGAAAGCACCGCGAACGTTGCAAGCACCACCGACACGCATCGCGTCGAGCTCACCGACGCCGCCGCCGTCAAGGCCCGCACGCTGCTGGAGCAGGAGGGTCGCGACGACATGCACCTGCGCATCGCCGTGCAGCCGGGCGGCTGCGCAGGCCTGCGCTACCAGCTCTTCTTCGACGACCGCAGCCACGACGGTGACCTCTTCCGGGACTTCCAGGGCCTGAAGGTCGGGGTCGATCGGATGAGCGCGCCGTACCTCGAAGGTGCCGTGATCGACTTCGTCGACACCATCGAGAAGCAGGGGTTCACCATCGACAACCCCAACGCCGGCGGCTCCTGCGCCTGCGGCGACTCGTTCAACTAGGCGATTCCCACGAGACCCCGGTCACGAGCTTTGGTGCTCTGACCGGGGTCTTCGCGTTTCCCGGAGGGTAGGGTCCCCGCCCGTGCCCATCGCCGTCAGTGCCTCCATCGCCACCGACCAGCTCATGCACTTCCCCGGCCGGTTCGCCGACCAGCTGGTCGAGGGCCAGCTCGACCGCATCTCGCTGAGCTTCCTCGTCGACGACATGGTGATCAGGCCGGGCGGCGTCGCCGGCAACATCGCCTACGCGCTCGGCGTGCTCGGCCAGGCGCCGGTGCTCGTCGGGGCGGTGGGGGCCGACTTCGCCGAGTACCGCGCGCGGCTCGAACGCCACGGCGTGGACTGCTCGGCCGTGCAGGTGCACACCGACGTCAACACCGCCCGGTTCATCTGCACCACCGACGACGACATGCGCCAGATCGCCTCGTTCTACACCGGCGCCATGGCGCGCTCGCGCGAGATCTCGCTCGAACCGCTCGCCGGCCGTGTCGACCTCGCGCTGATCGGCGCGAACGACCCCGACGCGATGCTGCGCCACACCGACGAGTGCCGCGCGCTGGGCCTGCCCTTCGCCGCCGACCCCTCCCAGCAGCTCGCCCGCATGGAGGGCCCGGAGATCCGCCGGCTCGTCGAGGGCGCGCGCTACCTGCTGACCAACGACTACGAGTGGGAGCTGCTGCTGCGCAAGACCGGCTGGACCGAGGCCCAGGTCACCGATCGGGTGGAGATCCGGATCACCACGCACGGCGAGAAAGGCGTGGAGATCTACGGCCCGCAGACCGTGTCGGTCGGGGTCGTGCCCGAGACGGGCAAGGTCGACCCGACCGGGGTGGGGGACGCGTTCCGGGCCGGGTTCCTCGCCGCGGTGGCCGGCGGGATGTCGCTGGAGCGCGCCGCCCAACTCGGCTCGCTGGTGGCGGTCCAGGTGCTCGAGACCGACGGACCGCAGGAATGGACCTGGGACCGCGCCCGCGGCCTCGAGCGCCTGCGCGACGCCTACGGCCCGGTGGCCGCGGACGAGATCGCCGCTGTCCTGCCGGCCTGAACCAGCCGCACCCGACAGGCGTGCCGTGGATCTGCTCCGTTAGGCTCTACGACAGGTCGAAGATCGGTGTCGACGTCGGTGTGGAAGGTCGGTACGGCCGCTCCGCGGGGCGGACGGTGCCACTGCGAGGGAGGCGGCCAGACGTGGGCCGAGTGCAGCGCGCAGGGTGGGGTCGAGCGGTCAAGCTCGCCGGGCTCGCCGCGGTCGTCGTGCCGCTGACCAGCGGTTGTTCGGTCGAGGAGGTCCTGCGATTCGGGTGGCCGGTCGGCGTCACGCCGCAGGCCGAGGCGATGCGCGAGCTGTGGACGTACTCCGCGATTGCCGCGCTCGTCGTCGGCGCCGTCACGTGGGGCGCGATGTTCTGGGCGATGGCGTTCCACCGCAAGCGCAAGGGCGACGAGGAGATGCCCCGGCAGACGCAGTACAACCTGCCGGTCGAGGTCGTCTTCACGGTGATCCCCACGGTGATCGTCGCGGTGCTGTTCGGCTTCACCGTCGTGGTGCAGAACTACGTCGACGACAACCAGCCCGATCCCGACCTGCGCATCGGCATCGAGGCGTTCCAGTGGAACTGGGAGTTCCACTACCCGGACACGCCCGATCTCGCCGGGCGGCCGGTGAGCACGCTGGGCACGAGCGACGTCATCCCGGTGCTCGTGCTGCCCACCGATCGCCGCATCGAGTTCGAGCAGCGGTCCAACGACGTGATCCACTCGTTCTTCGTGCCGGAGTTCCTGTTCAAGCGCGACGTGTTCCCGCTGCCCGAGGTCAACGACCAGGACTTCGTCTGGCAGATCGACCGCATCGACCGGGAGGGTGCGTTCGTCGGCCGCTGCGCCGAGCTGTGCGGCAGCTACCACTCGATGATGAACTTCGAGGTCCGGGCCCTGAGCCCGGAGCGGTTCGACCAGTGGCTCGCGCTGCGCACCCAGATCAACCCCGCCACCGGCGTCGCCCACACCACCGGTGAGGCGCTCCAGGCGCTGGGCTGCGGCGAGCTGTGCTCGCCGGTCGCCACGTCCACCACGCCGTTCGGCACCAACCGCGAGCAGCGCTCGGCGCCGCAGCCGGTCACCAGCGGAAGCTGACCAGTCGGGGGCTCCGCCCCCCGACGACCCCCGGGAGGGCGAAGATACCTATGAAGGTCGAGTCCAGGCTCTTCGAGATCTGCACGGCGTTCTTCTTCGTGTGCGGGATCGTCTACGCCGTCCTCGCCGGCGAGTCCGTGGGCGTCGCCGGGCTGTTCCTCACCGGCGGCCTGTCGCTGATCATCGGCACGTACTTCCGGTTCGTCTCCCGGCGGCTGGAGGAGCGTCCCGAGGACGATCCGGGCGCCGAGGTGGCCGACGGCGCGGGCGAGATCGGCTTCTTCTCGCCGGGCAGCTACTGGCCGCTGGGCATGGCGCTGGGGGCGGCGTTCCTGTCGGTCGCGCTGGCCTTCATGCACCTGTGGCTGGTCGGCATCGCCATCGCGGTGCTGCTGCTCGCCATCGCCGGGCTCGTGTTCGAGTACCACGTCCGCCCCTCGCAGCACTAGCGGCTGGCATCGCCCAGCGCCTGCCGGGCGATGATCACCTGCTGGATCTGGCTCGTGCCCTCGTAGATCCGGAACAGCCGGGCGTCACGGTAGAACCGCTCCACCGCCACGCCGCGCATGTAGCCGGCGCCGCCGTGGATCTGCACGGCCCGATCGGCCACCCGACCCACCATCTCGCTGGCGAAGTACTTGGCGGCGGCCGGGCCCTGCACCTTGTCGGTGCCGGCGTCGTAGCCGCGGGCGACGTCCAGCACCAGGGCACGCCCGGCGTAGTGGTCGGTCACCGAGTCGGCGATCAGTCCCTGCACGAGCTGGAACGACGCGATCGACCGGCCACCCTGCTGCCGGGTACGCGCGAACTCCACCGACTCGTGCACCAGGCGCCCGGCCATCCCGACGCACAGCGCCGCGATGTGCGCCCGGCCGTGCGCGAGGCACCTGGCGGCGATCCGGAAGCCCTGGTCGACGCCGTCGTCGCCGCCGACGAGCGCATCGGCCGGCACGCGCACGTCGTCGAGGTGCACGTCGGCGGTCCACGCGCCGAACTGGCCCATCTTGCGGTCCTTCGGCCCGACCGCGAGGCCGGGAGTGCCGGCCGGGACGAGGAACGTGGAGATTCCCCGGTTGCCGGCCACGGCGTGGTTGGTGCGGGCGAACACCATGATCACGTCAGCGACCGGGGCGTTGGTGATGTAGCGCTTGGAGCCGTTGAGCACCCAGTCGCCGCCGTCGCGGCGGGCGGTGGTGGCCAGCGTGGACGGGTCGGAGCCGGCGTCGGCCTCGGTGAGCCCGAACGACGCCGTCACCTCACCGGAGGCCAGGCGCGGCAGCCAGGACGTCTTCTGCTCGGCGGTGCCGCCCTGGAGCAGCACCTGCCCGGCGATGCCGTTGTTGGTGCCGAAGAGCGAGCGCAGCGCCGGGGTGGTCCAGCCCAGCTCGAACGCGAGCTGAGCCTCCTCGTGCAGCGTCATCCCGAGCCCGCCGTACTCCTGCGGGATCGCGAACCCGTAGAGCCCCATGTCCTTGCAGGCCGCGACGATCCCCGCCGGAACGGCGTCCTCGTCGTCGATCCGCTCCTCGGCGGGGACGACCTCGCTGCGCACGAAGTCGCGGACGGAGGCGAGCACGGCGGCGAGGTCGTCGGCGTCCATGGGCGCCACGCTAGATCACGAGCGCGATGGCGAAGCCGTCGTGGTCCTTCGTGCCCACGGTCTGGATCGCGGTGGCGACGAGTCGGGGCTCGGCGGCCATCAGCTCCAGCGCCGCCCGGGTGCCCCGCACGCTCGCGTCGCCGTCCGGGTCGAGCACCCCGCCGCCGCGCACGACGTTGTCCAGGACGATCACCCCGCCGGCACGGGTCAGTCGTAGGGCCTCGGCGACATAGGTGGGGTTCGACGGCTTGTCGGCGTCGATGAACACCAGGTCGAACGGCCCGTCCAGGCGGGCCAACGTCTCCGCGGCGGGCCCCTCGACCACCTCCACGGGAACCGGGAGCCCGGCCCGGGCGATGTTCTCCCTGGCCACCCGCGCGTGCCGCGGGTCGACCTCGCAGGTGACGAGCCTGCCGTCGGCGGGCAGCGCCCGGGCCAGCCAGATCGTGCTGTACCCGCCGAGCGTGCCGACCTCCAGGACGTTCCGCGCGCCGATCATGCGGGCCAGCAGGTGCAGCAGCTTGCCCTGCGGCGCCGACACGTCGATGGCCGGCAGGCCGGCGGCGGCGTTGGCCGCCAGCGCGGCTTCCAGCGCCGGGTCGGCACCGACCAACAGGGCGGCGAGGTATGCGTCGACGTCGTGCCACAGCTGACCCTCCACCGCCCTATCCTGCACCGCATGGCCCGGTACTTCGACGTGCACCCGCGGGACCCGCAGCGGCGCGCCATCGGCCAGGTCGTCGACGTGGTCCGCGCGGGCGGGCTCATCGCCTACCCCACGGACTCGTGCTTCGCGCTGGGCTGCGGGCTCGGCAACGCGGACGGCCTGGACCGCATCCGGGCCATCCGCCAGCTCGACGACCGCCACCACTTCACGCTGGTGTGCGCCGACTTCGCCCAGCTCGGCCAGTTCGTGCAGGTGAGCAAGACGGTGTTCCGGCTGGTGAAGGCCGCCACGCCGGGCAGCTACACGTTCATCCTGCCGGCCACCCGCGAGGTGCCGCGGCGGTTGCTGCACGCGAAGAAGAAGACCGTCGGCGTGCGGATCCCCCAACATCCCGTGGTGCAGGCGCTGCTCGGCGAGCTGGGGGAGCCGCTGCTGTCCTCGACGCTGCTGCTGCCCGGTGACGACACACCGCTGACCCAGGGCTGGGACATCATGGAGCGCCTCGACCACGCCGTCGACGCCGTGATCGACTCGGGGGACTGCGGCACCGAGCCCACCACGGTGGTCGACCTGTCCGGCGACGAGCCGGAGATCGTCCGTCGGGGGGCGGGAAACCCGGAGCGCTTCGAGTAGCTCGGCGCGCACCCTGGAGCCATGACGACCGCCACGACCGCCCGCGCCGAGCTGTTCGGACCGCAGCGGCGCACGATCACGACCGGGCTGCTGCTGCTGATCAGCATGATCGCGTTCGAGGCCATGGGCGTCGGGACGGCGATGCCGGCGGTCGTGGCCGATCTCGGGGCGGTCTCGCTCTACGCCTGGCCGTTCGTGTCGTTCATGGCCGCTTCGGTGGTGGCGACCGTGCTCGGCGGGCGCTGGTGCGACGTCGCCGGCCCGCGACTGCCGCTGCTGCTCGCCCCCGCGGCGTTCGGCGTCGGCCTCGTCGTCGCCGGGACCGCCGACACGATGGCGCAGCTTCTCGTGGGCCGGGTGGCGCAGGGGCTGGGCGCGGGAACGGCCATCGTCGCCGGCTACGTCATGATCGCCGCGGTCTACCCGCAGCGGGTGCGCCCGGCGGTGTTCGGCTGGATGTCCGCAGCGTGGGTGCTGCCCTCGCTCGTGGGGCCGCCGGTGGCCGGGTTCGTCAGCGAGCGGTTCTCGTGGCACTGGGTGTTCCTCGGGCTGGTGCCGGTCGTGGTCGTCGCGCTCGCCCTGGTGTTCCCGGCGACGCGCGGCCTGGGTGCCCCCGCCGGCGGCGCCGCCCCGGCCCGCCGCGGCCTCGTACTCGCCGCACTCGGCGCGGCGCTGGGGGTGGCGGGGCTGAGCTGGGCGTCGCAGCACGTGTCGGCGGCGGGCGCGGTGGCGGCGGTGGTCGCGCTGGCGGTGCTTGTGGCGTCGCTGGGCCGGCTGCTCCCGACCGGGACCGTGCGCGCCCGGCGCGGCATCCCGGCGGTCGTGGCGTCGCGCGGGTTGCTGGCCGGCACGTTCTTCGCCGGGAACACCTACCTGCCGCTGCTGCTCACCGACACCCACGGCTGGTCGCTCACCGCCGCAGGCCTTCCGCTGGTGGTGGCCTCGCTGGGCTGGTCGGCGGCGTCGGCGTGGCAGGGCCGCCGCCCCGAGCTGTCCCGGTCCACGCTGCTGGTCGTCGGCTTCGCCTGCGTGGCCGCCGGCACCGTGGGCGTGGCGCTGGCGGCGCCGTCCTGGGGTCCGCCCTGGCTGGCCTTCGCGTGGCTGGTGGCGGGCGTCGGCATGGGGCTGGGCTACTCGGCGATCTCCTACCTCGTCCTCGCCCAGTCGACGCCGGGTGACGTCGGGTTCCACACCTCGGCCTCGCAGCTCGCCGACCAGCTCGGCAGCGCCACCCTCATCGGTGCGGGCGGGGCACTGCTGGTGCTGCTCGCCTCGCCGGCCGCCGCGCTGCCGGTGCTGCTGGTCGGGCTGGCGGCGCTGGCCGTCCCCCGGGCGGGGGGGGGCCCCCGGGCGGCGGGACCCGGACCGCCCGGCCCCACGACCCCAGGGCGGTGTGCGCGGTCAACACCGTCGGCCGGCCCC
>JBQTJE010000034.1:0-43540 GCA_052387455.1 Pseudonocardia sp.
AGCGGGGCGGGGCGGAGCGGGGCGGGGCGGGCTGGGCGAGCTGGGCGGGGATGACCGTCGGCCCACTGCGGTGATCACTGTTCGTGGACCGGTGACCGCGGCAGGTGCGGCCTAGTGTCCCCAAGCGTCGATCATGGGCGGGCGGGGCCTGGTCACGCGGGGCGGCACCTCGGTGATCACTGTTCGTGGACCGGGGACCGTGGCAGGTGCTGTCCGGCGTCCCGAACCGCCGATCATGGAGCTGGACGGCCCGCGGTGCGGCAGCGGCGGCCCGGCCGGCACCCGGGCCCGGCCGGCACCCGGCGCCGTCGGCACCCGGCGCCGCCGGCACCCGGCGCCGCCGGCACCCGGCCCGGCTGGCTCCCGGCGCCGCCGGCACCCGGCCCGGCTGGCTCCGGGCGCCGCCGGCACCCGGCCCCGCCGGCCGCCTCCCCGACACCCGGCCCTCACGGTGGGGATCGCGATCGTTCACGCGGCTGTGCTCCCCTGGAGGCGTGACCGCGCGCCTCGTCGTCTCCCTGTCCGGCCTGACCGACCGCCCCGAGGCCCTGGAACCGGCCGCCGACCTCGCCACCGCGCTCGACGGGCGGGGCGTCGCGCTCACCCAGCTGTTCCGCCCGCACGCCGCGCCGGACGAGGTGGTGGCCTGGCTGCGCGGACGGTTGGACGGCGGCGACGCGCTCGCGCTGCACGGCTACGACCACACCCCGGAGCCGACGGGGGCGCGCACGGGGCTGGGTCGGCGGGCGGAGTTCGCGGCGCTGCCCCGGCACGAGGCGTCGTTGCGGCTCATCGCCGCTCGCCGCGGGCTCACGGCGCTGGGGCTGCGCACCGACACGTTCGTCCCGCCGCGCTGGCTGGCCTCGCCGGGCACCGTGGACGCGCTGCGCGAGCAGGGTTTTGCCGCGTGCGCGGACGAGGTGTCCGTGCGCCTGCTCGGCTCGCCGGACACGGTGCTGGCGGCGCGGGTGCTGGGGTTCCGGGCGTCCGGTGAGCTGCGCGCGGTCGCCGAGGACCGGCGTGCCGCCGAGGCGTGGCGCGCGCGGCGGCTCGCGGCGGAGGTCGCGCGGGGGGTCGCGGGGGGTGGGCTCGTGCGCCTCGCGGTGCGGGCGAAGGATCTGCGCCGCCCGGCCCGGGTCGCCGCGGTGCTGGCCGCGGTGGACGCTGCCCTCGCCGCGGGTGCCCGTCCGTCGACCTACCGCGCCCTCGTCACCGCCGCCCGCGCGGCCTGAGCGCGCGCCTACCCACCGCCGCCCGCGCGGCTTGAGCTGCCCGGTTCACGCCCCGAGGGCGACGACCAGCTCCAGGACGGTCCGCGGGTCGTCGAGCCGGTCGCCGTAGCGTTCGCGCAACTGGCCCATCCGGTACCGGACCGTCTGCGGGTGCACGAACAGCGCGGCCGCGACGTCGTCGCGCCGGCCCTGGTGCAGCAGCCACGCCCGCAGCGTGACGAGCAGCTTGTCGCGGGTGGCGGGGCGCAGGTCGGCGAGCGGGGCGAGGACCTGGGCGCGCAGGTCGGCGAGCGCCTGGGGGTCGGCGCGGAGCACCAGCTCGGCGAGCCGGGTCTCGGTGTCCACGGGCGCGGGCGGGTCGGCGGCGAGGCCCAGCTCGGTGGCGCGCAGGGCCCGCTGGTAGGAGCCCTGCACGCGGGTCCACGGCCGCGCGGGCCCGACCACCGCGCCCCCGCCGAGGGAGCGCAGCAGCACCGCGCGGGCGGCGTCCGGGACGAGGAGCGCGGCGAGCGGCGCGTCCGGGACGTCGAGGCGCAGGGTCCGCGGGTCGAGCACGGCCGCGCGGGCCGCGGCCTGCGGGACGACGACGGCGGTGAGGGTGACCGGCGGCGCCCAGCCGGCGCGCTCGGCGGCGACGGCGAGGTCGTCGGGGGCCGCGCCGGTGACGAGCAGGTGCGCGAGCTGCTCGCGGTAGCGCTGGAGCACGAGCCCGGTGGTGGCGCGCTCGTCGTCGTGGCCGGCGACGCTCAATGCGGACAACCGGTCGATGTAGGCGAAGACGAGCTCGGCGAAGCGGGCCAGCGCCTCGCCGGGCAGCGCGGCGGCGACGGCGACGGCGCTCAGCTCCCGCCACGCCACCCGGGCCCCGACCCGGTAGGCGGCGAGCAGGGCGTCCACCGACCGGCCGCCGCGCGCCTCGCCGCGGCCGAGCCCGTACGCGCCGTGCAGCGCCGGGCCCATCGGGGTGGCGGGATCGGCGCCGCTGGTGTCGCCGGCGAGGTCGAGGAAGCCGCCCAGGGCGAGCCGCACCGCGTTCTCGATGACGCGGCCCATCTCGCCGTCGAACGCGCCGGCGTAGCTGGGCACCTCGACGACGACCGCGCGCACCGTGCGCTCGGCGACCGCGGGCAGGGCCGCACGCATCGCCGCCGCCACGGGTGCGGGGAGCCGAAACTCGTACGCATCATTGTTCGATGAAGACAACTCATACCCCTCGATTCACGCCGAGCGGTCAGGAACTTACTCCTTGGAAGTGGGCATCCTGGAGTCATGCCCTGGACGCGGCTCGCCGAGCTGATCACCACCCCGCTGGTGCCCGCCGACTACCTGGAGATCCTGGACCCGCTGAGCGGCGGCGCCGGGCTGCGCGGGCGCATCGAGTCGGTGCGCCCCGAGACCCGGGACGCGGCCACGCTGGTGATCCGCCCCGGCCGCGGGTGGCGCGCGCACGTCCCCGGCAAGTACGTGCGCCTGGGTGTGGACGTCGACGGCGTGCGCCGCTGGCGGGCCTACTCCGTCACCTCCGCGACCGGCGCCCGGATCACCGTCACCGTCAAGGCGATCCCCGGCGGGCTCGTGTCGCAGCACCTGGTGCGCCGGGCCCGGCCGGGCACGATCGTGCAGCTCGACCAGGCGGCCGGGGACTTCACCATGCCGCCCGACCCGCCGGCCAAGGTGGCGTTCGTGACCGCGGGCAGCGGCGTCACGCCCGTGATGGGCATGCTCCGCGCGGCCCCCCCCGCCGACGCCGTGCTCGTGCACAGCGCGCCCACCCGCGACGACGTGATCTTCGGCGCCGAGCTGCGGGCGCTGGCCGCGCGCGGCGCGCTGCGGCTGGTCGAGCGGCACACCGACCACGACGGCGTGCTCGACCCCGCCGAGCTGCCCGCAATCATCCCCGACCTGGCCGACCGCGAGACCTGGGCGTGCGGCCCCACCGGCCTGCTCGACGCCCTGGAACGCCACTTCGCGCGGGCCGGCCTCGCGGGGCGACTGCACACCGAGCGCTTCCGCCCCACGGTCGTCACCCCCGGCGAGGGCGGCACGGTGCGCTTCGGCGCGACCACCGTGCAGGCCGGCGGCGCCACCACCCTGCTCGACGCGGGCGAAGCCGCGGGGGTCCTCATGCCGTCGGGCTGCCGGATGGGCATCTGCTTCGGCTGCGTGCTGCCGCTGCGCTCCGGTGCCGTGCGCGACCTGCGCACCGGCGAACTGACCACCGCCCAGCCGGGCGACGGCGTGCGGGTGCAGACCTGCGTGTCCGCCGCCGCGGGCCCCTGCCACCTCGACGTCCGAGACCTCCGGAGTGCCGCATGACCACCCTCCAGCGCAAGCCCGTCAACCCGGTCGCGCACCTGAGCGCGGCCGACGTCGAGGCCATCGGCCGCGAGCTCGACGAACTGCGCGCCGAGATCCTCGCGAGCCGCGGCGAGCGCGACGCCACCTATATCCGCACCGTGATCGCGGTGCAGCGCCGCCTGGAGCTCGGCAGCCGCGTCGTGCTGCTGGCGTCGCTGTTCCCGCCGGCGTGGCTCGCCGGGACCGCCGGGCTCGCCGTGGCGAAGATCCTGGAGAACATGGAGATCGGCCACAACGTGATGCACGGCCAGTGGGACTGGATGCGCGACCCGGCGATCCACTCCACGACGTGGGAGTGGGACAACGCCTCGCCGTCGGAGCAGTGGAAGCACTCGCACAACGAGCTGCACCACGCCTACACCAACGTGATCGGCAAGGACAACGACCTCGGCTACGGGATCATGCGCGTCGACGAGGAGCAGCCCTGGCACCCGATGCACCTGGGACAGCCGCTGTGGAACCTGCTCAACGCGTGTTTCTTCCAGTACGGGATCGCCGCCTACGACCTGGAGCTGGGCCGCAACCTCACCGGCGAGCGCGACGCCGACTTCGGCACTCGCGCCGCCGCGACGCTGCGCAAGATCGGCCGCCACGCGCTGCGCGACTACGTGCTGCACCCGCTGCTGTCCGGGCCTTCGGCGCCCGCGACGTTCGCGGCCAACGTCGTGGCGAACCTGGCCCGCAACCTGTGGAGCCACTCGGTGATCATGTGCGGGCACTTCCCCGAGGGCGTCGAGACTTTCGAGCGGGACTCGATCGAGGGCGAGACCCGCGGCGAGTGGTACCTGCGCCAGATGCTCGGTTCGGCCAACATCAGCGGCGGCCCCCTCGTGCACCTCATGAGCGGCAACCTGTCGTTCCAGATCGAGCACCACCTCTACCCCGACCTGCCCAGCAACCGCTACGCCGAGATCGCACCCCGGGTGCAGGACCTGTTCGAGCGCTACGGCCTGACGTACACCAGCGGGCCGCTGGTCCGCCAGGTCGCGTCGGCGTGGCGCAAGGTCGTGCGGCTGTCGCTGCCCAACCGGTGCCAGCCTGCCGCCCGCCCGCAACCCCGGCCGGTCGAGGCCCTGCCCGCGGCTGCCTGACCGCGCGCCACGTCCTTGACGTCACCGCCTACCGTGACCGCGACACCGGCGGCGGAGGGACGGCCCATGACCTACGAGCAGATCCGCTACGACGTCGCCGACCGGGTGGCGACGGTGACGCTGCACCGGCCCGACAAGCTCAACGCCTTCACCCTGACCATGTGCGACGAGCTGATCGGCGCCCTCGATCGGGCCGACGCCGACGACGACGTCCGCGCCGTCGTGCTCACCGGCAGCGGCCGCGCCTTCTGCGCGGGCGCCGACCTCGCGAGCGCCGGCGCGACCTTCGCCTACGAGCCGGGCCACCGCGACCACGGCGGGCGCGCGTCGCTGCGGCTGTTCGCCTCGCTCAAGCCGGTGATCGCGGCGATCAACGGGCCCGCCGTCGGCATCGGGGTCACGATGACGCTGCCCGCCGACGTCCGGCTGGCCTCGGCGACCGCCCGGTTCGGGTTCGTCTTCGCCCGCCGCGGGATCGTCCCGGAGGCGGCGTCGAGCTGGTTCCTGCCGCGGCTGGTGGGGATCAGCCGGGCGCTGGAGTGGACGACCACCGGCCGGGTCTTCGACGCCGGCGAGGCCCTCGCGGGCGGGCTGGTGCGCTCGGTGCACGAGCCCGACGCGCTGCTCCCCGCCGCCTACGCGCTGGCCGCGGAGATCGCCAACAACACCGCCCCGGTGTCGGTGGCGCTCACCCGGCAGATGATGTGGCGGATGCTCGGCGTCGACGACCCGATGGACGCCCACCGCCTCGACTCGCGGGCCGTCGCCGCGCGGGGGGTGTCCGCGGACGCGCGCGAGGGCGTCACCGCGTTCCTGGAGAAGCGCCCGGCGCGGTTCCCGGACCGCGTGTCGGCCGACCTGCCCGGTTTCTACCCGTGGTGGCCGCAGCGCCCGTTCGTCCCGCTCGACGGCTGACGCGTCACACCGGAAGGACCCGCAGCGGCCGGCCGAGCGCAGCGGCCAGCGCGCCGAGGTCGCCCGGGTCGGACGTGTCGACCGGCGCGTCGAGGGCAAGGGCGGTGACCACGGCCAGCGTATCGATGCCATTACCGGACTAGTAAGCCGCACAGCGCCGAGTCGCGCGCCGTCAGTGCGACGGCACGATCCATTCGGTCGGCTGCCCCGTGATCTCGGCGATGAGGTCGAAGTCGCCGTCGTGGTGCAGCACGGTGAGGCCCTCCACCTCGGCGACCGCGGCGACGATCAGGTCGGGCACCGCGACGGCACGGTGCTGCCCGCGGGCGATGAGCCTGCGCTGCACGTCGCGGGCGCGGCTCTCGGCGCGGACGGGCGTGACGATGCGGTGGAGCCGGTCGAGCACGGCCCGCTCGACGCGCTCGTGGTCGGCGGCCGAGCGTGCGGAGGAGCCGACCTCCAGCTCGGTGACGAGGCAGATGCTGACCAGCCCGGCGGCGATCCGGGGCACGAGGACCTCGGCGAACGCGGGGACGGCAGGGCGTAGGGCGGACGTGTCGACGAGCCAGCCGGCCGTCACGACCAGGCCCGGCGCATGACGTCCTCGTCCTGCAGGTCCCCGAGGGCGTCGCCCAGCTCGGCCCAGTCCCGGCGGATCTCCACCTCCTGCGCGCGGTGCTGGGCGACCAGCAGTTCGAGCGCGCGATGGACGGTCTGCTTGATGGTGGTGGCGCCGGAGGTCCGTTGTGCGGCGCTGAGCAGGTCGTCGTCGATGTCGACGAGCCGCTTCGTCATGGTCGTCCTCCGGAGATATACGAGCTGCGCAGGAGTATAGCTCGCTACATGAGGCGATCAGCAGACGCGCGGGTCTGCCCGTTCCGCGCCGCGCGACGGTGCCGCCGTGCCACGCTCACGATCATGAGCCTGCCGCCCGACTACCCGCCCATCGTGTAACTCCTGTGCGCCGACCACACCGGCACCGAGCTGGAGGTGCACGCCACCCGTGACGGGCGTACGGCGCTGCTCGCCTACTCCGCGCTCGACCGCCTGCACGCCTGCTGTGGGCGCCACCACCCGTGGGTCGCGGTCCGCACCGTCGACCTGGAGCACGCCCACCGCGCGCGTCCGTTCGACCTGCTACTGCTCGACGTCGCGCTGCCCGGCCACGCCCGGCGGTCGGCATGACCTCGGACCTGCAAGCCGACCCGGCGGTGCTCGGCGCGATCGAGGACGCGCTCGGCCGGGCCGGTGACGGGATGGGCGCGCTCGCCGAAGGCCTGCCGGCCGGGCAGGACGCCGGGGATGCCGCGGCGGTCGTGCACGCGACGTTGGCCAACCTGATCGGCGGGGCCGGGGAGCTGGCCGAGACCGCCGCCGCCCTTGCCGGGGGCGTCGCCGAGTCGCTGGCCGCCTACCGCGGCACCGACGACGCGATCGTGGCCGCACTCGGCGTCCTGGGCGGTGCGTGGTGAGTCTGGACACCAGGATCCCCGGTGACGCCGCGGCCGTGCGGGGGACCGCCGACTGGCTGCGGACGGCGTTGCGCCCCGCCGTCGACGATGCGGCCGACCGGCTGCACCAGGCGCGCAACCTCGCCACGGCCGGCTGGCAGGGTCCGGCCGGGGCGGCGTTCACCGGGTGGGTCGGGCAGGACACCCGCATCTCCGGCGACCTCGGTGCGGCGGTCGACCGCGGCGCGCGCGACCTCGGCGAGCTGGCCGACGCCCTGGCCCGCACCCAGGCGGAGATGACCGAGATCCGGCTGGCCGCCGCGGCCGCCGGGCTCACCGTCGAGGGCGAGATCGTCCTGCCGCCCGGCCCGCCCCCGCCCGATCCCGGCCCGGCGCCGATCGGGCCCGGCGCCACGGCGCAGGCCGTCGACGTGCACAGCGCCGCGACCGCCGCTGCCACCCGCCACGGCGAGCTCGTCGCCGCAGGAACCAGGCGGCCACGTCCGTCACCAGGGTCCGTGACGCGCACTTCGGGATCATCGGCAGCCTCGCCGGCCGCATGGGCGCCGATCTGCGCGACAAGTGGTTCCTCGCAGTCGGCGACGCCGCGAACGGCGCGGCGGGCATGCTGGCCAACCGCAACGCGCAGACGCTCACGGCTCATGCGGCGCACTTGCGCAACCAGGCGACGACCGCGTTGGCGAACACGCGCCTGCCCGGAGCGGCGCTCGACCGGGTCAGGTTCTACGCCGACGTCGACCGGGCCGGGGCGCTGGGCCGCGAAGCCGACGCGGTGCGGGCGCGGGCGGCCCGCGGCGGAGGCAACTACGACTCCCGGATCGGGCTCAAGATCGGCGGTGCCCTGGCGGTTGCCGGGATCGCCTATGACATCGCCAATGGCAAGCCCGTTACCCAGGCCGTGGTCAGCGGTGTGGGTGGGCGGGATCGCGGGCGCCGTCACCGGCCTGTACACCTCCGCGGTGATCGACGAGGTGTGGGAGAACGGCGGCGGCGTCGTCGACGCGGCGCGCGCGGGTTGGGACGCGGTCGCCGACACGGGCCGGGCTGTCGGGGAGCTGGCGGAAGGTGCCTGGGATGCGATCTTCTGACGACGCGCTCGGGCTTTCGGAGCCGCAGGCCTGGCGGCGCGACTCGACTCCGGCTCAGTACGGCTGCCTGGTGTCGTTGGGGCTGGTGATGCTCGCGATGCTGGTCGTCGCGTCCCTGACCGCGCTCGGGCTCGGGACGCGGGGCGACCACGGCGCGGCGGCCGGCTTCGGGCTGTTCGTCCTGACCATGTGCTGCGGCTGCGCCCACTTTCTGCGCCTGGTGCGTCGGCGATCGGTCAGGACGGTGATCGGGCTGCTCGACGTCGCGGGCAAGCGGGTGACGTGCATCCCGTTCTCGGTCCGCCGGTTCGTCAGCCATCTCGTCGCCGTGTTCGTGCTCATCGGGCTCCTCGGCGCGTCCGGCTGGTTCTTGGCCTCCGCCGACATCTGGGTCCTCGCGGTTCCGACGCTGGGCTGCGCGCTGTACCTGGTCCTGACGTTGACGCGGCTGCATCGACTGCGACGGGCTGCCCTGGCCGGAGCTCGGGCAGGTCGTGGCCGTCGCCGGCAACCGCGAGCCGACCGGCCTGGCCGTCCACCGCAAGCTGCTGCTCAGTCGCCACCGCGTGGGGCCTGTCGAGCTCGATCTGTCCCGCATGACCCGGCTGCGGCTGATGTGGCGGCCGCACTGGGTCGAGCTGGACGCCGAAGGGCTCATGATCGAACCGGTGATCGTGTTCCGACTGATCGAGTTCTACCTCCGCAACCCGCAGCTGCGCGGGGAACTGGGGACACAGGTGTCGATCGAGCGGGTGCGCCGCCGCGACCTGCCCGCCACGGGCCCGGGACGTCCGACGGACGGAGTGGGCAGTGCGATCTTCTGACGCCCCGGCGCCGGCTCACCCCAGGTCGGTGAGGGCCGCCAGCGCCATCCGGCTCAGCACGGCCGCGGCCCCGGCGGTGTCGCCGGAGCCGCTGTGCGGGGTGGAGTTGAGCAGGCCGAACGCGCCGTGCGCGGCGACGCGGGCGGCGTCGGCGGGCAGGTCGGGGTGGATGCGGCGCAGCGTGTCGACCCAGATCTCGACGTAGGTGCGCTGGAGCTTGCGGACGCGGCGGCGGGCGTCGGCGGGGAGGTTGGCGAGGTCGCGGTCCTGCACGACGATGAGCTCCGGCTCGCGCAGCGCGAACTCCACCTGGAACTCCACGAGCGCGGCGAGCACCTCGCGCGGGTCGTCGGAGGCGGCGGCGCGGGCCGTCCCTCCGGCCAGGAGGTGCTCGCTGATGCCGACGAGCATCTCCGCCAGCAACGCCTCCTTGCCCGGGAAGTGCCGGTAGAGCGCCGGGCCGCTGACGCCGACGGCCGCGCCGAGGTCGGCGATGGAGACGCCGTGGAAGCCGTGCCGGGCGAACAGTTGCGCGGCGACGGCCAGGATCTGCTCGCGCCGCCCCGCGTGGGGGCGGGCCACCGGGGAGGCCGCCACTACTCCAGGGTAACCCGCCGCGGTTAACGTTCGCTAACGCCCGGGCCTGCGGCCGAGCGTGCCGAGCAGCACGAGTAGCGCGGACTGCCCCAGCATGCCCGGCGCGAGCGGGGGCGCGTCCCCCACGGTCTTGGTCATCCCCAGCCACAGCCGCTCGATCCGGGGGAGCTGCTTGTACTCCGGGCCGTAGCGCGGGCCGAGGTGGCCCGAGTGCATGTTCTCCAGGACGTGCATGGCGATCCCGTACACCGACGCGCCCAGCACGAGCACGGCGAGCACCCGGGTGACCAGGACGAGCCGGGGGGAGCCGGCGCGTGCGGCGAAGGCGGTGCCGACGGCGACCGCGAGGGCGACGACGGCCAGCCACGGCACGTTCTTGGCCAGGCCGCCCCAGTGCCGCTCGACGGCCAGCTCGTAGGCGGCGCCGAGGGTCCCGATGCCGGCGAGGGCGAGGACGCCCACGCGCAGCAGGTCGGTGAGGTCGCGGTGGCGGTCCGCGGGTGGGGCGGGATCGGTGACGGGTGCGGCCATGGCGGTCGGGCCTCCTCGGTGCTTGGCGGCGGCGGGGGTCCCGGGTTCATCGCACGCGGGCCCCGTCGCGTTGCACCGCCCGTTCGGCCGGGTGGCGAGCGACGTTAACGAGCGCTAACATGTTAACGTTCGCTAACCCTGGGAGGGTGGTCGTGACGACGACGCAGGTACCGCCGGTCACGCACGCAGGTGCCCACCGCGGCCTCGTCGCCGACCTGCGCGCCGAGCTCGCCCGCGCCGCGCTCGGCGGTCCGGAGCGGGCCAGGGCCCGGCACGTCGAGCGGGGGAAACTGCTGCCGCGCCAGCGGGTGGACGCGCTGGTCGACCCGTCGTCGCCGTTCCTGGAGCTGTCCCCGCTCGCCGCGCACGGCATGTACGACGGGGACGCGCCGGGCGCGGGGATCATCACCGGCGTCGGGCGGGTCGCCGGGCGCGAGTGCGTGATCGTCGCCAACGACGCGACCGTCAAGGGCGGCACCTACTTCCCGATCACGGTGAAGAAGCACCTGCGGGCGCAGGAGGTGGCGCTGCACAACCGGCTGCCGTGCGTCTACCTCGTCGACTCCGGTGGGGCCTACCTGCCCGAGCAGGACGACGTCTTCCCCGACCGCGAGCACTTCGGCCGGATCTTCTACAACCAGGCCACGATGTCCGGGCTGGGCATCCCGCAGATCGCCGCCGTGCTCGGCTCGTGCACCGCCGGCGGGGCGTACGTGCCGGCGATGAGCGACGAAGCCGTGATCGTCCGCAACCAGGGGACGATCTTCCTCGGCGGCCCGCCGCTGGTGAAGGCCGCCACCGGCGAGGTCGTCACCGCCGAGGAGCTGGGCGGGGGCGAGCTGCACTCGCGGGTCTCGGGGGTCACCGACCACCTCGCCGACGACGACGCGCACGCGCTGCAGATCGTCCGGTCGATCGTGGGGACCCTCGCGCCGCGGGCGCCACGGCCGTGGGACGTGGTGGCGACCGAGCCGCCGTCGCATCCGCCAGAGTCGATCTACGACGTGGTGCCGACCGACTCCCGCACCCCCTACGACGTGCGGCTCGTGATCGAGCGGATCGTCGATGGCTCGCGCTACCACGAGTTCAAGTCCGGGTACGGGACGACGCTGGTGTGCGCGTTCGCCCGCATCCACGGCCACCCCGTCGGGATCGTGGCCAACAACGGGATCCTGTTCTCCGAGTCCGCGCTCAAGGGCGCGCACTTCGTGCAGCTGTGCGACCAGCGCCGCGTCCCGCTGGTGTTCCTGCAGAACATCTCCGGGTTCATGGTCGGGCGCGAGTACGAGGCCGGCGGGATCGCCAAGAACGGCGCCAAGATGGTGACGGCCGTCGCGTCCACCCGCGTCCCGAAGCTCACGGTGATCATCGGCGGGTCGTTCGGGGCGGGCAACTACTCGATGTGCGGGCGGGCGTACTCGCCGCGGTTGCTGTTCATGTGGCCCAACGCGCGGATCTCCGTGATGGGCGGGGAGCAGGCGGCGCTCGTCCTGTCCGCCGTCCGGCGCGCCGACGATCCGGAGCCCGAGGACGCGTTCAAGGACCGCATCCGGGCCCAGTACGAGGCCCAGGGTCACCCGTACCACTCCACCGCCCGCCTCTGGGACGACGGTGTGATCGACCCCGCCGACACCCGCACCGTCCTCGGCCTCGCCCTGTCCGCCGCCGCCAACGCCCCCCTCGCCGAGCCCGCCTTCGGCGTCTTCCGGATGTGACCGCCATGCCCCGCCCCCGCCCCCGCCCCCGCCGCCCCGCCCGACCCCGACTTCGTTGGCAGCAAAGCCACTTTCACGCCATCTGGTGGCGTGAAAGTGGCTTTGCTGCCACCCGGCGACCGGGGGGACGTGGCGGCCGTGTTTGACGCCGTCCTCGTCGCCAACCGCGGGGAGATCGCGGTGCGGGTGATCCGCACGTTGCGGGCGCTCGGGATCGGGTCGGTCGCGGTGTACTCCGACGCGGACGCCGGCGCCCCGCACGTCGCGGCCGCCGACGTCGCGGTGCGGATCGGGCCGGCGCCCGCCGCGCAGAGCTACCTGTCGATCGAGCGCGTGCTCGACGCGGCGCTCGCTACGGGGGCGGACGCGATCCACCCCGGTTACGGGGTCCTCGCCGAGAACACCGCGTTCGCGGCCGCGTGCGCGCAGGCCGGCATCGTGTTCGTCGGCCCGCCCCCGGCGGCGATCGAGGCGATGGGCGACAAGATCCGCGCGAAGCAGACCGTCGCCAAGGCGGGCGTCCCGGTCGTCCCGGGATCCGACGGGGCCGGGCTCTCGGACGCCGAGCTGGTCGCCGCTGCGCGGGAGATCGGCTTCCCGGTGCTGCTCAAGCCGTCGGCGGGCGGTGGCGGCAAGGGCATGCGGGAGGTGCACGCTCCCGAGCGGCTGGCCGACGCGATCGCGTCCGCGCGTCGCGAGGCCCGCGGCTCGTTCGGCGACGAGACGCTGCTGGTGGAGCGGTTGGTCACCACGCCGCGGCACATCGAGATCCAGGTGCTCGCCGACACGCACGGCAACGTGATCCACCTCGGCGAGCGCGAGTGCTCGTTGCAGCGGCGGCACCAGAAGATCGTCGAGGAGGCGCCGTCTGCTCTGCTCACCGATACGCAACGGGCCGAGATGGGCGCCGCCGCCGTCGAGGCCGCCCGGGCCGTGGGCTACGTCGGCGCCGTCACCGTGGAGTTCATCGTCGACGGCTCGGCGGTCGGCGGTTCCGGCGCCCCCGGACCGGGTTTGGTTCTGGGGCGGTCGTCGGGGGGCGGAGCCCCCCGACTGGGCTTCTACTTCATGGAGATGAACACCCGCCTGCAGGTGGAGCACCCGGTCACCGAGATGGTCACCGGCCTGGACCTCGTCGAGCTGCAGCTGCGGGTGGCCGCCGGCGAGCCGCTGCCGCTGCGCCAGGACGAGGTGGAGCTGCGCGGGCACGCCGTCGAGGCCCGCGTCTACGCCGAGACCGCGATGATCCTCGACGGCGCGGCGAGCTTCCTGCCCACCGGCGGGCGCATCCTCGCGCTGCGCGAGCCGTCGGGTCCGGGCATCCGCGTCGACTCCGGGGTGGCGGCCGGCGGCACGGTCGGCTCCGACTACGACCCGATGCTCGCCAAGGTCATCGCCCACGGCGCCGACCGCGCCGAGGCCCTGCGCCGCCTCGACGCCGCGCTGGCCGACACCGTCCTGCTCGGGCTGGGCACCAACGTCGGCTTCCTGCGGGCGCTGCTCGCCGACCCCGACGTGCGCGCCGCGCACCTGGACACCGGGCTGGTCGGGCGGCGTCTCGACGACTGGGCCGCCACGGAGCTGCCCGACGACGTGCTCGCCGCCGCGGCGGTGCACGCGCTGCTCGCCCTGGAGCCGTCCGGGCCGGTCGTCGACCCGTTCGACGTCCCCGGCGGCTGGCGGGTGGGGGAGCGAGCCTGGGCGGCGTGGCGGATGCTCGTCGCCGGGCACGAGCCGGTCGACGTGCGCATCCGCGGGCGCGCGGCGGCGGCGGAGTGCGTGATCGGGGACGGCGAGCCGGTCGCGGTCGCCGGGTCGTTCGTGGCGGCCGGCGCCGCGCAGATGCACGTCACGTTCGACGGGGTCACCCGCAGCTACGACGTCGCGCAGGACGGCGCGACGCTGTGGATCGCCCGCGACGGCCACGCCTGGGCGGTGCGCGAGCAGGAACCCCTCGACGCCGCCCGGCACGCCGACGCCGACACCGCGGGCGGCCCGGTGGTCTCGCCGATGCCCGGCACGGTGACCGTCGTCGAGGTCGCCGACGGGCAGCGGGTGGCGGCGGGCGACCGGCTGATCGTCGTCGAGGCGATGAAGATGGAGCACGTCCTCACCGCGCCCGTCGACGGTGTGGTCCGCGAGTTGCGCGCCCGGGTGGGCGCGACCGTCGCCCGCGAGGAGGTGCTGGCGCTCGTCGAACCCGACGGGCCCGCGCAGGACCCGGCCGCCGACCCGGCCGCGAAGGAGTGATCATGGACGCCCACATCGGCGAGGAGTACGAGGCGCTGCGCGTCACCGTGCAGGACTTCGCGCGGCGCGAGGTCGCACCCGTCATCGGCGAGCTGTACGAGCGGGGCGAGTTCCCGTACGAGCTGGTGAAGAAGATGGGCGCGATGGGACTGTTCGGGCTGCCGTTCCCCGAGGAGCACGGCGGCATGGGCGGGGACTACTTCGCGCTGTGCCTGGCGCTGGAGGAACTGGCCCGGGTCGACTCGTCGGTGGCGATCACGCTGGAGGCCGGGGTGTCGCTCGGCGCGATGCCGATCTTCCGCTTCGGCACCGACGAGCAGCAGGCGCGCTGGCTGCCGGACCTGTGCAGCGGCGCGCGGCTCGGCGCGTTCGGGCTCACCGAGGCGGGCGGTGGGTCGGACGCGGGCGCCACCCGCACCACCGCCCGGCTCGACGGCGACGAGTGGGTGGTCAACGGCTCCAAGGCGTTCATCACCAACTCCGGCACCGGCATCACGAGCCTGGTCACGGTCACCGCCGTCACGGGGGAGAGCGCGGGCCGCAAGGAGATCTCGGCGATCATCGTCCCGGCCGGGACGCCCGGGTTCTCGTTCTCGGAGAAGTACTCGAAGGTCGGCTGGTGCGCCAGCGACACCCGCGAGCTGTTCTTCGACGACGTCCGCGTGCCCGCCGCCAACCTGCTCGGCGAGCGCGGCCGGGGCTACGCGCAGTTCCTGTCGATCCTCGACGAGGGCCGCATCGCGATCGCCGCGGTGTCGGTCGGGCTCGCGCAGGGCTGCGTGGACGAGTCGGTGCGCTACGCCACGCAGCGCGAGGCGTTCGGCGCGCCGATCGGCTCCTACCAGTCCATCCAGTTCACGATCGCCGACATGGAGGCCCGCGCGCACACCGCGCGACTGGCCTACCACCACGCCGCGGCGCGGATGCTGGCGGGCGAGCCGTTCAAGAAGGAGGCGGCGATCGCGAAGCTGGTGTCGTCGAACGCGGCGATGGACAACGCGCGCGCGGCCACGCAGGTCTTCGGCGGCTACGGGTTCATGAACGAGTACCCGGTCGGCCGTTTCTACCGCGACGCGAAGATCCTGGAGATCGGCGAGGGCACCTCCGAGGTGCAGCGGATGCTGATCGCCCGCCAGCTCGGCCTGTGATCGCCGCTGGGCGGTGACGGCGGTCCGGACCGCGCCGAGCGTCCACCAGAGGTGATCACCGTGCCCGCCGCGCCGGTTGCCGCGGTACCGGGGGGTCTCTACGGTCGTCGGTGTGCTGGGGCCGGTGATGTCGCGTGCGGCCGTGTCCGCCCGCCGGACCGGTGAGCGGGCCCGATGAGCGCCGCGCGCCCGACCGCCGTCGATCCGCTGTTCGCCACCGGCGGCCCGATGGGCGAGGTGCTGGCCGCCCGGGACTGGACGGCGACGGCGGTCGGCCCGCCGGGGAACTGGCCGCCCGCGCTGCGCCAGGTGGTGCGGATCCTGCTGACCTCGCGGTTCTCGATGTGGATGGCGTGGGGCCCGGAGCTGTCGTTCTTCTACAACGACGCCTACCGGCGCGACACGCTGCGCACCAAGCACCCGTGGGCGCTGGGCCGCCCGGCGCGGGAGGTGTGGGCGGAGATCTGGGACGACATCGGCCCGCGCATCCGGTCGGTCCTGGACACCGGCGAGGCCACCTGGGACGAGAGCCTGTTGCTGTTCCTGGAACGGGCGGGCTACGTCGAGGAGACCTACCACACGTTCTCCTACAGCCCGATCTACGACGAGCAGGTCGACGACCGGGTCGCGGGCATGCTCTGCGTGGTCAGCGAGGACACCGAGCGGGTGCTCGGCGAGCGGCGCCTGCGGGTGCTCTCGGAGCTGGGCGACCTGACGGCGTCGGCGGCGGGCACGGCCGCGCAGGCCTGCGAGCGCGCGGTCGAGGTGCTGGCACGCCACCGCGCCGCGGTCCCGTTCGCGCTGGTCTACCTGCGCGAGGGCGAGCACGCCCGGCTGGTCGCGACGTCGGGGATCGTGGCGGAGAGCCGGATCGCCGCGGCCACGGTGCCGCACCCGGACCGGGGCCGCTCGGTCTGGCGGGTCGCCACCGGCGGGCCCGCCGAGCTGCGCACCGGGCTCGCCGCGGACTACCCCGGCGCGATCGAGCGGGCGGTGATCGGCGACGCGATCCCCACCGACGCGCTGGTGCTGCCGCTCACCACGGCCGGCGGCGGCGAGCCGATCGGGGTCCTGGTGGCCGGGATCAACCCCTACCGGAAGCTGGACGACGACCACCGGGCGTTCTTCGACCTGGTCGCGGGCGCGGTCTCGACCGCGGTCACCGACGCCGAGGCCCGCCGCCACGAGCGGCGCCGGGCCGCGGAGCTGGCCGAGCTGGACCGGGCCAAGACCGAGTTCTTCGCCAACGTCAGCCACGAGTTCCGCACCCCGCTGACGCTGATCGCCGGCCCCGCCGAGGACGGCCTGGCCGACGCCGCGCACCCGCTGCCCGACGTGCAACGCGAGCGATTGGAGGTCATCGCGCGCAGCTCCCGGCGGTTACGGCGATTGGTGGACACGCTGCTGGAGTTCTCCCGGCTGGAGGCGGGTCGGCTCGAACCCGCGCCGACGACGGTGGACCTGGCGGCGCTGACCCGCGGGATCGCCGGCTCGTTCGCCCCCGCCGTGGAGCGCGCCGGGCTGGAGCTCGTGTTGGACTGCCCGCCGCTGGGCTCGGCGGTGACCGTCGACGCCGAGATGTGGGAGAAGATCGTCCTCAACCTGCTGTCCAACGCGGTGAAGTACACCCACGAAGGCCGGGTGCACATGCGGCTGTGCCGCGACGGCGGTGCTGGCGACGGCGGTGATGGCTACGGCGCCGGTGGGGTGGTGCTGCTCGTCACCGACACCGGCATCGGCATCCCGGCCGCCGAGCAACCGGCGCTGTTCCAGCGGTTCCACCGGGTGCGCGGCGCGACCGGGCGCAGCGTCGAGGGTTCCGGGATCGGGCTGGCGCTGGTCGCCGAGCTCACCGCGCTGCACGGCGGCACGGTCGGCGTGCGGAGCATCCCCGGGCAGGGTTCGACGTTCACGGTGACCCTGCCGCGGTCGGTGCTGACCGGGGCGGCGCCGGTGGCCGTGGGGGCGTCGGCGGTCACCGGGCTCTACCGCGAGGAGGCCTTGCAGTGGGCCGGGCCGGGCGCCCCGGCGGCGCGCCCGCCCGCCGTCGCACCGGGATCGACGGCCGGTGCCACCGTGCTGGTCGTCGACGACAACCGCGACCTGCGCGGCTTCCTCGCCGGACTGCTCGCGCCGCACTACACGGTGCTGGAGGCGGCCGACGGGCGCGCCGGGCTGGACCGCGCCCGGACCGAGCACCCCGACCTGGTGCTGACCGACGTCACCATGCCCGGGCTGGATGGGTTCGCGCTGCTCGCGGCCCTGCGCGCGGACCCGGCGACGGCCACCATCCCGGTGATCGTGCTGTCCGCCCGGGCCGGGGAGGAGGCCACCGTCGAGGGCCTGTTCGCGGGGGCGGACGACTACCTGGTGAAGCCCTTCTCCAGCCACGACCTGCTGGCCCGGGTGCGGTCCAACCTGGAGCTGGCCGGGCTGCGCAACCGCGAGGGGGCCTACCGCACCGCGCTCGTCGAGTCCATGCAGGACGCCTTCCTCGTCGTCGACGCCGCGGACGGCGCGATCGTCGAGATGAACCAGGCGACGTCCGAGCTGCTCGGTCTGGACGCCGGACGGCTCCCGATCCGGCCGCCCTACCCGCACTTCCCGACCGCCGACGAGGACCCCGACGAGCTGGCCCTGCTCGGGCGGCACTACCAGGAGGCGGTCACCGACGGCCGGGGTCACGTCGTCGTCCCGGTGCGGCACGCCCGCACCCGCGCCCGGCTGTGGGTGTCGGCGTCGTTCAGCTCGGCCCGGTACGGGGGCAGGAAACTGCTCACCGCGACGATGCGCGACGTCACCGAGCAGCACCGGGCCGCGCGGCACGACCGATTGCTCGCCGACACCGGCGAACTGCTGGCCCGCCGCGGCGAGCTGGGCGAGCTGCTGGCCCGGTTCACCGAGCTCGCCGCGCCGGTGCTGGCCGACGTCGCGCTCGTCTCGCTGCTCGGGCCGGACGGGCGGCTCGCCCCGGCGGCGGCCGCGCACCGCGGCTCCCCGGACAGCGCGCAGCGGTTCCTCGACCTCGTCCCGTACACGCCCCCCGACGACCTGCTCGCCGGCTTCCGGTCCGGCCGGGCGTTCGCCGTCGGCGCGGTCACCGACGAGATGCTGGCCGAGCGCGCCGCCGGCGAGGCCGACCTGGTCGCGCGCCGCGCGCTCGGTGTCCGGTCCAGCCTCATCGTCCCGCTGGTGGTGGACGGCCGGTTGCTGGGCTCGCTGAGCTTCGTATCGACCACCGAGCCGCGGGCCCACGACGCCACTGACCTCGCACTCGCCGAGGAACTGGGCCGCCGGGTCGCCGGGATGGTGCACGCCGACCAGGTCGCCACCCGCGAGCGGCGCCTGCAGGCGATCACCTCCGCGCTCGGCGCGGCCGCCACGGTGGACGAGGTCGCCGTCGCGTTCGCCACCGGGATGGACGAGGCGCTGGGTGCCGCCGGGGTCGCCGTCTTCGTCGCGCGGCCCGACGACCCGGCGCACCTGCACCTCGTGCACACCGTCGGCTACCCGCCGGAGGTGGCCGACGCGTTCGCCGTCATCCGGCGCGACGCCGACCTGCCGGCCGCCGAGGCGGCGCGCACCGGGGCACCGATCTGGCTCGGTGACCCGCAGGCCTGGCGCGACCGCTACCCGCACATGGCCGTGCCCGAGGCCGCGGACGACGCGCGCGCCGTCGCGGTGCTGCCGTTGTGCGCCGGCGAGCAGCTCGCGGGGGTGCTCGCGCTGAGCTTCCCGACCGCGCGCCGCTTCCCCGCCGAGGAACGCGCGTTCGCCACGACGCTGGCCGGGCAGGCCGCGCTGGCGCTCGACCGCACCATCGCCGCCGACGACCGCCGCCGGATCGCCGACACCCTGCAGCGCGGCCTGCTGCCACCGGGCCTGCCGCGGGTGCCCCGGCTGGCGCTCGCCGCCCGCTACCTGCCCGCCGGCACGCACACCGCCGCGGGCGGCGACTGGTACGACGTCACGGTCCTCGACGACGAGCACGTCGCGATCGCGGTCGGCGACGTCGTCGGCCAGGGCACCCGCGCCGCGGCGGTGATGGGCCAACTACGCAGCGCGCTCTCGGCGTACCTGCTGGAGGGCCGGTCCCCGGCGCAGGCGCTGACGTGGCTGTCGCGGTTCGCCCGCAACGTCGACGGCGCCCGGGCGAGCACCGCGATCTGCCTGGTCCTGCACACCGCGACCGGCGAGCTGTGCTGGGCCCGCGCCGGCCACCTGCCGCCGCTGGTCGTCGACCAGGACTCCGGCGCGCGGTTCCTCGACGACGCCCACGGCACCGTCCTGGGCGTCACCGGGGCCGCCGGGTTCACCGAGGGCCGGGCCACGCTCGCGCCCGGGCAGACCGTCGTGCTCTACACCGACGGGCTGGTCGAGCGCCGCGGCGAGGTGCTCGACGACGGGCTCGACCGCATCGTGGCCGCGGCCCGGGTGGATCTCGCGCCCGCCCGGCTCCTGCCCGACCTGCTGCACCACGCCCTCGGCGCGGACGAGCCCGCCGACGACGTCGCGGTCGTCGCGGCCCGGCTGCTGCCCGGCCCGCTGGAGTGCCGCCTCCCGGCGCAGCCCGTCCGGTTGCGGGAGCTGCGCCGGGCCGTCGCCCGGTGGGCCGCGGCGGCGGGCCTGCCCGGCGAGCAGGTCGACGACCTCCAGCTCGCCCTGGGTGAGGCCGCGGCCAACGCCGTCGAGCACGCCTACCGTGGCCGTGCCCCCGGGGAGTTCCGCTACCGCCTCGACGTGGACGGGTCCGGGGACGTGCGGGTGGAGATCGGCGACGAGGGCACCTGGCAGCCGCTCGCCGAGCCGGGATACCGCGGTCGCGGGTTGGCGGTGATCTCCGAGCTCGCCCGCGACGTCGACATCGTCCGCGGGGACGCCGCCGCGGGTACCGTCGTGACGTTCACGGTCCCGGCGCCGCAGGACCGGTCCGTGCAGGAGGCGACATGAGACCCGGAGCGCTGGAGCGCGGGCAGCACGCGTTCGCGCTGTACCGCACCGACGACGAGCACTGGGACCTCAGCGCGGACTTCCTCGCGGCCGGGCTCACCCGCGGGGAGCGCGTGCTGTGCCTCGACGAGGACGGCAGCGCCGCCGCGGTGCTGCGCCGGATGGCCGAGGACGGGCTGGACCCGCGCCCCTACCGGGCGCGCGGGCAGCTGGTCGTCGAGCCCGCCGAGCTGCCGCCGCGGGCGGCCGGCGTACCGGCGGGCGACGTCGCGGCGGGCATCGGGAAGTACCTCGACGACGCCCTCGACCGCGGCTTCCCCGGGTTCCGGATGGCCTTCGAGACCGCGGGGGTGCTGCGCGGCTCCGGCGACGTCGACTGGCTGCTGGAGATCGACGCCGCCTGCACGCCGATGTGGGACAGCTGCCCCATCGCCGGGCTCTGCCAGGTCGACGAGCGGCTCACCGCCCCCGCCCAGCACGCCGAGATCCGGCGGCGGCACGCCTTCGAGGTGACCGTCCCGGCCCGGTACGACGACGGCCAGTTGCGCATCACCGGCGAGGCGAGCGGGCACCGCCGGATCGTCGGCGAGGTGGACGTCCTCAACCGCGAGGCGCTGCGCCGCGAGCTCGCCCGCGCCGTCACCGAGGGGCCCGGCGAGATCCGGCTGTCGCTGGCGTCGCTGCGCTTCGCCGACGCCGCGGCGCTGCGGATGGTCGCGGACACCGCGCGGGCCGTGGCGCCCGACCGCCGCATCGTGCTCGAACGTCCCGGCCGGTTCCTGCGCCGGTTGCTCGCCCTGTGCGGCCTGGACCGGATACCGAACCTGGAGATCGAACGCGACGCGCGGGAGGAGCCGGCGTGACGGCTGTTCCGGAACATCGGGCACTGGAGCATCAGGCACTGCCCTTCGACGACGTCGACGACCTGGTCGGCGACGTCGCCGGCGTCGCGGCGGAGGCGCTGGAGCGCGACGAGCCGGTCGTGGCGGTGTTCCCCGAGGAGCTCACCGGGCGCATCCGCGAGCGACTGGGCCACGCCGCGGCCGACGTCGAGGTGCTGCCCTACGACCGCTGCTACGACGCCGCCCCGCGGGCGCTGGCCCGGTTCGTCGACACCGTCACCGGCCACGCGGACCGCGGCCGGCGGCCGACCCTGATGGGCGGCTCGCTGCTCGTGCCCCGCCGGCCCGAGGACCTGCTGGGCTGGATGCAGATGGAGGCGGTGCTCAACGACGCCCTCATCGGCGTCGACGCCCGGCTGGTCTGCTGCCATCCGCGCGCCGCGTACGGGGCCTGGGCGGACGCCGCCGCGCTGGCGACCCACCCCACCGTGCTCGTCGACCGCACCCCGACGCCCAGCGACGGCTACCTGCGCGCCACCGCGTTCCTGGCCGCCAACCCCGAACCGGTGCCGCCGTCGCTGTGCGAGCCGGCCGCGTCCGTCCGGTTCGGGCTGCCCGGGCTGCGCGCGGCGCGCCGGCTCGTCGGTGAGCACGCGGCGCGCAGCGGGCTGCCCGGCGGGCGGGTGGAGGAGCTGGTCATGGCGGTCAACGAGGCCGTCAGCAACACCGTCGAGCACGGGCCCGGCACCGGCACCCTGCGGATCTGGGCCGGCGAGCGCGCCGTCACCTGCGAGGTGCACGACACCGGCGGATTCGACCAGCCGCACCTCGGCCTGCTGCCGCCCGCCCCGTCGGCGCCGCGCGGGCGGGGACTGTGGCTGATCCGCCAGCTCCCCGACCGCACCCGGTGGTGGCGCGACGACACCGGCACGACGATCCGGATGAGCATGCACGTGGCCTGACCCACCACTGTGCCTGTCGGTATGAGCGAGCTAGCATTCCAGTATGACGACCGCACGGGTGACGGTGAGCCTTCCCCCCGACCTGCTGGGTGACGCTCAGGACGCGGTCGCGGCCGGTGCGGCCGACAGCCTGTCGGCCTTCGTCGCCGCAGCGCTGCGTACTCAGCTGTCCCGAGCACACGCGCTCGCCGAGCTCGAACGCGTGCTCGGTGCACGTCCACCGCAGGACGTGCTCGACGCGGTCCGTCGCGACCTCGGGTTGCCGCCCGCACGCGCGACGACGTGATCGGCGGCCGGGTCCTCGACGCGTCCGCGGTGGTCGCCTTCGCCTCCGGCACCTCGGTCTACGCCGCCGCCCTCGTGTGGACCGCCGTGGAGGAGGGTCACGTGCTGGTCGTGCCGTCGACCGCACTGGCCGTGGCCTGGGCGCAGCTGCCGGTCAAGGACCACGACGTGCTCGATGTGCTCGTGCAGCTGCCGGTGACGGTCGTCGACGAGCTCACCGCCGAGCGGGCACGCGCGGTGGGCGCCCGCGGCGGAAGCCAGGTCACCGCACATGCGCTGCTGTGCGCCGAGGACCGTGGCTGGCCCCTGGTCACCGCGGATGCCGCCCGCTACACCGGCGTCGGCCGGGCCGGCGTGGAGCTGGAACAGCTGCCCTGACCGCTCCGGCGGGTGCCACCCCCCGGGGCGTAACTTCCTGGCCCTCGCGCAGCCCGGACAGGACCTCGGTGCCCTCGTCGTCGACCGCGCCGGCCTGGAACGGCACCCGAGCGGGCGTGCAGAAGCGTCAGCCCCGGCTCTGGTCCGCGCACCGGTCGAGCTGGGAAGCTGGCAGCCCGATCGAGTGACACAGGGGGTGGGCGTGGTCGACGTCGTCTGCGTGCACTCGTTCCGGGGTGGCACCGGCAAGTCCAACCTGACGGCCAACCTCGCCGCCCAGCTGTCGCGGCGCGGCGGCCGCGTCGGCGTCGTCGACACCGACATCGCGTCACCGGGCATCCACGTGCTGTTCGGCCTGGCCGGCGCCGACGTCACGGCCTCGCTCAACGACCACCTGTGGCGCGGCCGCCCGATCACCGAGGTCGCCCTCGACGTCACCGGCGCCGCCGGGCCGGGCCGGATCCACCTCGTGCCCGCGAGCACCCGGCCCGGGGAGATCTCGCGGGTGCTGCGGGAGGGCTACGACGCGCAGGTGCTGATCCGCGGCCTGCGCACCCTCGCCGACGACCTGGCGCTGGACGTCCTGCTCCTCGACACCCACCCGGGACTGCAGGAGGAGACGCTGCTGTCGCTGGTCGTGGCCGACACGCTGCTGATCGTGCTGCGCCCCGACCGCCAGGACTACGAGGGCACCGGGATCACCGTGCGCATCGCCGCGGACCTCGACGTGCCGCGCACCGTGCTCGTCGTCAACAAGGTGCCGGTGGCGCTCGACCCGGCGCGGGTGGGCGCCGAGGTGGCGCGGACGTACGGCCGCCCGGTCCTCGCGACGCTGCCGCACTCCGCGGACCTGATGACCCTCGCCAGCGCCGGGGTGTTCTCGCTGCACCACCCCGAGCACCCGCTGTCGGCGCAGTTCGCCGCGATGGCCGGGTTCCTGCTGGGCGCCGGCGAGGCCCCCGGAGTTCTGCAGCAAAGCCACTTTGCCGCAACCATTCGGCAGGAAAGTGGCTTTCCTGCCACCGGCGGTGGCTCGTGACCGACGGGCCGCTGTCCCGGGCCGAGCTGCTCGGGGGTTTGTCGGGACGGCGCGTCTCCACCGCGCTGTTCGCCGTCGAGAGCCGCACGGCCTACCTGCACCAGCAGGCCCGCCACGCCGCCGCGCCGTGCATCCTCGACGGCGTCACCGCGCAGCGCGAGCGGGCCTTCCTCGCCGCGCTCGCCGCGGGCCGCGACCTGCCCGCCACGGTCACCGCCGCGCAGTTGGAGCGCCACGCCCGCCGGTGGGCGCACCTCGCGCCCGCCGACGCGGGCGGCCGCGCCGAGCTCGCCCACCGGCTCGGCGCGAAGTACCGCTTCCGCGCCCGCGACGTGCCGCGGCTGCGCGAGGTGCTCGCGCTGGACTCGGCGCCGGTCCGCGCGGAGTACGTCCGCCGCCACGGGCACCCGCTGGACGCCGTGTTCACCGCCGAGCTGCGGCCAGCCGAGCGGTTCGCGTGGTGGCGCGCGGGCGTCGCGACCCGGCTGGCCGAGCTGCCGCCGTTCTGGGCGGCGTTCGGGCTCACCCTCACCGAGACCGTCGGCGCCGGCACCCTCGCCCTGCCGATCGCGCTGGCCGGCGTCGGGCCGCTGCCGGGGGTGGCGCTCGTCGCCGTCCTCGGGCTGGTCAACGTCCTCACGATCGTCGCGTTCGCCGAGACGTTCACCCGCAGCGGCGCGGCGCGCTGGGGCGGGGCCTACCTGCCGCGCGTGGTGCGCGAGCTGCTCGGCCGGGTGCCCGCCGCGGTGTTCGGAGCCGGGCTGTTCGCGTTCTGCCTGGTGGCGCTGCTGGCCTACTACGTCGGGTTCGCGACGACGCTGGCCGCGAGCACCGGCGTGGACGCCACCGTCTGGGCCGCGGTGCTGCTCGCCGGGATCCTGCTGCTGCTGCGCCGCGGCGGCCTCGACGCGACGGTGGCCTCCGCGCTGGTCGTGGGCGCGGTGAACATCGGGATCGTGGTGCTGCTGTCGGTGCTGGCGCTCACGCGGCTCGACCCGGCGTTCCTGCGCCACGTGGCCATCGACGCGGACGGCGCCGTGCTGGGGCTGGTGTTCGGGGTGGTGCTGTTCGCCTTCTTCGGGCACACGTCGGTGGCCAACTGCGCCCGGGTAGTGCTGCACCGCGACCCAGGCGGGCGGGCGCTCGTCGCCGGAGCGGCGGCGGCCACGCTGACGGCGATCGGGGTGTACGGGCTGTGGGTGGTGGCGGTCGGTGCGGCGGTGGCGCCCGCGCGGCTGGCCGCCGAGCACGGCACGGCACTGGTTCCGCTGGCCGAGGTCGTCGGCGCCCCGGCCGTGCTCGCCGGGGCGGTGTTCGCGGTGCTCGCGATGGGGATGGCGGCCGTGCACTTCTCCTGGGGTCTCTACCACCAGGCACGGGATCGAGGCGGCGCCGCCTGGGTCGGGCTGGCGCCGGTGGTGGGGGTGTTCGTGCTGGTCGAGGTGCTGCTGCTCACCGGGCGGGAGTCGTTCACCGGGCAGGTCGGGATCGTCGGCGCGCTGACGCTGCCGCTGCTGGCCGGGGTGGTGCCGGTGCTGGTCCTGGCCGCGGCCCGCCGCCGCGGCGAGTGCGTGCCCGCCCGCCCGCCGCTGCGCCGCGGCGGCGCACTCGTGGGCGCCCTGCTCTACCTGCTGTTCCTCGCCGCCCTGCTCGCCCACGGGCTGGTGATCTGGGAGCACCCGGTGCAGCGGGCCCTCGCGCTGGGCGCCGCGGCCGTGGCCGTCGGGATGACGGTGGTGGCGGTTCGGTCGGGCCGGTTCGTCGCCCGGTTGGCGGTCGAGCTGCGCCGCGACACCGAGACCGGGCGGCGTCAGCTCGTCCTCACCGCCCGCGGTGCCCCGCTGGCCGCGCCCGTCCGTTTCGGCCAGGGGGAGCCCCGGCCGCTCGGTGACGGCGAGCTCGACCCGTCCGTGGCGGCCGTCGCCGTCGCGCTGCCGGAGCTGCCGGGCGTCCGGGACCTGACGGTGCGGCTGCACGCCGTCGATCAGGCGGGCCGCTCGGAGCCGCTGCCCGGCGCGGTCCGCCTCGACGACCGGCCGGTGCGGATCGACCGTGGCACCGGATCGGCCGCGCTGCCGCCCGGACCGCACGTGCTGCACCTCGTCCTCGACGGCCCGCTCGATCCCGCCACCGGTGGCCCGACGTGACCGGCCACGTCCTCGTCGTCGACGACAGCACGGTGTTCCGCAGGCTGCTCGCCGCCGCGTGCGAGCACCTCGGGCACACCGTCGACACCGCGGCCGACGGGGAGCAGGCCCTGCGGCTGCTGCGCGCCCCCGGCGCCGCGGTGGACGTGGTGCTGCTCGACCTGCTCATGCCCGTCCTCGACGGCTTCGCCACCCTGGAGCGGATCAAGGCCGATCCGGCGCTCGCGCACCTGCCGGTGATCGTCGTGTCCGCGGACGGCGAGCTGGCCAGCGTCGTGCGCTGCATCGACGCCGGCGCCGCCGACCACCTCGCGAAACCGTTCGAGCCGGCGCTGCTGCGGGCCCGGCTCGATGCCTCCCTGGCGGCCAAGCGCGCCCGCGACGACGAGCTGGCCTACCTGCGCCGGGTCGGCGAGCTCACCGACGCCGCCCGCGAGGTCGACAGCGGCCGCTACGACACCACCGCGCTGGACGCCGCCGCCCGGCCCGCCGACGCGCTGGGCGACCTGGCCCGCGTGTTCGCCGACCTCGTGCGGGCCGCGGCGGCGCGGGAGGCGGCGTTGCGGCACGCGGTCGAGGAGCTGCGCGTCGAGGTGGACGCCGCCCGCCAGGCCCGGGAGCTCGAGCGGATCACCGGCACGGCCGGCTACCGGCGCCTGCGCGAGGGCGCCGCCGACCTCAAGCGCATCCTCAAGGAGGGCTCGTGACGCGGCTGGCGGGGCTCGGCAGGCGCATCGGGCGCAACACCGAGCTGACCGAGGACCTGCGGCTGCCCGAGGACGTCGTCACGCTGCTGGCCGTCGGGATGGGCGGGGCGGGGCTGGTGTGGGCCGGGCTCTACGTCGCCGTCGGGGCGCCGGCCGCCGCGCTCGCGCCCGCCGCGTTCGCGGTGCTCACCGCGGCCAACCTGGGCGCGTACCGGTTCGGCGGCCCGTACCGGGTGTTCCTGACCGCGCAGCTCGCGCTGAGCCTGCTCGTCCCGTGGGTCCACATGGTGGCGCTCGGCGGGTTCACCGCGTCCCGGCAGGTGCTGCTGTGGTCGCTGGTCGCGCCGTTCGGGGCGATGCTGGCCAGCGGGCGGCGCGCGGCCACGGCCTGGTTCGCGGCGTTCGCCGGGCTGGTCGCGCTGTCGGCGGTGATCGAGCCCGCCGGCACGATGCCGACGCTGCCCGCGTTCTTCGCCGCGTTCAACCTGCTCGGCCCCGCGCTGCTGATCTTCGGCGCCACCCGGTACTTCGTCGCCCAGAACGCGGCCCTGCTCACCGGGCTGCGCGCCGCCCGCGCCGCCGCGGAGGACGCCGCCGCAGCGAAGAGCCTGTTCCTGGCGAACATGAGCCACGAGATCCGCACCCCGCTCAACGCCGTCGTCGGCATGGCCGGGCTGCTGCGTGCCACCGACCTCACCGCCGAGCAACGCGAGTACGTCGCCACCCTGGAGCAGGGCAGCGACGCCCTGCTGGGCGTCATCGACGACGTGCTCGACTTCTCCAAGATCGAGGCCGGGCGCGTCGAGCTGGAGGAGGTGCCGGTCGACCTGCGCGCCGGGATCGAGTTCACCCTCGACCTCGTCGCCCCCCGGGCCGCCGAGAAGGGCCTCGACCTCGCCTACCTCATCGAGCCCGACGTCCCCGAGGCGGTGCTCGGCGACGTCGTGCGGATGCGCCAGATCGTGCTGAACCTGCTCACCAACGCGATCAAGTTCACCGCGCGCGGTGAGGTCGTGCTGACGTTGGGGATGTTCGGCGACGACCTGCACCTGCGGGTGCGCGACACCGGCATCGGCATCGCGCCCGAGCAGATGGCGCGACTGTTCCGCTCGTTCAGCCAGGTCGACCCGTCCACGACCCGGCACTTCGGCGGCACCGGTCTCGGGATCGCGATCAGCCGCGGGCTCGCGGAACTGATGGGCGGGCGACTGTGGGCGGAGAGCAAGCCCGGCCACGGCAGCACCTTCCACTGCACGCTCCCGGCCCGACCGGCCGCGCTGCCCGCGCGCCGCCGCCGGGTGCCCGACGAACCCCGGTTCGCCGGCTGCCGCGTGCTCGTCGTCGACGACAACGCCACCAACCGCCGGGTGCTGGAGCTGCAGCTCGCCGGCTGGGCGATGCGGGCGCGGATCGTCTCCTCGGCCGAGGAGGCGCTGATCGCGGTGCGCGCGGGCGAGGTCTTCGACGTCGGGCTGCTCGACCACCGGATGCCCGGCACCGGCGGGGTGGAGCTGGCCGGGCAGCTGCGCGCCGAGCTGGCCCAGCGGTGCTTCCCGATCGTCCTGCTCACCTCGCTGCTGCACCGCGACGAACTGGCCCGCGAGTGCTCCACCGCCGGCATCGAGGGCTACCTGACCAAGCCGATCAAGCCGTCGGCCCTGTTCGACGTGCTCGCCGACGTGCTCGGCATGGTCGTCGACCAGGCCGAACCCGAGCCGGCACCCGAGTTCCCCGGCGCCGGCATGGCGGCGCGCGCGCCGCTCACCATCCTGCTCGCCGAGGACAACCCCACCAACCGGATGCTCGCCCTGAAGCTGCTCGACCGCATGGGCTACCCGGCCGCGACGGCGACCACCGGCGTCGAGGTGCTGGCGGCGCTGCGGCGCGAGCCCGTGGACGTCGTGCTCATGGACGTGCAGATGCCCGAGCTCGACGGCCTGGAGGCCACCCGGCGACTGCGCGCCGAGCACGGGCCGGGCCGCCCGCACGTCGTCGCCGTGACGGCCAACGCCACCGCGGAGGACCGCGCCGCGTGCCTGCGCGCCGGGATGGACCACTACGTGGCCAAGCCGATCCGCCCGGCCGTCCTCGCCGCCGCCCTCGACCGCGCCCACGCCACCCTCCACCCCCCCGCCGAACCGCAGGATGGGTCCATGACGCCGTCGGACGGTGGGGGGGCGGACGGCGGGGGGGCGGACGGCGGGGTGGGGCTGGACGCGGGGGCGTTGGGGCGGTTGCTGGAGCTGGTGGGGGATCCGGCGGCCGTCGACGAGCTGGTGGACGCCTTCCTCGCCGACGCGCCGCAACTGCTCGACGACCTCGACGCCGCCGCCGCCGCCGGCGACACCGCCGCCCTGCGCCGCGCCGCGCACAGCCTCAAGTCCACGGCCGCGACGATGGGTGCGGGCGAGCTCGCCGCCGCCGCCCGGGAGATCGAGGTCGCGGCGGTGGCGGGCACCGTCGCCGACGCGCGCACCGTGGCCGCGGTCCGCACCGCCTACCGCCCGGTCGTCCACGAGCTGGAGGCCCGCCATGACCGCTGACCCAGCCGCCGCCCCCGACCCCGCCCCCGACCCCGCGCCCGATCCCGTTGCCGGCCGCGCCCCCGCCCCCGACCACCCCGCCGCCCCGGCCCCCGACCCCGACCCCGACCCCGGCCGCGGCCCAGACGCCGCCCCCGGGCCGCCGGGTCGCGTCCTCGTCGTCGACGACGACCGGGTCACCCGCATGCTCGTCGCGGGCGGGGTGCGCCGCGAGGGCCACGACGTCACCGTCGCCGCCGACGGCCGCGAGGCGCTGGAGCGGCTGCGGGCCGAGCCGTTCGACGCGGTGCTGCTCGACATCGTGATGCCCGAGGTCGACGGTTTCGCGGTGCTCGCCGAGATCCGCGCCGACCCTGAGCTGCGCGCGATCCCGGTCATCGTCGTGTCCGCGGTGGAGGACATGGCGAGCGTCGTCGCGGCCATCGAGATGGGCGCGGTGGACTACCTGCCCAAGCCGTTCGACGCGGTGCTGCTGCGCGCGCGGTTGCGCCAGTCGTTGCAGCAGAAGCGGCTGCGCGACCTGGAGCAGGCCTACCTGCGCCAGGAGCTGGCGATCCGGCAGAGCGAGAAGCTCGCCACGCTCGGGCGGTTGTCCGCGGGCGTGGCTCACGAGCTGAACAACCCGGCCGCCGCGGCCGTGCGGTCGGTGAGCAGGCTCGGGGAGAACCTCGACCACCTGCTGCGCGACGCCCGCGCCCTGTTCGCGGTGGGCCTGGACCCCGAAGCGATCGACTGGGTGCGCGAGGTCGTCTCCCGCGCCAACGATGACGGCCCGCTGCCGGGCCCCCTCGAGCTGGCCGACCGGGAGGACGAACTGGCCGACTGGCTCGTCCGGGCCGGCGTCGGAGAGGCGCACGACCTGGCCGCGGCGCTGGTGGAGCAGGGGTTCCGGATGTCGGCGGTGCAGGAGTGCACGCTGCGGTTCCGGGAGAAGCAGGTGGCGCAGGCGCTGAGCTGGATCGCGCACCGGGAACTGACCCGCGGCCTGGTCGCCGACGTCCACCGCTCGGTGGGGCGGATCAGCGAGATCATCGGGGCGCTCAAGGGCTACTCGTACATGGACCGGGGGCCCGAGCAGTTCGTCGACCTGCACGCCGGAATCGACGACACGTTGCTCATCCTCGCGAGCAAGCTGCGCGGCACCACCGTGCACCGCGACTATGCCACCGACCTGCCGCGGATCACGGGGTTCGGCCCGGAGCTCAACCAGGTCTGGACGAACCTGCTCGACAACGCCGCCGACGTCCTCGGCGGAGGCGGCGAGCTGCGGATCGCGACCCGCCACGGGGACGGCTGGGTGGAGGTCGAGGTCGCCGACGACGGTCCCGGCGTGCCAACGGACGTGCTGCCGCGGGTGTTCGACCCGTTCGTCACCACGAAACCGCCAGGGGCCGGGACGGGGCTGGGCCTCAACATCGCCCACCAGATCGTCACCGAGCGGCACGGCGGGCGGATCGAGGTCACGTCCGAGCCGGGCGCGACGGTGTTCCGGGTGCGGCTGCCGGCCGGGCGCAAGGAGGATGCATGACGGGTGCGGCGGGGGCTGCTGGGGCAGGGCCGGCTGGCCGGTCGGGGGTGGGGCAACCGGTGATCCTGGCCGTCGACGACGAGCCGGAGGTGCTGCGCGCGGTCACCGACGACCTGCGCGCCCGCTACGCCGACCGCTACCGGGTGCTGCGGGCGTCGTCGGGGGAGCAGGCGCTGGAGATGCTCGACGAGCTGCGGCTGCGGGCGCGCCCGGTGGCGCTGCTGCTGGTCGACCAGCGGATGCCCGGGCTCAGCGGCACGGAGCTGCTGGAGCGGGCTGCTGCGCTCGTGCCGGACGCGCGCACGGTGCTGCTCACCGCCTACGCCGACGTCCAGGCCGCCATCGACGCCATCAACCGGGTGCGCCTGGACCACTACGTCACCAAGCCGTGGCACCCGCCGTCCGAGCGGCTCTACCCGGTGCTCGACGAGCTGCTGGAGGCCTGGCAGGCCACCGCCGGACGCCCGCTGACCGGCACCCGGCTGGTCGGGGACCGCTGGTCGGCGGCCTCGCACCGGTTGCGCGACTTCCTCGCCCGCAACCACGTCCCGTTCCGCTGGCTGGAGATCGGCGCCTCGCCGGAGGCGGCCGAGCTGCTCGCCGCGGCGCCGTCGGACGCGCTGCCGCTGCTGGTGCTGGAGGATGGGCGGGTACTCGCCGCGCCCGCGCTGCCCGAGGTCGCCGCCGCGATCGGGCTGACCCCCGACGCCGGCACCGACTTCGTCGACGTCGTCATCGTCGGGGCCGGGCCCGCGGGCCTGGCCGCCGCGGTCTACGCGACGTCGGAGGGCCTGTCCGCGGCACTCGTCGAGGCGCAGGCGCCGGGCGGGCAGGCCGCGCTGTCGTCGCGGATCGAGAACTACCTGGGCTTCCCGGCCGGGATCTCCGGCGCCGAGCTGACCCGCCGCGCCACCACCCAGGCCCGCCGGTTCGGCGCCCGCGTCGTCTCCCCGCGCACCGTGGTCCGGCTGCACCGCGACGACCCGTACCGGATCGTCGAGTTCGACGACGGCGCCACCCTGCGCTGCTCGTGCGTCGTCGTGGCGGGCGGCGTGCAGTACCGCACCCTCGACGTGCCGGGCGCCGAGCGGCTCGCCGGCCGCGGCGTCTACTACGGGGCCGCGTCCACGGAGGCGGCGGCGATGGCCGGGGAGCCCGTGCTCGTCGTCGGCGGGGCCAACTCCGCGGGCCAGGCCGCGGTGCACCTGGCCGGGTTCGCCGACCGGGTGACGCTGCTGGTGCGGGCCGGGTCGCTGGGCGCGCGGATGTCGTCGTACCTGGTGGAGCAGGTGGGGGCGCTGCCCAACGTCGAGGTGCGAACCCGCACGGAGGTCGTCGAGGTGCACGGTGCGGAGCGCCTGGAGGCGGTCAGCGTGAAGGACGGCGGGGTCGAGCGGCTCCCGGCGGCCGGGATGTTCGTCTTCACCGGCGCGCACCCGCGCACCGACTGGCTCGCCACGGTCGTGGCGCGCGACCCGCACGGCTTCGTACTCACCGGGCCGTCGCTGCGCCCCGCCGGCCGCTGGGCCCTCGACCGCGACCCCTACCTGCTGGAGACGAGCCTGCCCGGGGTGTTCGCGGTCGGGGACGTGCGGGCGGCGTCGGTGAAGCGGGTGGCGTCGGCGGTCGGCGAGGGTTCGGTGGCGGTCCAGTTCGTGCACGCCTACCTGCGAGCGTGATCGGCGTTTCGGGACCCTGAGCCGTGCCGGACACGGTTCGGTGTCCCCACCCGACGATCACCGCGGTGGCAGCCGGCTGCGGCGGCCAGCGGCGGCGGGCGGGCCAGCGGCGGCGGGCGGCTGGCGGCGGGCGGGCCAGCGGCGGCCAGCGGCGCGCGGCCCCTCCATGATCGGCGTTTCGGGACCCCCGACCGCGCTGTGCACGGTCACCGGTCCCCGAACGATGATCACCGCGCGCCGAGGCGGTGGCCGACCGCCGCGGCGCCGGTGGCCGCCCGGGCTTGATCCGTGTCTGCGGTGCGATGCGGCCAGGCGTGACCGCCTCCGACCGCAAGCACGGATCATGCGGCGCGGTAGCGTCCGGGCTACGGATCGGGATCGGTGGTGGGAGGGGCGAACGTGGCCAGCTGGGACGACCTGGTGTCGTACGTGCGCATGCGTTACGAGGTGATGCGGCAGGCGCAGGGCGAGCTGTGGTTCAACCTCCCGACCACGGGGGAACGCACCCAGCTCGTGGTGCTGCGCCACGTCACCGGCGATGACGGGCACCCGTGGGCGCAGATCGCCTCGCCGGTGTGCAAGCTCGCCGACGCCGACCTCGGGCGGTTGCTGGAGCGCGCGGGTGAGTCGGTGGCGGGCGGTGCCGTCGCGGCCGACGGGGTGGTGCTGTTCCGGGACTCGGTTCCCCTGCACGACGCCTCGGTGGCGGCGTTCGAGCGCTCGTTCCACCTCGTGGTGTCCGTCGCGGACCGGTTGGAGGAGGAGCTCACCGGCGCCGACGAGCACTAGCGTTCGGGACGCTCACGGCGCAGGCGGCAGCACGATCGGCACCGTCTCGGCGCGCATCGCGTGACCCGGCAGTCGTCGCGCCGCCGCCCCCGCCGCCGCCTCGCCCAGCTCGCGCGCCCGGCGGCGCTGCGCGTCGATCACTGATCGCCGGACCTCGGCCGCGGAGCGGTGTGCACCGTGGTAGGCGCGGCGGTCGTCGTCGGTGACCCGGGCCCGCAGCTCCACGTAGTGCCGGTGCCGCGGCGTGCCCTCGTCGCCTGCGATGGCACCGTCGCGGTAGAGCAGCTCGGCCAGCACCTGCCAGCCCAGGCTGCACCCGGCGTCGACGGCCTTGCGGGCGACGTTGCCGGCGGAGGTGTCGCGGCCCAGGACGAGGTAGGTGCGGGCGAGGATCACCAGCGCGCGGGCCCGGTCGGCGCCCGTGCTCGCCGCGACCGCCAGTTTCGCCGGCTGCACCGCGTGCTCGGGGTGGCCGGTGGCGAGCAGCACCCGGGCCAGCGCGTGCAGGGCGGGCGCGTCGCGCGGGTCGGCGCGCAGCCGGGTGGCGGCCAGGACGCGGGTGCGGGCGAACACCTCGCCGGCCGGGTCGGTGGGCGCGGCGCCGAGCGTCGCCGCCGTCCGGATCGCCCCGCGCAGCACCAGCGACGCCGGGTTCACCGCCGCCACCACCGCGCGCACCTGGTCGAACCGCCGCGCGTCGGCCTGCATCGTCGCCAACGCCTCACCGAGCCACAGGTGCGCCATGACGTCGCCCGGATCGGCCTGCACGGCCGCGACCAGCGCGTCGACGCCGCTACGCTCGCTGAACAGGTCCATCGGCGCCGACAGCAGCGGCAACCGTCCCGCCGCCCGGCCCAGCGCGCGCACCCGCTCGCCCAGCGCCGCCCCGGCCGCCGACGACCCGGCCCGGGCGAGCAGTTCGTCGCGGCGCTCGCGTCGCCGCCCGGTCGCCTCGCCGAGCCGGGCCGCCGCGTCGCGGGCGAGCGCGTCCACCCGGGGATCGGCCTGCCGCGCCCGCTGCGCCGCCGCGTCCACCGCCGCCCGGCCCCGGGCGGCGGCCTCCCGCGCGGCGGCGCGCCACCGGTCCGCCGAGCTCATCAGGTCACGTCGAACGAGTAGCTCGTGCCGTCGATGCCGGAGCCGGCGAACGACACGGAGCCGTCGGGCATCGTGTAGATCGCGTCCCCGCCTTCCCCGGCGATCACCGAGCCGCCGGTCCCGCCCCCCGCCTCGCCCATCCCTGCCTCGCCCACTCCTGCGTCGCCGACCCCTGCGTCGCCCACCCCCGCCTCGCCCATCGCGGCGACGGCGCCCGCGTCCCCGGCCAGACCGGCGATCGGCGCCAGCACCGCGGCGACGACGGCCTGCGCGAACGCCTCGAAGGCGCCGTCGGCGACGGCCAGGTCGGGGTCGAGATCGTCGGGGGTGAACGAATCGGGGTGCAGCGGCTCGGTCATGGTGTCCTCCCGGCTCGGTGGGCGGTCACCGTCCACACGGGCCGGGCGCCCGCGTGGTTCAGCGCAGCCGGATGATCACCGACGGGCGGCCAGGTTGGCAATGACCAGTTCGGCCATCCGCACCGCCGGGGCGCAGGGATCGGGCAGGACGCGGCCGTCGGCGTAGGCGTCGATGCTGACGATCTGGTAGTCGGCGACGGCGACGGCGAGGTCGCACTGGTTCGCGAACCGGTCGGCGCGGATGGCCGGGTGTCCGTCGACCTCGCGGATCTCGAAGATCACGTTGTTCTGCCGCAGCCGCCAGATGTCGGGCAGCTTCGCCGAGTTCGGATCGGTGGCGAGCAGCAGCCCCGCAGTGGTGGAGCCGTCGAGGTAGCGCCACAGGCAGCCGTCGCCGAAGCGGGCGGGATTGCGCCGTGCGGTGCCGGTGTCGAGCCCGAAGGTGCCAAGCTGCGCCGGGGTGAGTAGATCGCACGGGTCGAGGCCGCGGGCGTCCTTGGGGTTGCGCACCCGCAGCTCTGGGGGCACGTCCGGGGTGAATCGCTCGTCGATCGTCGGCACGCCTGGGTCGAGCGGCGGATCGAGCGCCTTGGCCGCCGGGCCAGGTGAGGGAGGCGGCGGGGGCGCCGGCGTTGCGGCACAGCCGGCCAGCGCGAGGAACGACATGAGGGCGATGGACGCCGGTAGCGCCCGGGCCGCGGTCACGTCAGCCGCTTGACGTTGGCCCGCTCGGTGGCCTCGTAGCTCGCGAGCTGGGCGGCGAGCGCATCGCGAGCGTCGCGGACCTGCCCGGTGTAGATCCGCACCCACTCCATCGCGCGGCGCCGCATCTCGTCCATGTTGATCCGCAGCTGGATGCTCACCGGGTCGATGCCTATGGGTCTGTCGGACGCCGTCCGGCCCCATCGCTGCTGACCGGCTTCCAGTTCGTCGATCGCCTGATTGAGCTCGTCGATCGCCACCCGGTAGCCGTCCGGGTCGATCGTGAACCCGCCCCCACCCCCGCCGCGCGCGGCACCGCGTGGTGCCCTGGCTTCGGTCGCGAGCACCCCGGCGTAGTGGGCGTCGAACAGTGCCCGGTCGCTGCCGGCGCCAGGTACGGGCGTGGGTGGATCGTGAGGTCCGGTCATGCGCGTGATCGTTCCACGGCACCCGGCGGCCACGGGCCCGTTCCGCGGAACGTCGATGCGCAGGAACGACGATCAGCTGCGGTGCCGGTGGAAGAAGGTCAGCAGGTTGCCGTCGAGATCCAGCGCCGCGAACTCCCGCGTGCCCCAGTCGGTGTCCTGGGCGCTGCCCGGGTCGGTCGGGTGCAGCACGCCGGCCGCCGCCATCTCCGCGTACAGCGCGTCGACGTCGTCGACCTCGATCCGGCAGCTCGCCGTGCCGGCGATGAAGCTCTCCGCGCCGCTGCACACCGGCCGCTGCGCGAGATCGGCGCGCTGCTGCCAGCTGTGGTCACCGGCCGCCCACAGGTGCACCTCGGCGTCGTCCCGGACGAGCTTGGCGAACCCGTCGTCGACGTGGCGGGCGTCGAAACCCAGCCGCCTCTCGTAGAACGCCGCGGCCTCGCCGGTGTTCTGCACGGGAAGCGCGGGCACGGTCCTCGACAGCCTCACGCCGACGAGTGTGCATTGTCCGGGTCAGTTCAGGTGCGCCCGCTGCATCTTCGCGACGACGAGCAGCCGCTCGCGCAGCCCGGGCTCGTGGTCCGGCGCGGCTCGCTCCAGCAGCGCCGCGCCCTCGTGCCAGCGCGCCTGCTCGCCCAGCGCCGTCGCCAGCTCCACCAGCTCGGACGGGCCCGCGCCGGGCAGCGCCAGCCGCATCCGCAGCACCCACTCCACCGACCCGGGCCGGCGGCGGGCGCGGTAGATGCCGCGCAGGTTCTCCAGCATCCGGGCGAGGATCGCCCGGGTCGGGGTGGCGGTGAGCAGGTGTGGCCCGAACGGCGCGTCGGATCCGGTGACGGCGCGGAAGCGCGCCTCGGCGGCGGGCAGGTCGAGGATCCGGCCGCCGTCGAACGGGTCGAGCAGCCGCCCGCCCGCCCGCACGAGGAAGTGCCCGGGCATCCCGACGCCCTCCAGCGCGATGCCCGCGCGGCGCCCCACCTCGATCGTGACGACGGCGAGCGTGATCGGGATGCCGAGCCGGCGGCCGAGGACCTGGGGGAGCAGGGAGTTGCGCGGGTCGTAGTAGTCGGCGGCGTTGCCGGTGAACCGCTCCTGCACGAACAACCGCGCCACCAGCGCGTCGAGCCCGTCGACACCGTCGGCGAGACGGTCGAGCTCGCCGAGCCAGCGGGCCTCGTCGAGCTCCGGCTCGGCGCCGCGGGCCAGCGCGAGCGCGGCGCGGTCGAGCGGCGGCGGCTCGACACCCACCAGCTGCGTGAACCGGGCCACGGCGTCCATGCTCCCATCCTGCGCCTATGGCAGGGTGACGGGAAATCAGCGGGAGCGAAGGGGTGTCGATGAAGGTCTTCAACGGGGTGGACGAGCTGCGCGCGGCCAAGGGCAGCCAGGTCGGGGTGAGCGACTGGTACACCGTCGAGCAGGAGCAGATCGACGGCTTCGCGGACGCGACGATGGACCACCAGTGGATCCACGTCGACGCCGAGAAGGCCAAGGACGGCCCGTTCGGCACGACGATCGCGCACGGGTTCCTCACGCTGTCGATGATCGTCCCGATGGTGTGGAACGTGTACAACGTCGAGGGCGTGAAGATGGGCATCAACTACGGCCTCAACAAGGTGCGGTTCACCTCCCCGGTGCCTGTCGGCAGCCGGGTGCGGGGCAACGTCGAGCTGGTGGACGTCGCCGACGTCACCGGCGGGGTGCAGGTCACCACGAAGGTCACCGTCGAGATCGAGGGTTCCGAGCGGCCGGCGCTGGTCGCGGAGTGGCTCACCCGGCAGTACGTCTGATGCGTGCGGCGGTCGTCTGCGAGCCGCTGCGCACCCCGGTCGGCGGGTTCGGCGGGGCATTGCGCGACGTTCCGGCGCACGTGCTCGCGGCCGGGGCGATCCGCGGCCTGCTCGACCGCACGCAGCTACCCCCCGACGCCGTCGACGACGTGCTGCTCGGCCACTGCTACCCGACCATGGACGCCCCGGCGATCGGCCGGGTGGCGGCCCTCGACGCCGGGCTGCCGATCACGGCGACGGGCCTGCAGGTCGACCGGCGCTGCGGCTCGGGCCTGCAGGCGGTGCTGTACGCGGCGATGCAGGTGCGGTCCGGCGTGTCCGACGTCGTGCTGGCCGGCGGGGCGGAGTCGATGTCGAACGCCCCCTTCTACTCGACGGCCATGCGGTGGGGCGTCAAGGCCGGGCCGGGCGTCCTGCTGCGCGACGGGCTGGTCCGCGGGCGGGTCACCGCGGGCGGGGTCAACTTCCCCGTCCCCGGCGGGATGCTGGAGACCGCGGAGAACCTGCGCCGGGAGTACCGGATCCCGCGCGCGGAGCAGGACGAGTACGCGGTGCGCTCGCACCGGCGGGCGGCGGCGGCGCAGGCGGCGGGCGTGTTCGCCGAGGAGATCGTGCCGATCACGGTGCCCGGGCGCCGCGGCGAGCACGTGGTGGAGCACGACGAGCACATCCGGCCGGACTCGACCGTCGAGAAGCTGGCGTCGCTGCGTCCGATCCTGGGCCGCGACGACCCCGAGGCCACCGTCACCGCGGGCAACGCCTCCGGGCAGAACGACGGCGCGGCGATCTGCGTGGTCACCCACCCGCAGCGCGCGGCGGAGCTGGGCCTGCGCCCGCTGGCCCGGGTCGTGTCGTGGGGCGTGGGCGGGGTGGCGCCCGCGACGATGGGCATCGGCCCGGTCCCGGCCGTCGCGAGGGCGCTCGACGCGGCGTCGCTCACCCTGGCCGACATGGACCTCGTCGAGCTGAACGAGGCGTTCGCCGCGCAGGTGCTCGCGTGCACGCGCGAGTGGAAGCTCGCCGACGCCGACTTCGAGCGCCTCAACGTCCACGGTTCCGGCATCTCGCTGGGGCACCCGGTGGGGGCCACGGGCGGGCGGATCCTCGCCACGTTGCTGCGCGAGATGGCGCGCCGCGACGCCCGCTACGGCCTGGAAACGATGTGCATCGGCGGCGGGCAGGGTTTGGCGGCCGTCTTCGAGCGGGTGACGTAGCGCCGGTGGCCCAACGTCTGCCACCCGTCCGGGTGCGCGTGAACTGAAACACATGGCCGATCCGCGGCGACCTTCCCTGTGACGGAGGGGAGATCGTGATGATCGGGGAGCAGGTGAACGGCCGGGACCGGGCACTGTTGCGCGCGGTCGCGGCGGGGCGGTGCGACCTCGGCGGCGGACCCGAGCCCGTGCTGCTGATCGACGGCCTGGGTTGCGCGGACTCGGTGGCGGCCCACCGGTTGCTGGCCGCCGGGCTGATCGCCTCGGCCGATCCCAGGTGCGGACTGGCGGCCGCGCTGCTCACCGACGCCGGCCGCGCCGCCCTGAACGCCGCCTGACCCGCCCCCAGCCCCGGCCGGGACACGCCGACCGGGATGGGTGTAGTCTGCATGTTGTTGCGTGAGGCATGCAACGGGTGCGGGAGGTGTCGACGGTGCCGTCGGAGTCCGAGCTCGCCACCGCGGACGCGGTGTCGGGCCAGCTGATCCGGCTCGTCCGCCTGCTGGACCGCGCGCACGCGCAGTACCAGGCCGAGTGCCCGGACGCGGTCGAGCGCGCCACCTACCACCTGCTCGTGCACCTGGTCAGCGACGGGCCGCACCGCGCGAGCGCGCTGGCCGAGGCCGTGCACTCCGACCCGTCGACGGTGAGCCGCCAGGTCGCCCACCTCGTGAAGCTCGGGTTCGTCGAGCGCGCCGCGGACCCGGCCGACGGCCGCGCCACCCTGCTCGTCGCCACCCCGGAGGGCAGGCGCGTGTTCGCCGAGAACCGGCGACTGCGGATCGAGCGGGTGGCGCAGATGCTCGCCGGCTGGACGCCCGCCGAGCGCGAGATCTTCGCCGACCTGCTCGCCCGGTTCGCCACCGACTTCGAGGAACACAAGCTGCGCCCGAGCGTGCCCGCAGACACCGCAGACACCGCCGACGCAGCGGGCGCCGCCCGGTGAGCACCGCGCCGGCAACCGCCGCCCCACGCGAGGCCCTGCTCACCCACCGTCAGATCCTGGCCATCCTCGGCGGGCTCATGATCGGCATGTTCCTCGCGGCGCTGGACAACACGATCGTCGCGACGTCGATCCGCACCATCGCCGACGACCTCCGGGGCCTCACGATGCAGGCCTGGGCCACCACCGCGTACCTCATCACGGCGACGATCACCACGCCGCTCTACGGCAAGCTCTCGGACCTCTTCGGCCGCAAGCCGCTGTTCCTCACCGCCATCTCGATCTTCATCGTGGGGTCGGCGGCGTGCGCGTTCGCCACCTCGATGTACCAGCTCGCGGCGTTCCGGGCGATCCAGGGACTGGGCGCGGGCGGGCTGTTCTCGCTGGCCCTGACGATCATCGGCGACATCGTCGCTCCCCGGGAACGGGCCCGCTACCAGGGCTACTTCGTGGCCGTGTTCGGTACGGCCAGCGTGCTCGGACCGGTCGTCGGCGGCTTCTTCGCCGGTCAGGCCGAGATCGCGTCGATCACCGGCTGGCGCTGGGTGTTCCTGATCAACGTGCCGCTGGGCATCCTCGCGCTGTTCGTCGTCACCCGCGTCCTCAACATCCCGCACACGCCCCGGCCCGCCCGGATCGACTGGCGCGGCGCCCTGGCCCTGGCCGTGGCGCTGGTGCCGTTGCTGATCGTGGCCGAGCAGGGCCGGATCTGGGGCTGGGGCTCGCCGAGATCGCTGCTCTGCAACGCCCTCGGCGCGGCCGGGATCGTCGGGTTCCTGCTGGCCGAGCGGCGGATGGGCGACGACGCCCTGCTGCCACTGCGCTTCTTCCGCAACAACGTGTTCGGGTGGGGCACGCTCGCGGGCTTCGTCACGGGCATGGGCATGTTCGGCGCGATCGCGCTGCTGCCGCTGTACCTGCAGATCGTCCAGGGCGCCTCGCCCACCCTCGCCGGGTTGCAGACGCTGCCGCTGATGGCCGGGATCATGACGATGTCCATCGGGTCCGGGCAGCTCATCTCCCGCAGCGGGCGCTACAAGATCTGGCCGATCGTCGGCATCACGCTGATGACCACGGGCCTGGTCACGCTGGCGCTCTGGATGGACGTCGACACCCCGTACTGGCAGACCGCCCTGATGATGCTGCTCGTCGGCCTCGGGTTGGGCGGGATCATGCAGCCGCTCACGCTGGCCGTGCAGAACGCGATGCCGCCGCGCGACATGGGCGTGGCGACGGCGTCGGCGACGTTCTTCCGCCAGATGGGCGGCACGCTCGGCACCGCGGTGTTCCTCTCGCTGCTGTTCGGGGCGTTGCCCGGGCGCATCTCCGACGGCTTCCGCGCCGCCGCGGGCACGCCCGGCTTGCAGGCCGCGCTCGCCGACCCGGCCGTGGCCGCCGACCCGGCCAACGCCCCCATCCTCGACGTGCTGCGCGGCGGGCCGCCGCCGTCGCTGGACGACTCGTCGTTCCTCGGCGCCGCCGACCCGCGCCTGGCCCGGCCGATCCTGGAGGCGTTCGCGGGGTCGATGAGCGTGGTGCTGCTGGCGGCAGCGGCCGTGCTGCTGGTCGGCCTGGTGGCGGCGTGCCTGATGCGGGAGCTGCCGCTGCGCACGCAGTCGGGGGTGGAGGCGCGCCGCGACCCCGTCGAGGCGCTCGACCCGGCGGCGGTGCCGGCGGCGGTCCCGGAGCAGGCGGTGCCGGCCGCGCGGCAGGCGGTCAGTGCCCCTCGCCCGACGCCGCGGCCTCCTTCGCCCGCGCCCAGGACGCCTTGATCTCGGTCTCGGCGTCCGCCCGCCCGACCCAGGTGGCGCCCTCGACGCTCTTGTGCGGTTCGAGCGTCTTGTAGATCTCGAAGAAGTGCTGGATCTCGGCGCGGTCGAACTCGGCGAGATGGTGGATGTCGCGCAGGTGCTCCTGGCGGGGGTCGTCGCTGGGCACGCACAGCACCTTGTCGTCGGGGCCCTTCTCGTCCTTCATCCGGAACATCCCGATCGCCCGCGCCCGCACGAGGCATCCCGGGAACGTCGGCTCCTGGATCATGACGAGCGCGTCGAGGGGGTCGCCGTCCTGGCCGAGGCTGTCGTCGATGAAGCCGTAGTCGGCGGGGTACTGGGTGGCGGTGAACAGCGTCCGGTCCAGCCGGATGCGCCCGGTGATGTGGTCGACCTCGTACTTGTTGCGGCCGCCCTTGGGGATCTCGATGGTGACGTCGAACTCCACGGGGCATCGTCTCCTGCGGTCGGGCTTCTTCGGTGTGACACCGGTCGGCGTCGTCCGGTGCGGGCTCTAGTCTGGTCCACCTCCCGGGTGCGTGCCGCGGGAGGCGGGAGGAGGTCGGCCGGTGGCGCTGAGCGTCGGGCCCGGCCAGCGGCGTTGGTTCGCCGTCCTGGTCGTGCTCATGATGGCGGTGTCCACGGGGAGCGCCCTCGCGCTGACCGCGCCGCGGTTCATCGCGCCGCCCGCGTCCGTGCCGCCGGTGCCCGTGCCGACGGCTGAGCCCGGCCGCGCCCCAGCCGTCGGCCTCGGGGATCGCCGCGGCGCTCGACGGGCTGGCCGGTGCGCCCGCGGTGGGGCGGCTCACCGGCACCGTCGTCGATCCCGCCACCGGCGCCGTGCTGTGGGACCGGGCCGCCGAGCGGGCCGTCGTCCCCGGGTCCACCGGCAAGATCCTCACCGCCGCGGCCGCCCTGCTCACCCTCGATCCCACCGAGCGCTTCGCCACCCGCGTGCTGCCCGGAGGGGAACCGGGCACCGTCGTCCTGGTCGGCGGCGGCGACCCCACCCTCACCGCCCTGCCGGACGGCGCCACCGGCGTCTACCCCTCCCCGGCCCGCCTCGACGAGCTCGCGCAGGAGGTCCGCGCATCCGGGGTGGTCGTCGAGCGGGTCGTGGTCGACGGCTCGCGCTACACCGGCGCCGTGCTGGCTCCCGGCTGGTCCGCGGGCGACGTGCCCGCGGGCTTCGTCGCGCCGATCGAGGCCCTGATGCTCGACGGCGGCCGCATCGACCCCTACTTCCAGGACGGCCCCCGGGTGCCCGACCCGGCGCTCACCGCGGGGCGCGCCTTCGCCGGCCTGCTCGGCGTCGATGCGGCGAACGTCGCGGTCGGCACCGCCCCCGACCCCGACGCGCGCGACCTCGGTTCGGTCTTCTCCGCCCCGGTGGCCGAGCTGGTGGAGCACACGATCCGCACCTCGGACAACGTGCTCGCCGAGACTCTCGCGCGCGAGGTGGCGATCGCGCGCGCGGCCGACCCGACGTTCACCGGGGCGTCCGACCAGGTCGCGGGCGCGTTGCAGCAGGCAGGCTTCGACACCTCCGGGCTGGCGATGGTCGACGGCAGCGGCCTCTCCACGCGCGACCGGGTGCCGGCGCGGCTGCTCGGCGCGGTGCTCGCCGCGGCCGCCGCCCCCGCCCAGGGGGAGCGCGACACGCAGCTGCTGCGGCCGGTCCTGTCCGGGCTGCCGGTCGCGGGCGGAGACGGCACGCTCGACGAGCGCTTCCTCGTCGGCGCCGGCCGCGGGACGGTGCGGGCCAAGACCGGCACGCTCACCGGGGTCAGCAGCCTCGCCGGGGTGGTCACCGACGCCGACGGGCGGTTGCTGGTGTTCGCCCTGATGTCCGCGGGCACCTCGCCCGCGCTCGCGCGCCCCCAGCTCGACGCCATGGCGGCGGCGCTGAGCGGCTGCGGCTGCGGTTGACGGCGGCGCGGGGTTCCGGCGCGCGGCGTTCCCGGTGCTCGCCGCCCCCGCGCCCTGCCGCCCCCGCGCCCTGCGCCCCGCGCCCTGCGCCCCGCGCCCTCCGCCCGCCGCCGTGATCATCGTTCTGGGACGCTGAGCCGCGTCACGCACGGCTGTCGGTCCCATGACGATGATCGTGGCGGGTGCGGACACCGCTACGGGCCGCCGCCGCTCCTCTGGCCGCCGCCGCTCCTCT
>JBQTJE010000035.1:0-5254 GCA_052387455.1 Pseudonocardia sp.
CGGCCACCGCATCCACCGACCCCACCGAGCCCCCGCCCGGCGCGGGCAGTCAGCCCCCGCTCACGATCTCCGTCCCGGCCGGGACTCCGCGGCCCACAGTCGTCGACGCCGAGGGCGCCCCGTTCACCTGCGAGTGCTCCGGCAGCCAGATCACGCTGCTGCCCTCCGGCCACCCCGGCACCCCGGGCGGCCCGGCGCCCGAGCCGATCCCCGGGCTGCTGCCCGGCGCCACCGTCGTCCCGCTCCAGCCGGGCAGCGAGGGCCCGGCCGCGCCGATCCCGCCGATCGCGTCGAACCCGAGCTGGTTCGAGCTCTACCAGGACGGCATCACCGCCGAGCCCACCGCCCCGGTCGAGCCGTTCCCCGGTATTGCGCCCGGCGCCGTCCCCGCCGTCGGGACGCCGCCAGCCGAGCCGAGCGCACCGAGCTGGTTCGAGCAGTACTACGCCACCCTCACAAACCGCACCGAGCCGGTCGGCCCCGACGGGCTGCCGCTGCCGCCCGCGGACGTCCCGGTCCAGCCGCTGCCACCGGGAGGCATCCTCCGCGGCGACGACCAGAACCTGATCATCCTCAACGCCGGCCCGGAGACGCTGATCCTCGGCGACGGCAACCGGGTGCTCGGTCCGCACGGCGACGATCGGGACGTGCAGGTCGGCGGGGACGGCAACACCGTGCTGCTCGACGGCGGCGACGACAACGACGTCGCCGCCTACGGCGACAGCAACACCGTCGTGCTGGGCGACGGCAACCGCAACGACGCCGTGGTCGCCGACGGCGATGGCAACTACGTCGAGATCGGCGACGGCGAGGACAACAACGCCACCGCCGGGCGCGGCGACGACAACTTCGCGATCGTCGGCGACGGCGACCGCAGTCGCGCGTTGACCGGTGCGGGTTCCTACAACACCGCGCTGGCCGGCAACGGCAACGACAACGACGCCATCGCCGGTGGGCCCGGCAACGGCAACACCGCCGTCGTCGGGGACGGCGACCGCAACCGGGCCATCGTCGGCGAGGGCGACAGCAACGTCGCGATCGCCGGCGACGGTAACGGCAACTTCACCCGCACCGGCCTCGGCAACGGCAACGCCACCACCACCGGCGACGGTAACGGCAACCTCACCCAGGTCGGGTCCGGGGAAGGCAACACCGCCAACGGCGTCCCCGTCGCACCGCAGGACTACCGCCCGTTCACCCCGCGCCCGCTGCCCACCGAGGAGCAGGCCCCGCCCGGGCCGCCGATCCCCGGCCTGCTCGGCCCGCCGGTCGTTGACGACCCGTCCGACGGCGTCACGTCGTGGTTCCCGATCGTCAAGTCCGTCGAGTCGGTCGCGCAGAGCTTCATCGGCAAGTTCCGTGCCCAGAAGGCCGTGCTGCGCGACGCCGCCACCCGCCACCTGCTCGCCTACGACCGGCTGATCACCGAGGCCGACGGGCTGCGGGCCGGTGGCGACCCCGCCGACGCCGCCCGCGCCGACCGGTTGCAGCAACGCGCCGAAACCCGGCTGAGCCGCGCCGAGCGCTACGGCGGGATGTCTCAGCGGCTCGAGCAGATCACCGGGCAGAAGTTCGACACCGGGATCCTGCGGCACGCCTTCGAGCGCGAGTTCGTCGTGGACAGCGCCGGAACCACGCAGCGCGGCCAGATGCGGTTCAACCGGCTCAGCATCCACGGCCACCTGCCCGAGCGGATCCAGAAGTGGGCGTCCTACTCCTTCGCCGATCACCTCAACCGCCACCCGGAGCGGTCGGGACGGACGAACTCGGCCATCACGGACAACCGGGCCGTGGTGGGCCGCCCGGACATCCCGGTCAACGACCGCATGCAGCGGGTCGGTGGCTTCGGCGCACAACTGTGGGAGACCAGCCGCCGCGGCCTGGTGAAGGTCTCCGGCCCGATCGCGCTCGCCGGGGCCGGGTTCGACGTCTACAACCAGATCAGCAACGGCCGCTCCGTCGAGCATGCCGTCGCCAAGACGGGTTCGGAGCTGCTCGTCGGTGGGGCCGCGGGCGGGCTGGCCGCCGCGGGTCTCGCCGCGACGGTGCCCGGCCCGGGGTGGGTGGTGGCCGGTGGCATCGTCGTCGGTACCGGGGCGAGCATGCTCTGGAGCTACTCCGGGGCCTCGGAGTGGTTCGGAGGAGTCGTCGACGGCATCTTCGGCGACTGACGACCCGGCCAAGGAGCCCGACCACCCGTGACCGACCCGACCGCAGGCCTGCCGCCCGTACCCGACCCCGCAGGTGATCCGCGGCCTCCGGAGCAACCGCCACGCGACCCGCACCGCCCGCTTCCGACGATCAGCAGGCGCCTCGACCCAGCCGACGCCGACTCGCGGTGGCGGCTTGGGCCCGCCGACGAGCCACCATTGGAGCTGGCTCTCGTCCCACCCGCCCAACGCCGCAGGGACGCGTTGCTCGCCACCGGCTACTTCGCGGCGCTGCTGTTGCTGGTCAGCGCGTTCGTGGGGTGGGGGGACCCGGACCGGTGGCTGGCGGCGCTCGCGTTCTTCGGTGTCTGTCTGCTACCGCTGTACGGGTGGCTGTGGTGGATCAGTGACGTCCACGGCTGGATCGTCGCCGGTGGCCGCTGGGTCGCGGGCGGTGCCGGCGGCGGGCCGCAGCGGGGGTCACGGCGCGGCGTCGATGCGGTGCGGGTCTACGCGCTGGTCGAGGTCTCCCTCGGCCGTCCGCTCGACCGGGTCGAACCGTTGGTCCTGCGGCTCGGCGACCCCGAGGGCGCGGTCGGCCTGGAGGTCGACCTCCTGCTGGCCAACCCGGCGCTGTGGGCGTTGGTCTACAACGGGATCCTGCATTCCGAGGCGCGCGGCGCGCGGATCGATGACCGTACCCGCGAGTTCCTGCGGCTGAACCCGGCCTGAGCCAGGCCTGAGCCCGTCAGCGGGGTCGGTCGTCGGCTCGGCCCGCCCACGGCAGCGTCTGGGTCAGGTGCCGGGCCAGGTCGTGTGGGGTGTCCAGCACGCTGTACGCGGCGGCGTCGAGCCGGCGCAGCCCCTGTGTGAGGCCCGCCGTCCGCAGCGCCGCGTCCAACCGGTCTGGATCGACCGCATGCTGCGGGACCGCCAGCAGCATCCCGACGGGGTGGGGTCGCGCGGTCCACTCCTGCTGCCAGGTGATCAGTTCGTCGATGACCGGGTCCGTGCCCGCCGGTCGTGCGCCGACCGCATGCATCCGCCGGATCGTCTCCAGCAGTTCCGTGCGCCGCCGCCGGAACTCCGCGTCCTGGGCGAGTGACCGCGCCCGCAACCCGACTACGACGACCGCCCGCGGGGTGCTCGACCCGACCTGCGGCAACGCCAGACTCTGGTGCACCCCGGCGCGTGCCCGCCACTCGAGGTACACGCGGGCCGCCGTGGCGTCGGGCTGCGGCGGCGGCACGGGGGGCGGGGCGAGCGGGCCGACCCCGACCGTCGTGATCTCCGACCACGCCAGTTGCACCCGGCGAGGCTCACCCACGCCGGAGAACCGGTGTGTGCGCAGGGTCAGCCCGTCCTCGTCGACGACCAGCAACGGGTCGACGTGCCACACAGCGGGCAGTTGCTGCACAGTGAACAGCCCGATCCACACCAGCGCGGCGGCGGCCAGCGCCCCGAACGTGACCTGCAGCCACAGCGTCGACGCCACCACCACCACTGCGGTCACCGTCATGCCGGCACCGAAGGCAAGCATCAGCGCGACGACACCGATCACCCCGACGCGGGCCGTGCGCCGCTCCGCCGGGTCGACCACCTCGTAGCGCACGAGCACTCCTTCCAGTCGACCCCGGATCCACCACAGGCGATCAGCGACGCCGAGGTGCGGCACAACTTGAACGTAACTGGTCAGGTGCTCAAGATCGTCTGATTCGGGATCAGGCGGTCCGGGGCAGCCAGGGGCGACCTCGGCGAGGGTGGTGAGGGCATTGAAGAAGTGGATGCCGTGCTTGGCCGCGGTGGCGAGGTAGCTGCGTATGGTGCAGAACTGCTGGGCCCCGGTGAGGGGTGCGCAGACACCCGGACACCTTCTGCCGCAGCTTGATCATCCGGATCTCGCGCTCGGCGGCGTTGTTGTCGAACGGGACCCGCGGGTCGTGGGTGAACCGCAGGTAGTCGTCCTGGCGGTCGACCAGGCGCCTGGCCAGGGCGTGGTGCTTGGCCATCATCTTGGTCTTCCGGGCTCGGGTGGCCTCCATGCCGAGCAGCGCGGCGCTGCGGTAGCGGTGGACCGCGTCGGCGAGCGCGGTCTGGTCGACGCCGTGCAGGCCCTCGTCGGCGGCGAGGGCGTCACGGACGAGGTCGTTGAGCTCGCGCAGCGCGTCACCGGCCTGGGTGGCCCAGCACCACTGGCCCTGCTCGGCGCCGGCCTCGGCGAGGTCGGTCACGGCTTGGAGCTCCCGCAGGACGTGCGCACCGCACAACGCGTGGGTGAGGTCGCGGTAGGTGTCATACGGCGCCCAGGCGTCGTGCACCGCGATCCCGCCGAACGACGGGAGCACCCCGGCGGCGTCCATGCCCTTGACCCCGCGCCGGTCGTGCACGGTGATCAGGCTGTACTTGCCGGTCGAGGCGGAGTGCACCCACCGCAGCCTGCCCTCGACCCGCAGCCCGGTCTCGTCGAAGTTGACCACCTCGGCGGCGACCAGGCGCGCCCGGACCCAGTCGGTGAACCCGCCCAGGCGCTGCGCGGAGCGGCTGGTCATCGTCGCGACCGTGCCCATCGAGACCGAGGTACCGAACAGCTCGCCCAGGGCCGCAGCGGTGCGCTTGCGGGACAGGAACTGCCCGACGTAGAGGTAGACGGTGATCGCGGTGATCCGCGGCCCGTACTGCACCGGCGCGCTCACCCCGTCCGGTGCGCTCGCGCTGGTCGCCGTCCCGCACCCGCAACGACGCTTGATCAACTGATGCTCGGTCACCCGCGGGGTGATCGGGGGCAGGTCGAACACCTGGCGGTGTTCCCGCCCGATCTCCGGCGCCCCGGCCAGATCATCCCCACAGCTCCGGCAGCAGCCCGGCTCGTGCGCGATGACCTCGTCCGGGGTCGCCACCGGCGCCAACGTCGATCCCGGGTGCCCGTCCTGCCCGCCGGGCCTGCGGGCCCCACGGCGGCGCAGCGAACGCGGTGCCGGCTTGGCCAACCCGTCCGAGCTGGGCGGCTTCGAGGAGTTCCGCGAGTTCTGCCCCAGCTGCCGGCGCAACTCCGCGTTCTCCGCGGCCAGTACGGCCAGCTCCGCCCGCAGCTGCGTGATCACCTC
>JBQTJE010000036.1:0-2325 GCA_052387455.1 Pseudonocardia sp.
CGCCGTCTGATGGCATGCACAGCGAGCCCCGCAGCGGACCGAACGACAGATCGCCTTGAAGACCCGAAGTCAGTCAGTCCGAGGGCAGAACGACCGCTGCGGGGCTCACCTACATCCTCACTGTCAGACCGGGACCGCGGCGCCGTAACCGTCGTCCCGCAGGGCCGCACGCAGCCGGTCGCGGTGCCAGTCCTGCTCGGCGGCGTCGACCGTGGGGGCGGCGTTGGCGAAGTCGAAGCCGGCCATCTCCCACGCCGGGAAGACGTGCACGTGCAGGTGCGGCACCTCGAACCCGGCGATGATCATTCCGACCCGCGGCGGGCGCCAGATCTCCTGCACGGCCTGGCCGACCGCGTGCGCGACCTCGGTGAGGTGCGCGACGAGGTCGGGCTCGGCGTCGACCCAGTGGTCGATCTCCGCCCGCGGCACCACCAGCGTGTGCCCCGGCCCGAGCGGGTTGATCGACAGGAACGCGACGGCCCGGTCGTCGGACCACACGAACCGGCCGGGCAGCTGACCATTGATGATCTTCGTGAACAGGGTCGGCACGGCGCCGACCCTAGCCGCTACCGTCACCGATCATGGCACGCACGATCGCAACCAACACCACCGTCGACCGGGCCGGGCTCACCGAGTTCCTCCGCCCGCGCCACCGGATGATCCTGCTCACCCCGCGCCGCGACGGCGGCTGGCAGGGCTCCCCGGTCACCGCGGGCGTCGACGCCGCCGGCCGGATCGTGGTCGCCACCTACCCGCAGCGGGCCAAGGCCGCCAACGTGGCCCGCCACAGTCGCGCGGGGGTCGTGGTGCTGTCCGAGGACTTCGACGGCCCGTGGGTGCAGGTGGAGGGCCCGGCCGAGCTGTTGACCCTGCCCGACGCGCTCGACCCGCTCGTCGACTACTTCCGTTCGATCTCCGGCGAACACCCCGACTGGGCCGGGTACCGCACCGCGATGACGGCGCAGGGCAAGGCACTGATCCGGATCACCCCGCAGCGCTGGGGCCCGGTGGCGACGGGCGGCTTCCCGGCGCACCTGGCTTGAGTGTCGGGGGACGTCGGTAGCGTTGGGCCGTCGCGCAGGACCGACCCTGGAGGACAGCGATGCGGCCGTGGCCGGGGCACGCCTACCCGCTCGGCGCCACCTTCGACGGCGCGGGCACCAACTTCGCGATCTTCTCCGAGGTCGCGCAGGGCGTCGAGCTGTGCCTCTTCGACTCCGACGGCACCGAGACGAGGGTCGGCCTCACCGAGGTCGACGGCTTCGTCTGGCACGGCTACCTGCCCGGGATCGAGCCCGGCCAGCGCTACGGCTACCGGGTGCACGGCCCGCACGACCCGGCGGCGGGCCTGCGCTGCAACCCGAACAAGCTGCTCATCGACCCCTATGCCAAGGCCGTCGACGGCCCGGTCCGGTGGGACGAGGCCGTGTTCGGCTACCCCTTCGACGACCCCGAGGGCCGCAACGACGTCGACTCGGCGCCGTTCGTGCCGAAGTCCGTGGTCGTCAGCCCGTTCTTCGACTGGGGCGCCGACCGCGCGCCGAAGACGCCCTACCACGAGTCGGTGATCTACGAGGCGCACGTCCGGGGCCTGACGATCGCCCATCCCGACATCCCGGAGGCGCTGCGCGGCACCTACACGGGACTGGCGCACCCGGTGATGATCGAGCACTTCCGTTCCCTGCGCGTCACCGCCGTGGAGCTGATGCCGGTGCACGAGTTCGTCACCGACCACCACCTGGCGCAGCGAGGCCTCACCAACTACTGGGGCTACAACACCGTGGCGTTCCTCGCCCCGCACCACGCCTACGCCGGCGACGGGCACCCGGGCCACCAGGTGCAGGAGTTCAAGGCGATGGTCCGCGACCTGCACGCCGCGGGCATCGAGGTGATCCTCGACGTCGTCTACAACCACACCGCCGAGGGCAGCGACCGCGGGCCGGTGCTGTCGATGCGCGGGATCGACAACGCCGCCTACTACCGGCTGGTCGACGACGACCCGCGCTACTACATGGACTACACCGGCACCGGCAACTCGCTCAACGTCCGCAACCCGCACACCCTGCAACTGATCATGGACTCGCTGCGCTACTGGGTCACCGAGATGCACGTCGACGGGTTCCGGTTCGACCTCGCCTCCACCCTCGCCCGCGAGTTCTACGACGTCGACCGGCTCTCGGCGTTCTTCGACATCGTCCAGCAGGACCCGGTGATCAGCCAGGCCAAGCTCATCGCCGAGCCGTGGGACGTCGGGCCCGGCGGCTACCAGGTGGGCAACTTCCCGCCGCTGTGGACGGAGTGGAACGGCAAGTACCGCGACACCGT
>JBQTJE010000037.1:0-92265 GCA_052387455.1 Pseudonocardia sp.
GATGGCCGCCCGGTTGGCCGGTGAGGAACTTGCCCCACCGACCAGCCCGGTCGAGATCGAAGCTGCCCGGCGGCTAGCAGAAGACCTCAAGGACTGACCGCCCGGGTTTCACAACACTCTCTGAGGCGATGGCCGCGTGGGTTCGTGGATCCCGGGCTGAGACACCGATGCCGTGAGCCCACACCGCGTCGAGGCCGCGGGTCGGCAGCAGCGTCTTCATCGCGAGGATGTACCGGGCGTCCGCGCCCACCAGGGTGCGCGGCCGCATCCGTCGCCGGGTCAGCTGCCGCTCGACGGCGGCGGCGACCCGTTCGGGCGGCTTGGCGTTCTTGCGGATCTTCCCGATCAGCTGGCGCTCGCCGGTGAAGTGCTGCGCGTAGAGCGTTCGGTGCTCGGGATCGAGGCCTGCCTCCAGGCCGTCGATGAGCTCGTCCATGTGGTGCCAGGGTTCGGTGTCGATGACGCCCGGCTCGATGAGGGCGACCTGGACACCGAAGGGGCGCAGCTCGACGCGCAGGCAGTCGGCCACGGCCTCGGTGGCGTACTTCGAGGCGTTGTAGATGCCGGTGAACGGGAACGACACCCGACCGTTGATCGAGGAGATGAACACCACCCGGCCCCGGGCCCGGCGCAGCCGGGGCAGCACGGCCCGGGTCAGCGCGAGCGGCCCGACCAGGTTCACGTCGAACTGGTGGTGCATGTCGGCCCGGGACAGCGTCTCCAGCGGGCCGGCGATCCCAACGGCGGCGTTGTTGATCAGGGCGTCGAGCCGCTCGGGGAGCTCGCGGTCGAGCGCGGCCAGGTGCTCGGGGACGGTGACGTCGAGCTCGACCGGTGTGATCAGCTCGGATTCGGCGGCCAACTGCTTGGCGGCGACGTCGGTGCGGACGCCGCCGTACACCTGCCAGCCCGAATGAGCCAGGCGGAGGGCGATGGCGCGGCCGATGCCGCGGCCCGCGCCGGTGACGAGGACGGTTCGGATGCTCACGACCGGACTCCGTCCGTGCGGATGAGGCCGACGACGCCGGTCGCGACCAGCCAGACGCCGGCCAGGCCCGCGACGGGGAACAGCGCGTCGAAGGTGTCGACGAAGGCGATGGTGGCGGTCGCGAGGGCGAACGCGAGGCCGCCGAGCAGGCCGACGGGCAGGACGATCCGGTTGCCCAGGGCGCGGGTGCGGCCACCGGCGACGGCCAGTGCGGCGATCATCAGACCCCACGCGGGGTTGACGACGGTCTCGACACCCATGAAGGCGAGGACGAGCGGCGTCGTGCCACCGTCCCCGATCGCGGCGGCCTGGGTGGCGGCGAAGAGGTGGATCACGGCGCCGAGCGCGGCGACGACGGCGACCGCGGCGCTGATCGGCAGGAGCCTGCCGAGGTGGCCGCGGAGCACCGGGTCGTGCCGGAGCGCGAGGAGCCCGGCGGCGACGCAGGCGAAGCCCAGCAGCCCGACGAGGTGGGCGGGGTACCACGCGGGGTCGACGAGCATCGAGTGCAGCTGCGCGGTCTTGTCGCCCTCGTCGCTGCCCGCGGGGTGCAGCGGGCCGCCGGCGAAGAAGGCGGCGCCGCCGGCGATCAGGAGCGTGAACCCGGCTCGGCGCAGACGTGGCGTGGCCGCAGCGGTGGTGCGGGACTGCTGGGAAGTGGTCATGCCCCGACGATCCGCCGGTCCCGCTGCCGGCACATGCGGGCGGGCCCGGGATCGTTTCGAGGGTCAACCCTCGTGAGTCGACCGCCGGACCGTGTCACCATCTCGACATGAGCCCGGCCCTGGCCGCCGACCGGGCGGGGTACGGCGACGCGCCCTCGCTCGCGCGGGAGGCTGCAGTCGGCACCCTGGGCCTGCTCGTGCTCGGGCTCGTCGCGTACGGCGCGACGCTGGACTTCCACCTCGGGAACCTGCACAACGGGCTGCTCGCGCTCACCTTCGCCGGTGTCGGGCTCTACGTGCTGCGTGCCCGGCCGGGGCACCGCGTGGGGCAGGTTTTCGTCGGGCTCGGCGTGGCGGATGCCCTCATGTACTTCGGTCGGCAGGCAGGGCTGCACAGCCCCGCGCTGCCCGGGGGAGCGTGGCTGGCGTGGGTGTCGATCTGGCTGGTGCCGCTGGTGATGGCGACCGCCGGCGTCGCCATGATGGTGTTCCCGACCGGCCGGCACCTGTCGCGGCGGTGGCGCGCCGCGTCGTACGTCATGGTCGGGTTGGCGATCCTGATCGCGGTGGCGTCGGCCCTGTGGCCGATCGAGGACGACTGGCGCCGCAGCGCCCTGACCTTCCCGTTCGACCTCGGTGGTGCGGACACCGCCCGGGCCGTCGTCTGGCCGCTGATGCTCGGCTGCTATCTAGGCTTCCAGGTCATGTGGGCCGCGGCGGTGTTCACCCGGCTGCGCCGGGCCGGCGGCGACGAGGCCCGCCAGCTGCGGTGGTTCGTGTTCGCCGTGGCCGTGTCGGTGCTGCTCCTGCTCGCCGGGGAGATCGCCTGGAGCACGCCGCTGCCCGGGTTGCTCACCCTCCCGCTGGTGCCGCTCGCGGCGGGGGTGGCGATCGTCCGGTACCGGCTCTACGACATCGACCCGGTGATCAACAAGACGCTCGTCGGCGGTGCGATGGTGCTGCTCGTCTTCGTCGGCTACCTCGGCGTGGTGGTCGGGGTGGGGGCCCTGCTCCCGGTGCCGGACGGCGTGCTGGCCCTGGCCGCGACGGCCGCGGTGGCGGTCGTGTTCGAGCCCGTACGGCGGCGCGCACAGGCGCTGGCGGACCGGCTCGTCTACGGCCGGCGGGCCACGCCGTACGAGACGCTCTCCCGGCTGTCCGCGCAGCTGGCCCGCAACGAGGAGGGGCTGCTGGAGGGCGTCGCCGCGACGGTCGCCAGCGGCATCGGTGCCAGCGAGGTCGTGGTCTGGCTCGGTGACGCGCAGCGCATGGAGGCGGTCGCCGGGTGGCCCGCCCGCCCCTCCGCGGGGCCACGCCCGCTCGTCGAGCTCGGGGGCCGCCGCGAGCTGGTGCGGCCGGTGTGGCACGACGGCATCGTGCAGGGTGCGCTGGAACTGACCAAGCCACCGGGCGAGCCACTGACGCCGGGCGAGCACCGACTTCTCGACGACCTGGTCGCGCAGACCGGACTGATCATCGACCACCGGGCCCGCCTCGCGCAGGTCGCCCGCCAGGCGGCCGAGCTGCAAGCGGCAGCCCGCCGGATCGTCACGGCCGAGGACTCCGCCCGGCGGCGGATCGAGCGCAACCTCCACGACGGCGCCCAGCAGCGGCTGGTGTCGCTCGGCATGGAGCTCGGCGCGCTCGTCGAGCGGGCGGCGGCGACGGGTGACCCCGAGCTGGTGGGCAAGGCCGAGCACGCCCGCCGGCAGTTGCTGGACGCGACCTCCGAGCTGCGCGAGATGGCCCGGGGGCTGCACCCGGCGGTGCTCACCCTGGACGGGCTCGAGGCCGCCCTGGCCCACCTCGTCGACCTGTCACCGGTCCTCGTGCGGCTGCACGTCGCGCTCGACCGCAGGCCCCCGTCCGAGGTCGAGGCAGGCGTCTACTTCCTGGTGAGCGAGGCGCTGACCAACGTGGCCCGCCACGCGCGCGCGAGCGTCGTCGACGTCGAGGTGTCGCTCGACGGCGACCGTCTCACCGTCGAGGTGCGCGACGACGGCACCGGGGGCGCGGGCGTCGAGCCCGGCGGGGGCCTGCAGGGGCTCGCCGACCGGCTGTCCGCGCTGGGCGCGCGGCTGGAGATCGTCAGCCCGCCGGGCGGCGGGACCACGGTCCGGACGGTGCTGGCGTGCGCGTAGTCCTCGCCGACGACGCCGTGCTGCTGCGTGAGGGGCTGGCGCGGATCCTGCACGACTCCGGCTTCGAGGTGGTCGGGCAGGCCGGCGACGCGCCGTCGCTCGTCGACCTCGTCCGGCGCGCGGCACCCGACGTCGCCGTGATCGACCTGCGGATGCCGCCGGGCTTCGCCGGCGAGGGCATCGACGCCGCCGCCGAGATCCGTGCGCTCGCGCCGACGGTCGGGCTGATGTTGCTCTCCCAGCACGTGGAGGTCCACCACGCGCTGCGGCTGATGACCGACTTCGACGGCGGCGTGGGATACCTGCTCAAGGACCGGGTCTTCGACCTCACCGCGTTCGCCGCCGACGTACGGCGCGTCGCCGGAGGTGACGTCGTCCTCGACTCCGAGATCGTGAGCCGGCTGGTCGCCAGGCGCCGCCGCGACGACCCGTTCGACCGGCTCAGCGCACGCGAGCGCGAGGTGCTCGCCCTGATGGCTCAGGGCCTCACCAATGCGGGCCTCTGCGCGGAGCTACACCTGAGCGCCAAGACCGTCGAGGGGCACGTGCGCGCCATCTTCACCAAGCTCGACCTCGACGCCGACGAGCGCTCGCACCGGCGGGTGCTGGCGGTGCTGCGGTTCCTGCGTGCCTGATCATGCCGATGAGCGCGGCCGGGTAGGAGAAGGCGTCAGGAGACCGACGGCGGCCAGCGATGCCCGCGCCACTGGTCCCATGTCGTGAATCCGTCCGGCGCGTCACCGACGGGTTCGGTGCCGTCGAGCTCACCCGGCGTGGGGACGTCGAAGCCGACGGCCCACTCGGCGAGCTCCTCGCGGGACATCGGCCACGTCGTGTGTGGCGCTTCGGCCTGGCGCTGGTCGAGACGTCTCCGCTGCTCGGCCGAGGCGAGTGCGAAGTAGCAAACCTCCGCGTCGGCGCCGCGGTCTGCACCGGCCTGCCGAAGAGCGGCGCGCTCCGCACGACTCCAGAGACCGAAGTCGATGACGACGTTGCTGCCGAGTTCGAGAGCGCGCAGCCCGATCTCGATCAACCGCCCCTCGATCACGTCCTGGGCCGATGGTGGGTTCTCGTGCGCGTAGAGAGCCTTCACCCACTCGTCCTTCGTCAGGCGGAGTGCGTTCTGCTCGACTTCGATGCGCCGTGCAGCCGTGGTCTTCCCCGTGCCCGGGAGCCCCACGGTCAGGAACAGGGTTGGTCGCCGCACGATCGCCTCCCATCCGAGCGTCGCGCGACCATCGCTAGCGTGCAACCCGTGCCCATCAGACTGGAGAACGTCGCCATCGCCGTCCGTGACCTGGAGGCCGCGATCGCCTTCTTCACCGACCTCGGCCTGACGGTGCTGGGGCGCGCCCGGATCAGCGGCGAGTGGGCGGACACCGCCGTCGGTCTGGACGGCAACACCGCCGACATCGCCGTGCTCCAGACACCCGACGGCAACGGTCGCGTCGAGATGTTCCAGTACGTGCACCCGGAGGCGATCGAGGCCGAGCCCGTGGCGCCGAACACCATCGGCATGCACCGCATCGCCTTCGTCGTCGACGACATCGACGCCGCGCTCGAGATCGCCGCCAGGCACGGCTGTCACCCGCTGCGCGGTGTCGCCACCTACGAGGACGTCTACAAGCTCACCTACCTCCGCGGCCCCAGTGGCATCCTCGTGATGTTCTCCGAAGAGCTGAAGAAGGCGGACTGACCATCTCGGGACGCCGCATGGCGCCGGGTGATGAGCTTTCGGCCCTCCCGCCGTCATACACACCATGAGTCCCATCAGCGACGATCTCCGGCCGCTCGACGAGCAGGCCTTCGGCGTCCGCGTCGAGCCGCACCGCTGCGAGCTGCACGTCCACTGCTACCGCCTGCTCGGGTCGTTCGAGGAGGCCGAGGACCTCGTCCAGGAGGCGTTCCTGCGCGCGTGGCGGCGGCGCGAAACGTACGAGGGCCGCGCGTCGGTTCGCGCGTGGCTGTACCGGATCGCGACGAACGCCTGCCTGGACGCGCTGGACAAGCGTCCGCGGCGGCCGAGCGCGAGCGGTGAGGTCGGGTGGCTGCAGCCCTATCCCGACGAGCTCCTCGCGCAGCTGCCCGACCGGCGTGAGGGCCCGGAAGACGTGGCGCTCGCCAAGGAGACCGTCGAGCTGGCGTTCATCGTCGCGATCCAGCACCTGGCGCCACTGCCGCGGGCCGTGCTCGTGCTGCGCGACGTGCTCGGCCTGTCGGCGAAGGCGACCGCGCGGCTGCTCGAGACGACGGAGGCGTCGGTGAACTCCGCGCTGCAGCGCGCGCGGGCCGGGTTGCGGGAGCGCCTGCCCGCGGACCGCGAGGCATGGCGACCCGCCGCCGAGCCGACCGCCGCCGATCGGGAGCTGCTCGCCCGCTACGTCGAGTGCAGCGAGCGCGCCGACGCCGAGGGCGTGGCCGCCCTCCTGCACGAGAACGTCCGCTTCTCGATGCCGCCGGCACCCGGGGTGTGGACCGGCCGGAGCACGGTCGTGCAGAGCTGGATCGACGGCGGGTTCGGATCGGAGGCGTTCGGCAGCATGCGGTGCGTACTCACCCGTGCCAACGGTCAGCCCGCGGTTGCGTGCTACGTGCGCAAGCCGGGCGACGCCGCCTACGTTCCGCTGGCGCTCGACGTCCTGCGGGTGCAGGACGGGATCGTCACCGAGATCGTCACCTTCGACGGCGCGGTGTTCGCGCACTTCGACCTGCCCGCCACGCTCAGGGCGGGGGTCGGTGCGCGATGAACGCCCCCGCCACGATCACCGTCATGCCGGTCTTCGTCGCCGACCTGCACGTCGAGGGCGAGCGGATGCCGATCTACGTGCACGTCATCGAGCATCCCGATGCGCGCGTCCTGGTCGACACCGGCATGACGCGGCTGCACCCGTTCGCGGCCGACCTCGAGCCCCGCCTCCGGCCGCTGGACACGCAGGACTTCGATGTCGCTGCCATCGACATCGTCGTCAACTCCCACCTGCACGCCGACCACTGCGGCGGCAACCACCTCTTCGCCGGCAAGCCGATCTACGTCCAGCGTCGCGAGCTCGACGACGCGCGCAGCCAGGAGGGCTACACCCTCCGCGAGTGGGTCGACGCGCCCGGTGTGCAGTACGTCCCGGTCGACGGCGAGTACGAGCCGCTCCCCGGGCTGCGCCTGCTCCCGGCGCCGGGCCACACGCCCGGCCTGCAGGTAGTCGTCATCGAGACCGGTGGGCGCCCGGTCGTCATCGGCGGCGACGTGGCGGTCTGGCACGGCGAGTTCGAGGAGCCGCCCACCGAGGGCCGTCGGCGGGTCCTCGCGCTCGACCCCGAGATGGTCTGGCTCGCGCACGAGCACCAGCCGTGGCGACCCCGCACGCTCTGAGCAACCGGTGTACGGCTTGCACATTCGTCCCGACCATGAGCGTCGACTTCGTCGACTTCGTCGGCGTCGCTCACGTTCAGCGTTAACGCGGCGGCATCGGTGGACGACCCCCGACGGGGGTGGATGTGGCGAACACAGGTGGGACCGAGCTGCCTGTCGGGCCGTCCGGCCCCGATCCGGTGCCTGCCCGGCCGCGGCGAGGTGGGCCATGGCTACCGGTGTTCCTGCTCGCCACGGCCGCACTCGTGGTCGGTTTGGTACTCGCCGTTGTCAGCGGCGCGGACACCGTCGTCCCGGACGTCGGCAGCGCGCTCATCGGCGGCTCGGTCATCGGCCTGATCTTCGCGATCGCGCAGTACGTGATCGACCGGCGCAACCAGGAGCACAACCGGACGGCCGACCTTCGCCTCCTGCTCACCTCCACCAACGAGCTCGGGGGTATCGACCTGTCCGGCCAGTCGCTGGTGGAGGTGTACCTGCGGGGGAAGAACCTGACGGGCGCGCAGCTGCGCGAGGCCGATCTGACGAGGGTCGACCTGCGCGGGAGCGTCCTCACCGGTGCCGTGTTCGACGCGGCGACCCTGACAGGTGCTCGGCTGGATGCCGCGGACATCCGCTCGGGGCAGCTGACCGGCTGCGACCTGAGAGGTGTCACCGCGAGAAAAGCTGATCTCGCAGGGGCGTCGCTGCGCGAGGCCCGGTTCGACGGGGCCGAGCTGAGCGGCGTCCGCCTCCCGCGGGCGGACCTGAGCCGCAGTAGTCTGCGGCGCGCGACGCTCGACGAAGCAGATCTGGAGCGCGCCCGGCTGGTGGGGGTCGACGCGCGGTCGGCGCGGATGGCTCGGGCGCGAGCCACGGGTGCCACACTCGCGCTGAGCGACCTGACCGGCGCACACCTGTTCCGAATCCGGCTCGTCGACGCCGACCTGACGGGCACTCGCCTCGACGGAGCCATGCTCATCCGGGCCGATCTCTCGGGCGCCCGAGCCAGCGGCTGCTCGCTGGCGGGCGCCGACCTCACGGGATCGAGACTGTGCACCGCTGTTCTCGCCGCGGCCGACCTGCGGGGAGCCGTGCTCACCGGCTGCGACCTGCGCGGGGCCGATCTGACGGGTGCCGCCCTGGCCGGGGTGCGCGGGCTGCCGAGCACGACCGTCGACGACACGACCCGCTGGCCGGCGGGTTGGTCGCAGGCCGGGCATGTCGGCGCTGCCGACGGCGAACCTGTGCGCCGAAATGACCCGTTGCGGCACGTGCGGCGGGTCGTGGTGAGCGGCGCAGTCGGGACCTCGGAGATCGCCGACCTGGTGGGCGAGCTGAACGAGCAACAGATGCTGGCCCGGTCGCGGACGCCGGGTGGGCGGGTGTCGCTGCCGCTCGGCGCGCGCGCCCCGCGCATGCTCGTGGCCCGCCCGGCCGGACTGCTCGACCGGATCGTGCCCGCGACCGTCCGACTGCATCTGGACGTGACCGGGGATCCCGGCAGCCGCGTCGTTCGGGCGCAGCTGCGCCGACGGTGGGGCACCGTGGACCTACCGTCGGTCCCGCTGGACGGTCGTCATCCGGCCCGGCCCGGCGACGTCGCCCCGCCGAGCGCACTGGAGGAGCTCGCCGCACATCTGCTCGATGCGCTCGACCCCCGCGACGGTGCTCCGTGGCAGGCCCGGGCCCACCTCACCAGGGCGATCCGGCGATGGACGGACGCGGGACCTGCGGCGATCACCGAGTGCCGGCGCGAGCTGCTGGCCGCAGCCCGCCACGACCCGCTGGGCCCGGCCGTCAACTATGCCCTCGGCGCGCTGGCCTACAACCAGTACGAGGAGGGCCCGACCCGCGAGGCGATCACGTACTTCGCGGTGGCGTACTCGGCCTCACGTCGGCTCGATGCATCCCTCGCCGGTCTGTCCGGGTTGATCCTCTCGGGCATCGCGCTGATCCACGCACAGCTGTTCCACCGCTTCGGGGAGGAGACGCCCGACGTTCTCGCCACCAGCCGCACCGCGGCGCGGATGGCCGTGGCGACCGCCGAGGCACGTCGCCGGCGCATCGGACGCTTCGGCCCGAAGCACGTGCGGCAGGCGGCGATCGAGGGGTTCGGGCTGGCGAAGTACGCCGAGGCGTTCGCTCAGCACATCTCGAACACCCGTGCCGATGCGACCGCCGCAATTCCGCTGTACGAGGAGGCGATCCGCGCGCTGGAGACGGCGGGCCTGCCGGTCCGCGCAGTCCTCTACAACAACCTGGGCTTCCAACACATGGTGGTGGCGGGCCGGTTCGAGCGCGGTGCGGACACCGAGTCCTACGGCAGGGCGCGGGCGATGTTCGAGAAGGCGGTACAGGTGTACCCCGACCTGCATTTCGTGTGGGCGAACCTGGGCAACATGCACCGGCTGCTGGGCGAGTGGGCGGACGCCGAGCGGTGCTACCGGACGGCGTTGGCGATCGCCGAGCGGCTCGGCACCGCCTACCCGCCCGGGCACAACGAGCTGGCGCAGGTGCTGGTCGAGGCCGGCCGGGACGTCGAGGCGGCCCGGTGCCACGAGCGCGCCCTCGCCCAGTCCGGCGGGCCGTCGCTGCGGGCGCGGTTCCGCGCCGAGTACGGTCGGAGCCTCATGCTGGTGAACCGCGTCCGTGATGCCCGCGCCAGTGCCGAGCTCGGCCTGGACGAGGATCCGGACAGCATGCACTGTCGCGAGCTGATGGATGAACTGCGCGGCGACGAGGGAGAGCCCGGATGAGCGAGTCGTCCGCTGCCTCGTCCTGGATCGCCGCGCGGACCCATCCGGCGTCCTATCCGGGTGCGCATCCCGAGTCGGCCTTCGCGCTCGTGGACACCGAGGTCGTCGCACTCGCGTGGACGGATCCGCCCGAACTCGCCGGGATCACCGTCGCCACGAGCGGTTCCCTGGCGGGGCTGCTCGCCGAGCGCGGCCTGCCGTCCCTGGAGGACCGCGTCCCCGTCCTCGCCTACGGCGGCAACCGCAACCCCGCGACTCTGGAGCTCAAGCTCCGCCATTACCAGTACAGCTCGCCCGGCCGCGGCATCGTGCTCCCGGTGCTCAGAGCGCGGATATGCGGCCTCGACGTCGTGGCGGGCGGGCTGTCGTCGCAGGGCTACCTGTTTGCCGACCTGCACGGTGACGAGTCGACCCGCGACGTCGAGCTCGACGTGCATGTGCTGCTGCTCGACGACGATCAGCTTCGCGTGATGCACGAGTCCGAGGGCACGAGCACCGGCCAGTACGACGTGGCGGTGCTCGGCGGTACCAGCTTGGTCGGCCCGACCGCGGCTCAGGGCGCGTTCGCCGTGCTCGCGTACGTAGGGACGGGGCCGCTGTTCGTCTCGCCGCTGACCGGGACGCCGCTCGCGCTGGCTGCGGTGCGCGCGCGGGGGCGGCGCCTGCCGGAGCTCGACTGCGTCGGCATGCTCGCCCACGCGCTGGAAGGGATTGACGCGCTCGCCGACGTCGAGGCCGTGGTGGCGGGAACCGGCGCGACCCCGACCGACGCGCGCGCTCTCGCCGCCGAGCTGATGCGCTACCTCAACGGGCAGTGGTGGTACCGCAAGAACACCGGGGACCGCCGCCTGCGGGCGTGCGAGCGGCTGGAGGAGCTTCTGGTCGAGCGGATGCGGCGGTACTCCCCCGGAGGGCCGCGTCGACTGGCCGGCGTCGAGCGGGTGCTGTCCCCGGAGGACGCCCTCCGGCCGGACCCGGCGCTGCGGTTGGGGCGCGCGCTGCGCGTCCACGGAGTGCCACTGCCCTGACGCCGGCGATCTCGCCCGCGGTGCGCCGCGGCCGTTCCCGATTCCGTCACCGTCGGGCCCCTGCAGATCCCGGACCGCGCGGGTAGCGTGCGAGCAGTGACTCCGGACCCGCGGTCACCGCGCCTGGGCGCGGCCGCTCCCCTGCCCGCGACGCAGGGGCCCACCCCCGCGGTGCTGCGCAGCTGCGCGGAGGCCGAGGCCTACGTCGCGTCCGTGTGTTTCAAGCACGGTCCTCCGAGGCTGGTCGGGGTCGAGCTCGAACGGCTCCTGCACGCACCCGCCGACCCCGGTGCGCCCGTCGATCTCCAGACGCTCGTCACGGCCCTCGGGCCGCACGCCCCCACCACGCTGAACCCGCTCTCCCCGGCCGCCCCGCTTCCCGAAGGCTCCACGGTCACCGTCGAGCCCGGCGGCCAGGTCGAGATCGCGAGCCCGCCGCTCGCCGATCTCGGCACCCTCGTCCGCGCGGTCCGCGCCGACGCCGCAGCCCTGCACCGCCGCCTCGCCACCCACGGGCTGCGCCCGCTGCCCGGTGCCGCCGACGCCCGGCGGCCTCCCGTCCGCATCCTCGACCTCCCCCGTTACCGCGCCATGGAGGAGGCCTTCGACCGGATCGGCCCCTACGGGCGCAGCGGAATGTGCTCCACCGCCGCGGTGCAGGTGTGCCTGGACGCGGGCGAGGGGGCGGCGGTGGGACGGCGCTGGGCGGCGCTGCACGTCCTCGGGCCGGTGCTGCTCGCCGCCTTCGCCAACTCGCCGGTGCTGCACGGGCGACGCACCGGCTGGAAGTCCTCGCGCATGGCGTGCTGGCTGCGGCTCGACCCCGCGCGTACCGCAGCGCCACCGCTCGCCGACCTGGCCGACCCGGCCGGGTCGTGGGCCCGGCGGGTGCTGGCCACCCCGTTGCTGTGCGTGCGGCGTCCCGCAGGGTCGTGGGAGGTGCCGCGGGGAGTCACGTTCGCCGACTGGGTCGGCGGCGCCCTCGAGCCCGTTCCCACCACGGCCGATCTCGACTACCACGTGTCGACACTGTTCCCCCCGGTCCGTCCGCGCGGGCATTTCGAGGTGCGCTACCTGGACATGCCGGCTGGCGACGGCTGGGCACTGCCCACGGCGTTGCTGGCCGCGCTGCTGTCGGACCCGGTGATCACCGACCGGGTGCTCGAGGTGTGCGAGCCCGCGCAGGGCCGCTGGGTCTCCGCGGCCCGCCACGGGCTCGCCGACCGGGTACTCGCCCGTGCCGCGGCCGGCGTGTTCGACCTGGGCTGCACGCGCCTGCCCGACGTCGGCGCGCCCGCCTGGGTGGTCGACCGGCTCTGCGCGATGACCGAACGCCACGTCCTGCGCGGCCGGTGCCCCGCCGACGACCTCGACCCTCCCGGCGTCGACCGGCCGACCCCCGCCCGGACCGAAGGGATGACCGTATGACCGCCGCCCCCGAGGAGCGCACCGTCGCAGACCCGCGCGCTCCCGCGGAAGCCCGGCCCGGCGTCGAGGCGCTGCGCACGCGCGTCGCCGACCTGCTGGCGGCGAGCCGCGCCCGCAGCACCGCGCTCACCGACGCCGTCGACGAGGCCGACCTGGTCGCCCAGCACTCACCCCTGATGTCCCCGCTGGTCTGGGACCTCGCGCACATCGGCAGCCAGGAGGAGCTGTGGCTCGTGCGCGACGTCGGCGGCCGCGAGCCGCTGCGCCCCGAGATCGACGGTCTCTACGACGCGTTCCGGCACAGCCGCGCCAGCCGCGTCGAGCTGCCGCTGCTCACCCCGCCGGAGACCCGCGCCTACGTCGCGCAGGTTCGCGACAAGGCGCTCGACGCGCTGCACGCCAGCCCCCTGCGCGGGCGCAGGCTCGTCGCGGACGGGTTCGCGTTCGGCATGGTCGTGCAGCACGAGCAGCAGCACGCCGAGACGATGCTCGCCACCCACCAGCTGCGCGCGGGGGCGCCCGTCCTGCACGCGCCGCCGCCGCCCGCTCCCGTCGCGCTGCCCGCGCGGCCCGAGGTGCTCGTGCCGGGCGGGCGGTTCACCATGGGCACCTCCACCGAGCCGTGGGCGCTGGACAACGAGCGCCCCGCGCACGTCGTCGACGTCGCGGCGTTCTGGCTCGACACCGCGCCGGTCACGAACGGCGCCTACGCGGAGTTCGTCGACGCCGGTGGCTACGACGACCCGCGCTGGTGGACCGGGCCGGGTTGGGCGCACCGCACCGAGACCGGGCTGGTCGCCCCGCAGTTCTGGGAGCGTGACGGCGACGGGTCGTGGTGGCGGCGGTGCTTCGGCGTTCGCGAGCCGGTGCGCGCCGACGAGCCGGTGGTGCACGTGTGCTTCCACGAGGCCGACGCCTACGCCCGCTGGGCCGGCAGGCGGCTGCCGACCGAGGCGGAGTGGGAGAAGGCCGCCCGGTTCGACCCGGTCACCGGGCGCTCGCGACGCTACCCGTGGGGCGACGCGGACCCGACCCCCGCGCACGCCAACCTCGGCCAGCGCCACCTGCGGCCCGCGCCCGCCGGCGCGTACCCGGCAGGGGTGTCGCCGCTGGGGGTGCACCAGCTCGTCGGGGACGTCTGGGAGTGGACGTCGTCGGGCTGGGAGCCCTACCCCGGCTTCGAGGTCTTCCCGTACCCCGAGTACTCGCAGGTGTTCTTCGGCGGCGACTACCGGGTGCTGCGCGGCGGCTCGTTCGGCACCGACCCCGCGGCGATCCGCGGCACGTTCCGCAACTGGGACCTGCCGATCCGCCGGCAGATCTTCGCCGGGTTCCGGTGCGCGCGTGACGCCTCGGCTGCGGAGTCGGCCGGGCACGCCGCGGATCGGGGCGCATAGCCGCGTGTGCCGCCACCTGGCCTACCTGGGCCCGCCGACGACGCTGTCGGCCCTGGTCCTCGACCCGCCGCACGGGCTGCTGCGCCAGTCCTACGCCCCGCGCGACATGCGCGCGGGCGGCACCGTCAACGCCGACGGCTTCGGCGTCGGCTGGTACCCCACCACCGGTGCCGCCGATGCTCCGGTGCGGTACCGGTCGGCGCGACCGCTGTGGTCGGACACGTCCTTCGCCGCCGTCGCGGGCGCCACGGTCAGCGGGGCGGTGCTCGCGGCCGTGCGGTCGGCGACGACGGGCATGCCCGTGCACGCCGGGGCCGCCGCCCCGTTCGGCGAGGGGCGCTGGCTGTTCAGCCACAACGGCGTGGTGCGGGACTGGCCGGGCTCGGTCGCGGGCCTGGCCGCCGCGTTGCCCACGGTCGACCTGCTCACCCTCGACGCCCCCACCGACGCCGCGCTGCTCTGGGCGCTGGTGCGTCACCGGCTGCGGGCCGGCGACGATCCTGCTGCCGCGGTGGCCGGCGTGGTGCGCGCGGTCGAGGCCGCCGCACCCGGCTCGCGGCTCAACCTGCTGCTCACCGACGGCACCGCGATCTGGGCGACCGCGTGGACCCACGCGCTGTCGGTGCGTATCGGACCCGATGCCGTGCTCGTCGCATCGGAACCGACCGACCAGCCGACCGACGACCCGACCGACGACGGCGCCGGCTGGGCGCCCGTACCGGACCGGCACCTCGTCGTCGCCCGTCCCGGCAGTTGCCGGTTCCACGACCTCGCCACGGCGTACCCGCCGTGCCGCCCGCCCGATCGCACCCCCGACCGGGCGACGTACTGACCGAGGAGACCGATGCGCGCCACCGCACTGCTGGACGTCCACCTGACCGACGCCGACGCCGACGCCGCGCTGCGCGCCGACGCGCGGGCCGGGCTCACCGCCACGCCCAAGGTGCTCCCGCCGAAGTGGTTCTACGACGCTCGCGGCAGCGCGCTGTTCGAGCAGATCACCGAGCTGCCGGAGTACTACCCGACGCGCACGGAGGCGGCGCTGCTCGCGCGCAGCGTCGACGAGATCGCGCAGGTCTCGGGCGCGGACACCCTCGTCGAGCTGGGCTCGGGCTCGTCGACGAAGACGCGGTTGCTGCTCGACGCCTTCACCCGCGCCGGGACCCTGGCCACGTACGTGCCGCAGGACGTCAGCGAGTCGGCACTGCGGCTCGCGATGGACGCGCTGGCTCCGGACTACCCGGACCTGGCGCTGCACGGCGTCGTCGGCGACTTCACCCGCCACCTCGACCGGCTCCCGCGCGGCCGGCGGCGGATGGTCGCCTTTCTCGGAGGGACGATCGGCAACCTCGTGCCGCGCGAGCGTCATGAGTTCCTCACCCGATTGCGCGCCGTGCTCGAGCCGGGTGAGCAGTTGCTGCTCGGCACCGGCCTGGTCGTCGCCCCGGACGTCGTGGTGCCCGCCTACGACGACGCGGCAGGCGTCACGGCCGAGTTCAACCGCAACGTCCTGCTCGTGCTCAACCGGGAGCTGGGTGCGGACTTCGACGTCGCCGCGTTCGAGCACGTCGCGCTGTGGGACGCCGACCAGGAGTGGATCGAGATGCGGCTGCGTGCCACCCGGGCGATGACCGTGCACGTGCGCGCCCTGGATCTGACGGTCGAGTTCGCGAAGGGCGAGCAGATGCGCACGGAGGTGTCGGCGAAGTTCCGCCACGACGGCGTGCGCACGATGCTCGCCGCCGCCGGGTTCACCCTCACCCGCTGGTGGGCCGATCCCGACCGGCGTTTCGGGTTGAGCCTCGCCACCGCCTGCTGACGCCGCGCGCCGGGGTCCCGGACGGGCCGCGGGCGAGCACGTCCAGCAGCAGCGCCGCGGTCCAGCTGAAGTCGTTGCAGCCGTGGCCGGTGCGGGCGATCGGATCGAAGTACTCGCGGAACCCGCTGCGCCGCACCGCGGCGACCAGGGCGGCGCGCAGCATCGCCGCCTCGTCACGCCGCCCGTGGCGCTCCAGCCCGCACAGCACCAGCCAGCTGGTATTCACCCACGCCGGGCCGCGCCAGTAGCGGGTGGCGTCGAACCCGGGATCGGTACGGTCGTAGCTGGGCAGCGGCATCCGGTCGCCCAGCGCGAACCGTGGACCGCCCGCGCTGCGCACCAGCGTGTCGACGATCTCGGGGGGCAGGTCGAGCAGGATCGGCACGATCCCGCCGATCGAGTGCGGGGCCCCGGGACGGCCGTCGCGGCCCAGCGCGACGAACGTGCCGGCCGCGGAGTCGAAGTGGTGGGCGAGCAGGGCGTCGCGCAACGCCACCGCGCGGCGACGGTGCGGGCGGGCCCGACCGCCGATCACGCGGGCGATCCGCCCCAGGGCCTCCTCCGACCAGGCGAGCAGGGCGTTGAACAACGGGTCGGTCACCACGAACCGATGTCCGGGTAGGGCGTCGGCGTCGCGGTAGCCGTGCTCTCGGTAGCGCTCGGCGAGGGCGATGTAGCGCGCATAGTCGAGGTCGGTCGGCCGCTCGCCGGGCTCGGCGTGGTCGAGGTCGCGCCGCCGGCCCGGCACGGTCTGCGGCCCACCCGCGCCGACGGGCACGCCGGCCAGCTCGACGTCCCACGACGGCGAGTTGTCCAGCCCGGACTCCCACGGGTGCACGATCACGGCCAGCCCCGTGGCGTTGGCGCGTGCGTGCAGCAGGTACTCGTGCTGGGCGCACAGCTTCGGGTAGACCCGCCGCAGGAACTCCCGGCCCGGCACCGGGTCGGCGCGGTGCACCAGCCAGGCCGCGGCCGCGTGCGCCGGCGGCTGCACCAGCCCGGACGTCTCGTGGCCCGCGGCCTCGGGGATGTCACGGGAACCCCAGAAGTCCGGACCCGGGAAGTACGCGTCGCGCGCCGTGGCGGGATTGAACACGATCTGCGGCACCCGCCCGTCGGACCACTGCGCGTCGAGCAGCGACTCCAGCTCGCGGCGCGCCCGGCCGGGCGCCACCCGCGCCCACCCGATCGCGACGAAGGCCGAGTCCCAGCTCCACTGGTGCGGGTAGAGCCGCCGCGACGGCACCGTCCACCCCTGCTCCCAGTTGCGTTCCAGGACCGCGACGGCTGCTCGCCACAGCGCGGCGTCCGGTGCGGACAAACCCGCGGGCGGGGTCGCGACGATCTCCTCGTGCCCCGCCGGTTCGGCCACCCGACCCCCTCGCGTCGCCTGCTGCTCGGCGGGCGCACGCTAGCAGCGCCCGGGGCCGGCCTCGGCCGGCGACGGCGCTCAGGTCCCGAACGCCGCCCGGGCCAGCAGCAGCAGGGCACCGGCTGCGGCCAGCCCGACGACGGCCGGCCGCGTCCAGCCGCGGTCCAGCACCGTCCGCGCCGGCCCGGAGGCGAGGAATCCGGCCAGCATGAACGGCAGCAGCAGCAGCCCGGCGCGTAACCCGTCGCCCGTCACCTGGCCGGCCAGGGCGAGCCCGGAGATCGAGAGCACCGAGCCCGCCACGAAGTAGGCGGCGAGGGTCGCCCGCACGCGGGCGCCGGTCGCGCCCTGGTAGAGCAGCGCCACCGGCGGCCCGGAGATCGCCGACGTGGTGCCCCCCACGCCGCTCACGACACCGGCCACCACGAGAGCTTTCGCCGTGGGCTGCGGGCGCCAGCGCACCATCGACAGGACCGCCGCGCCGAGCACCGTGAGCGCCACGAGCGCGGTGAACGGGCGGACCTGTAGCACCGCGACCGCGGTGGCTCCCACGGCGATCCCGGGAAGCCGGCCGAGCAGCGCCCAGCCGACCCCGCGCCAGTCCACGTCGGACGGTTCGCGGATCAGCGCCAGCACAGCGTAGGCGAGCCCGAGCACCAGCAGCGGGACCGGGACGAGCGCCGGGTCGAGCAGCGCCAGCAGCGGCGCTGCGACGATCGCCATGCCGAACCCGACGGTGCCCTGCACCAGCGCCCCGACCAGCACGACCAGCCCCGCCGCCAGGACGACGCTCACGGTCCCACCCCACCACCGCGTGGCAGCAAATCCACATTAACGCCCGCAGAAGGGGGGGAAGTGGCGTTGCTGCCATCCACCCGGCCGCCCGTCAGCTGCGCAGCATCCCGCGCAGCACGTACTGCATGATCCCGCCGTTGCGGTAGTACTCCGCCTCGCCGGGGGTGTCGATGCGCACGACGGCGTCGAACTCGACGGCGTCGCCGCCCTCCCGGGTGGCGGTGACGTGCACCGTCCGCGGGACGGCCCCGTCGTCGAGTGCTGTGACCCCGCTGATGTCGAAGGTCTCCGTGCCGTCCAGTCCCAGCGACGCCGCGGTCTCCCCGGCCGGGAACTGCAGCGGCAGCACGCCCATCCCGATCAGGTTCGAGCGGTGGATGCGCTCGTAGGACTCGACGATCACGGCCCGCACCCCCAGCAGCGCAGTGCCCTTGGCCGCCCAGTCGCGCGAGGATCCCGAGCCGTACTCCTTGCCGCCCAGCACCACCAGGGGGACGCCGGCGTCCGCGTAGTGCATCGCGGCGTCGTAGATGAACGCCTGCTCGCCGCCCGCGGTGAAGTCGCGGGTGTAGCCGCCGCTCACCCCCTTCCCGCCGTTCTCCCCGGCGAGCAGCAGGTTGCGCAGCCGGATGTTGGCGAACGTCCCGCGGATCATCACCTCGTGGTTGCCGCGCCGCGACCCGTAGGAGTTGAAGTCGCGCTTCTCGACGCCGTGCTCGCGCAGGTAGGCGCCCGCCGGCGTGTCCTCCTTGATCGAGCCCGCGGGGGAGATGTGGTCGGTGGTCACCGAGTCGCCCAGCAGCGCCAGCACCCGGGCGCCCGCGATGTCGGTCACCGGCTCCGGCTCGGTCTGCATGCCGTCGAAGTAGGGGGGCTTGCGGACGTAGGTGGAGTCCGGGTCCCAGTCGAAGACGTCGCCCGCCGGGGTGGGCAGCGAGCGCCACCGCTCGTCGCCGGCGAAGACGTCGGCGTAGCTCTTGGTGAACATCTCCTCGCTGATGAGGTCGACGACCTCCTGCACGTCGGCCGAGGAGGGCCAGATGTCGCGCAGGAACACCTCGGCCCCGGAGCCGTCCTGGCCCAGCGGCTGGGCGTCGAAGTCGAAGTCCATCGTCCCCGCGAGCGCGTAGGCGATGCACAGCGGCGGGCTGGCCAGGTAGTTCATCTTGACGTCCGGGTTGATCCGGCCCTCGAAGTTGCGGTTGCCCGACAGCACCGAGACCACCGCGAGGTCGGCGGAGCTCACCGCCGCGGAGATCTCCTCGGGCAGCGGGCCGGAGTTGCCGATGCAGGTGGTGCAGCCGTAGCCGACGAGGTGATAGCCGAGCTTCTCCAGGTACGGCCAGAGTCCGGCCTTCTCGTAGTAGTCGGTGACGACCTGCGATCCCGGAGCCATCGACGTCTTCACCCACGGCTTGACCGCCAGCCCGCGGTCCACGGCATTGCGGGCGAGTAGCGCGGCGCCGAGCATCACCGACGGGTTGGACGTGTTGGTGCACGACGTGATCGACGCGATGACCACGGCGCCGTGGTCGAGCTCGAAGGACGTGCCGCTCTCCAGGGTCACCGGCGTGGGCCTGCTGGCGCGTCCGTGCGCGCCCGTGGCGGCCGACGCGGGCGTGCGCGGGGCGCCGTCGCCACCGTTCCCGTCGGCGGCGGGGGCCGCCGGGTCGCTGGCGGGAAAGGACTCCTCGCCCGCCTCGTCCACGGCCGACTGCGGCCCGGGCCCGTCGGCGTAGTCGACCAGCGCGCCGCGGAACGCCTCCTTCGCGCCGGACAGCGCGATGCGGTCCTGCGGGCGCTTCGGCCCGGCGATCGACGGGACGACGCTGGACAGGTCGAGCTCGAGGGTCTCGGAGTAGACGGCCTCGCGGGCCGGGTCGTGCCAGAGGCCCTGCTCCTTGGCGTAGGCCTCGACCAGGGCGATGTGGTCGGCCGACCGGCCGGTGAGCTTGAGGTAGCGCACGGTCTCGTCGTCGATGGGGAAGACCGCGGCGGTGGAGCCGAACTCCGGGCTCATGTTGCCGATGGTGGCCCGGTTGGCCAGCGGGACCGCGCCGACGCCCTCGCCGTAGAACTCCACGAACTTGCCGACGACACCGTGCCGGCGCAGCATCTCGGTGATCGTCAGGACGACGTCGGTGGCGGTGGCGCCCGCGGGGATCTCACCGGTGAGCTTGAAGCCGACGACCTTCGGGATGAGCATCGAGACGGGCTGGCCGAGCATGGCCGCCTCGGCCTCGATGCCGCCGACGCCCCAGCCCAGCACGCCCAGACCGTTGACCATGGTGGTGTGCGAGTCGGTGCCGACGAGCGTGTCGGGGTAGGCGGTGCCGTCGCGGGTCATCACCACGCGCGCGAGATGCTCGATGTTGACCTGGTGCACGATCCCGGTGCCCGGCGGCACGACCTTGAACTCGCTGAACGCGCCCTGGCCCCAGCGCAGGAACTGGTAGCGCTCCCGGTTGCGCTCGTACTCGAACTCGACGTTGCGCTCGAAGGCGTCCGGGCGACCGAAGACGTCGATGATCACCGAGTGGTCGATGACGAGCTCGGCGGGGGCGAGCGGGTTCACCTTCGCGGCGTCGCCGCCCAGCTCGGTGACGGCCTCGCGCATCGTCGCCAGGTCCACGACGCAGGGGACGCCGGTGAAGTCCTGCATGATCACCCGCGCCGGGGTGAACTGGATCTCGGTGTCCGGCTCGGCGTCCGGGTTCCAGCTCGCCAGCGCGCGGACGTGGTCGGCGGTGACCGCGGCGCCGGCAGCGTCCGACTCGGTGCGCAGCAGGTTCTCCAGCAGCACCTTGAGGCTGAACGGCAGGCGCTGTGCGCCGTCGACCGCGGAAAGCCGGTAGATCTCGTGCTCGGCCCCGCCGGCCTCGATGGTTCCTCGCGCTCCGAAGCTGTCGGTGCTGGTCACGGTGGCTCGCCTCCTGGCGGTGGTGGTCGCGGCGGAATCGGCCGGCTGGGCGCCGGACCCGAGTCTCGCGCACCCGGTCGTGGGGGGTTCCGCGAGGCCCGTCGCCCTAAACAGTACGCCCGTACTGTAAGCGGCTCGTCCTGCCCCTCGATCCGGGATGGTCACATCCAGGGGGCTCGCCGCGGCGAAGGTGGCCCGCCGGGCGTCCGGCCGTGCCCCGTCCGGCGGAAGCCAGGCGCACGGCCGGGTGGGCCCGGGTGTGTCGGCGCGATCTCGGCCCGCGGAAATGGCACAGTGCCGCCGGTTCGTCGATCACGGTTCGTCGCGTCGTCCAGGGGAGGGGGCTCCACCGTGCGCAGGTCGCGCGCCGTTGCGGTGCTGCTGCTGGTCGCGGCCTGCACCACCGCCCTGACCGGCACCGCCGCCGCCCAACCCGACCCGCCGCCCAACCCCAGCGACGACGACCTGCGGCGCAGCGGCGCGGCGGTCGCCCAGCAGGCCGGCGAGGTCGGTCGGCTCACCGGGCGGCTGGCCGAGATCGACGGCCGCACCGACGACATCCAGGCCGCGCTGGCCGTCGAGCGGGAGAACGCCGAGGCGGCGCTGATCGAGTACCGGAGGGCCCAGGAGGCCGCCGCGGCGGCGGCCGCCCGAGCTGCCGAGGCCCGCCGCCAGACCGAGGCGGCCACCGCCGCCATCGACGCCGCTCGCACGCGGATGGACGAGCTGGTCGTCGCCACCTACCTGCAGGGCATCGACCTCGGGCCGCTGGGGCTGCTCACCCAGGCCGCCGGCCCGGAGGATCTGCTGGCGCGGGCCGAGGTCGACGACGCCGTCGCCCGGTCCCTGCTCGCGGCCCAGGAGGATCTGGAACGCGCCCGGGTCGCGAAGGCCAACGCCGACTCCACCGCCCGCGCCCTGCTCGACGAGGCCCGCGATCGCGAGGCGGTGGCCGCCGCCGCCAAGGTCACCGCCGACGGTGCGGTGGCCCGCGCCGAGACCGCGGCCCAGGAGCAGGTGGCGCTGCTCGCCGCCGTCGACGCGGAGCGGGCCGACGTGCAGCGCCGGCTCGACGCGGCGACCGCGGGCGATGCGGGACTGCGCGCCCAGCGGGCGCGGTTCGAGGAGTTCCAGGCGCGCCTCGCCGCGGAACAGGCGGCCCGCGACGCCGCCGACGCCACGGCGGCGGCCGGCCGGGTGCGCTCCGGCGGCGGCGCCGGAACCGTCGGCCGCGTGATCGACCGCGCGATGTCGCAGCTCGGCGTGCAGTACGTGTGGGGCGGCGGCAACGGGCGCGGGCCGAGCACCGGTATCCCCGGCCCTGCGGGTGATCCGGGCAACCGCGTCGGATTCGACTGCTCCGGGCTCATGCTCTACGCCTTCAACGGGGCCGGGGTGGGCCTGCCGCGGGTGAGCCGCAACCAGTTCCACGCCGGGCGCAAGGTGCCGATCTCGGAGCTGCGGCCGGGCGACATGGTCTTCTACCGCAACGGTGGCGCGCCCATCCATCACGTCGCGATGTTCATCGGCGGCGGGAAGATGATCGAGGCGCCCTACACCGGAGCCGACGTCCGCGTCACGCCACTGCGCACGAAGGGCCTGCTGCCCCAGGCGACCCGCGTGCTGTGACGCAGGCCTGCGGTTGGCGCCGCGGTGCGAGGATGACCAGGTGATGGCGGCAGGCGAAACGCTGGACGGGCGGTGGCGGCGGTGGGGCGGTGATCGCCCGCCCTCGGAACTGCTGCACCTGGACAGCGCCTCGGCCGGCCGCAGCTCGGAGGCGGTGCTCGCCGCCACCGCCGGACACGCGCGGCGGGCTGCGCAGATCGGCGCGTACGTGGCGCAGGCACAGGCCGAACCGGAGATCGAGACCTGCCGCGCCACCCTGGCCGGCCTGCTCGGCACCGACCCGGACGGCGTGGCGTTCGTGGAGAGCGCCTCGGCCGCCCGCACGGCATTGCTCGCGGCATGGCCGTGGCGTGCCGGGGACACGATCGGCGTGCAGCCGGGGGAGTGGGGGCCGAACCTGGAGGCGTTCGCCGCGCAGGGGCTCGACCTGGTCGGGCTGCCCGCCGACGGCGACGGGCACCTCGACCTGGAGGGTTTGGAGCGCATGCTGGCCGGGTCGCCGCCTGCGGTCGTGCATCTCACCCAGGTGGCGTCGCACCGCGGGCTGGTCCAGCCGGTCGCGGCGGCCGCGGCGATGTGCCGGGCGGCCGGGGTGCCGCTGTGGGTGGACGCGGCGCAGGCGCTCGGGCACGTCGACACCGCCACCGGAGCGGATGTCGTGTACGCCACCAGCCGCAAGTGGCTGGCCGGGCCGCGGGGGGTGGGGGTGCTCGCGGTCGCGCCCACGTACCGCGACGCGCTGCGCGTGGTCCGGTCCGCGCTGCAGGAGCCCGACCTGCCGCCCGTGCGGTACCTGGAGTCGGGCGAGGCGCACGTCGCCGGTCGGGTGGGTCTGGCGCATGCCGTCGCCGAGCACGTCTCGGCGGGCGTCGGTGCGGTGCGCGCGCGGCTGGCCGAGGTGGGGCGGGCGACCCGCGCCGTCCTCGACGACCTGCCGGGCTGGTCGGTGGCCGGATCGACCGGGGAGCCGTGCGCCGTCACCTCGCTGCGGCCCCTCGCCGGCCAGGACGTCGCGGCCGTCCGCGCGCGACTGCTGGACGAGCACCGCATCCTCACCACCGCGTGCACCCCGGCCCGCGCGCCGCGGGAGGGCTCGGGGCACCTGCTGCGGATCAGCCCGCACGTGGACGCGGAGCCCGCGGCACTCGCCCGCCTGGCCGTGGCGCTGCGCGTCGCAGGCGCACCCCGCTCACCGAGGTCACACGGCGGGCACGGTGGAATACGGGCGTGAGTGCCCCCGAGCCCGCCCCCACGAGCCCAGCCGCGACGGCCGCCGACGGGGCGGGCCCGCCGAGCCCGGCCCACGAAGGTGAGCTCCTCGAACGCGTCGTGTTCGAGATCAAGCGCGTGATCGTGGGGCAGGACCGGCTCGTCGAGCGGATGCTCGTCGGCCTGCTGGCCAAGGGTCACCTGCTGCTGGAGGGCGTGCCCGGCGTGGCGAAGACGCTGGCCGTCGAGACGGTGGCCAAGGTCGTCGGCGGCACGTTCTCGCGCCTGCAGTTCACCCCCGACCTGGTGCCCGCCGACATCCTCGGCACCCGGATCTACCGCCAGGGCCGGGAAGAGTTCGACGTCGAGCTGGGCCCGGTCGTGGCCAACTTCGTGCTCGCCGACGAGATCAACCGGGCACCCGCGAAGGTGCAGTCGGCGATGCTCGAGGTGATGGCCGAGCGGCACGTGTCGATCGGCGGCACGACGTTCCCGATGCCCGATCCCTTCCTGGTGCTCGCCACCCAGAACCCCATCGAGAACGAGGGCGTCTATCCGCTGCCCGAGGCGCAGCGGGACCGCTTCCTGTTCAAGATCATCGTCGAGTACCCGGGGGTGGAGGAGGAGCGCGAGATCGTCTACCGGATGGGCGCCGAGCCGCCCGTCGCGCAGCAGGTGATCAGCCCCGCCGAGCTGTCGCGGTTGCAGGGCGTGGTGACGCGGGTGTTCGTGCACCACGCGCTCGTCGACTACGTGGTGCGTCTCGTCGTCGCCACCCGCACGCCGGCCGAGCACGGCCTCGCCGACATCGCCGGCTGGGTGACCTACGGCGCCTCGCCGCGGGCCACGCTCGGCATCGTCGCCGCCGCCCGCGCGCTGGCCCTCGTGCGGGGCCGGGACTACGTGCTGCCCCAGGACGTCCTCGACGTCGCTCCCGACGTGCTGCGCCACCGCCTCGTCCTGTCCTACGACGCCGTCGCCGACGACGTCCCCATGGACCACATCATCGGCCGGGTGCTCGCGACGGTGCCGCTGCCGCAGGTCAGCGCCCGCCCGCACCAGAGCCCGGTGGGTGCCCCGGCGTGACCGCACCGCAGCCGGTCGGGGCGCGGCGGCGCACGGCCACCGCGCCGCCGTCGTTGCGGGACGGCCGGATGGAGGCCGCGCTGCGGGCTCTGGAGCTGACGGTGCGCGGGCGCCTCGACGGGCTGCTCCAGGGCAACCACCTCGGGCTGGTCCCCGGTCCGGGCAGCGAGCCGGGGGAGGCGCGGGCCTACCAGCCCGGCGACGACGTCCGCCGGATGGACTGGGCGGTCACGGCCCGCACCACCGAGCCGCACGTGCGCGAGACCGTCGCGGACCGGGAGCTGGAGACGTGGGTCGTCGTGGACCTGTCGCCGAGCCTGGACTTCGGCACCGCCGCGTGCGAGAAGCGCGACCTCGCCGTCGCTGCGCTGGCGGCCGTCACGCATCTCACGCGGGGCGGCGGCAACCGGGTCGGCGCGCTGGTCGCCACCGGCGAGCACGTCATGCGCTTCCCCGCCCGGGGCGGCCTCGCGCACGCGCGGGGCCTGCTGCGCAAGGTCGCCTCCGTGCCGCGCGCCCCGGAGGGGACCCGCGGTGACCTCGCCCAGGCGATCGAGCTGCTGCGCCGCCCGCCGCGCCGGCGCGGCCTCGCCGTGGTGATCTCCGACTTCCTCGGCGAGCCCGAGTGGGATCGCCCGATGCGGGCGCTGTCCACCCGCCACGACCTCGTCGCCGTCGAGGTGCTCGACCCGCGCGAGCTGGAACTGCCCGACGTCGGCACGGTCGTGCTCGCAGATCCGGAGACCGGCCGCCAGCGCGAGGTCGTCACCACCCCCGTGCTGTGCCGGGAGTTCGCCGCCGCGGCGTCGGCCCACCGGGACCGGGTGGCGGCCACGCTGCGCCGTTGCGGCGCCGCGCATCTGACGCTGCGCACCGACTCCGACTGGGTGGCCGACGTGGTCCGCTTCGCCCTCACCCGCAAGCGCGCGTGGTCCGGTGGTGGGCGGTGAGTTTCGCCTCGCCCTGGTGGCTGCTGTTGCTGCTCGTCGTGGCCGCACTCGTGGCCGGCTACCTGGTGCTGCTGCGCCGCCGCCGCCGTGACGTGGTGCGGTTCACCAACCTCGCCCTGCTGGAGCAGGTGGCGCCGCGCCGCCCCGGCTGGTACCGGCACCTGCCGGCGGTGGCGCTCATCGGCGCGGTCGCGGTGCTCGCCGTGGCGCTGGCGGGGCCGATGGCCGAGGCGAAGGTGCCGCGCAACCGGGCCACCGTGGTGCTCGTGATCGACGTGTCGCTGTCGATGAAGGCCACCGACGTCGCGCCGACCCGCCTGGCCGCCGCCCAGACCGCAGCCAAGGACTTCGCCGACCAGCTCACCCCCGGGGTGAACCTCGGACTGGTCTCGTTCGCCGGTACCGCTGCGGTGCTCGTGTCCCCGACCACCGACCGCGACGCGATCAAGCGGGGCGTCGACGGGCTGCGGCTGTCCGAGGCCACCGCCACCGGCGAGGCCATCTTCGCCGCGATGCAGTCGATCGAGACGTTCTCCACGGCGATCGCCGGGGTGTCCGCCGACGGGCCGCCGCCCGCGCGGATCGTGCTGATGACCGACGGCAAGCAGACCGTCCCGGGCCCGGAGGGCGAGAACGAGCCACGCGGGGCCTTCACCGCGGCGCGCGAGGCCGCCGAGGCCGAGATCCCGGTCTCCACGATCTCCTTCGGCACCGACTACGGCTCGATCGAGATCGACGGGGAACCGGTCCCCGTCCCCGCCGACGACACGTCGATGCGGGTGATCGCGCAGCTCTCCGGCGGGCAGTTCTTCGCGGCGGCGTCGGCGGCGGAGCTGCGGCAGGTCTACGCCGAGCTCGGTGAGCAGATCGGCTACGAGATCCGCCGCGTCGACACGAGCAAGCCCTGGCTCGCCGGGGGTGTGCTGCTGCTCGTCGCGGGCGTGGGCGGCGGCCTCGCGCTGGGCCGCCGCCTGCCCTGACCGCAGCCGCGCTTCGCAGTCCCGGGCGCGTCTCGCCGGGATCGCGTGCGGTTCGCAAGGGCTCCGGCGTCCGCGAGGCGGGTGGCAGGCGGGCCGGCTCAGCCCTTCGGGACGGCCCGGGCGGCGGCGATCACCCGAGTGAGCACGGCGTGCAGGTCCTCCAGCTCGGTGAGCTCCATCCCCAGCGTCGCGATGATCGCGGGCGGCACCCGCTCGGCCTCGTGCCGCAGCGCGCGCCCCCGGGTGGTGAGCTGGACGGCGAGCAGGCGCTCGTCGGTCCGTTCCCGCGCGCGGACCACCAGACCGCCCGCCTCCAGCCGCTTGAGCAGCGGGGAGAGCGTCCCGGGATCGAGTGCCAGCGCGGAGCCGAGGTCCTTCACCGAGCGCGGGGAGCGCTCCCAGAGCGCCAGCATGACGAGGTACTGCGGGTGCGTGAGACCCATCGGGTCGAGCAGCGGCCGGTAGAGCCCGATCACCGTGCGCGACGCGACGGCCAGCGCGAAGCAGACCTGGCGGTCCAGCGCGAGGAGGTCGGATGCATCACTCCGGGTCTCTGCGGGCATCCTTGAACTGTAGCCTGTGCCAATGATTAGTGCACAAATGATTGGGGTGGACATGACCGTGCCGAGTTCGGAACCGACGCGGCCGCGCCCCCCCCGGGCCACTGCGCTGGCTCCTCTACGCCTACGGCGCCGGTCTCCCGCCGCGCTACGGCGCGTGGGTGCTCCACGACCTCACCACCCGCACCTGGATGGCCCGCCAGCTCTCCCGTGGCCTCGTGCAGGTTGTGCCCGCGGCGGTCCTGGTCGTGCTCGTGGTGCCGGGCCCGCTCTGGGCGCGGGCCATGGCCGTGCTCGGCGGCGTGTTCATCGGGATGATCTACGGTTCCGCGTACGTCTTCGAGGCCACCGAGCACCGTGCCCTCAAGGCGGGCTACCCCCGCGGCATGCTGCAGGCCGTCCGGGACGCGGCGAAGGCGGAGCAGCGCGAGGAGGTCGCCCGCCGGAACGCCCGGCAGCGCCGGCGGGCGTGAGGCCGGCCGTGCCGTCTCCCGGCGGGTGCGGAGCGGCCGGGAGGGCTCAGGTCTCGGGAGCTCCGGTGTAGAACGCCGTCGTCCGCGCTGCGGCCTCGCGGGCGGCCGTGAGGTCGGCCCCGGCCTCGACGCCCGCCGCGCACCAGGCGGCGCTGCTCTCGGCGACGAACCGCAGACCCGCGGGCGAGACGGCCCAGGTGCTTGCCTCCGGCGGGACGTCGGCCCCGGTGGCGAGATGGGTGGCGAGTCCGAGCAGCGCGAGGTCCCAGCCCACCCCGGTCGCCCCGGGACCGTACTGCGTCCAGAACTCGTCCTTCACGTGCGCGACGTGTTCCAGGGTGAAGCGGGTGCCCTCGCCCTCGGGGACGAGGGCGACCTCGATCCAGCTCACCTCGCCGCCGAACTCCCACGTGGCGGCGAAACCCTTGGGCGGGTCGCAGCGCTCGATCGTGCCGCCGGCGTTGCCCTCGACCTGGTAGCGCCCGCCCAGGCGCAGATCGCCGGAGACGGGAGCGAACCAGCGTGGGAGCCGCTCCGCGTTCGTGCAGGCGTCCCAGACGTCCACCACGTCCGACGGGTAGGTCTGCGAGATCGTCTGCACGCGGGCCTCGCCCGCCTCCAGCACGCGGGTGCCGACGGAGCGCCGCACGGCGCTGATCTGGTGGGTGACGTCGATCATTCTCCGGTCCTTCCAGGGTCGGGGGTGGGGTCGGGGACGCCGGCGTGCCGGCGCGCTCGCCGTCCGCGGGCCAGCTCGGTGCCGAGGGCGTCGAGGTGCGGGGTCCAGAACCGGCGGAAGCCCTCCAACCAGGAGTCGACCTCGCGCAGCGGCTCGGCCCGGACGGCGTAGAGGCGGCGGGCCCCCTCGGCCCGGACCGTCGCGAAGCCGTGCTCCCGCAACACCTTCAGGTGCTGCGACACCGCGGGCTGGGAGATCGCGAACTCGTTCTGGATGCGGGCACTCACCGCGCCGGCGGGCTGCTCGCCCGCAGCGAGCAGTTCGAGGATCCGCCTGCGTACGGGATCTCCGAGGACGGCGAACGCGTGCACGTCACCACTTTAGAAACTCGTGCTTATATAAGTCAAGGGCGAAACAGTCGCCCGGCTCACGCCCAGCCGTGCGGGCATCGGGCGTCCCCTAGGCTGCCGCTCGTGGGACGCAGCGTGCTGGTGACCGGAGGCAACCGCGGGATCGGGCTGGCGATCGCCACGGCGTTCGCGGCGCAGGGCGACCAGGTCGCGATCACCCACCGCGGTCCGGACGGGACGCGAGCGGACCTGCCCGGCGGGCTGCTGCCCGTCCGCTGCGACGTCACCGACGCCGAGCAGGTGGACCTCGCCTTCGGCGAGGTCGAGGACAAGCACGGTCCGGTGCAGGTGCTCGTGTCCAACGCGGGCATCACCGACGACGGGCTGCTCATGCGGATGAGCGAGGAGTCGTTCACCAAGGTCGTCGACGCCAACCTCACCGGTGCCTACCGGGTCGCCAAGCGCGCCTCGCGCGGGATGCTCAGGGCCCGCGGCGGGCGGATGGTGTTCGTGTCGTCGGTCGTCGGGCTCACCGGCTCGGCGGGCCAGGTCAACTACGCCGCGTCGAAGTCCGGGCTGGTCGGGCTCGCCCGCTCGATCGCCCGGGAGCTGGGCTCGCGCGGCATCACCGCCAACGTCGTCGCGCCCGGGTTCGTCGACACCGACATGACCCGCGCACTGCCCGACGCACGCCGCGCCGAGATCCTCACGCAGGTACCGCTGGGCCGCTACGCCGCGCCCGAGGAGGTGGCCGCCGCTGTCCTGTGGCTCGGGTCCGAGGCGGCCGGCTACGTCACCGGCGCGGTGGTCCCGGTCGACGGTGGCCTGGGCATGGGTCACTAGCGCTTCCCCCGACGTCACGGAAAGGCTCCTCGATGGGACTGCTCGACGGCAAGCGCCTGCTCGTCACCGGCGTGATCACCGACGCGTCACTGGCCTTCCACGCCGCCAAGATCGCGCAGCAGCAGGGCGCCCAGGTGGTGCTCACCGGCTTCGGCCGGATGCGGCTGGTGGAGCGGATCGCGCAGCGACTACCGCAGCCCGCGCCCGTGGTCGAGCTCGACGTGTCCGACACCGGGCAGCTCGCGTCGCTCGCCGATCGACTAGCGCCCCATCTCGGCGACGAGCCACGGCTGGACGGCCTGCTGCACTCCATCGGTTTCGCCCCGGCGAGCTGCCTGGGCGACGGGGCCTTCCTCAACGCGCCCTGGGAGGACGTCGCCACGACGCTGCATGTGAGCGCCTACTCGTTCAAGTCGCTCACGACGGCCTGCCTGCCGCTGCTCGGACCGGGGGCCTCGGTCGTCGGGATGGACTTCGACAACCGCCAGGCGTGGCCCGCCTACGACTGGATGGGCGTGGCAAAGTCCACGCTGGAGTCCGTCACCCGCTACCTGGCCCGCGACCTCGGGCCCAAGGGCATCCGGGTGAACCTCGTCGCGGCGGGGCCGGTGAAGACGATGGCCGCGAAGTCGATCCCCGGCTTCGCGGCGTTCGAGGAGGCCTGGGACGGCCGGGCCCCGCTGGGCTGGGACGTCAACGACCCGGTGCCGGTCGCGAAGACCGTGTGCGCCCTGCTGTCGGACTGGCTGCCGGCCACCACCGGCTCCATGGTCTGGGCCGACGGCGGCTTCCACGCGATCGGCGTCGCCCCCACCTCGTGACCGGCGCAGCGAGTGACCCCGGGATCGACGCTCTGCTCGTCCTGTCCTTCGGTGGCCCCGAGGGCCCCGCGGACGTCCGGCCGTTCCTGGAGAACGTCACCCGCGGCCGGGGCGTTCCGCCGGATCGGCTCGACGCGGTGCAGGCGCACTACCTGCACTTCGGTGGCGTGTCGCCGATCAACGCCCGCAACCGGGAGCTGATCGCTGCCGTCGAACGGCGCCTGGACCTGCCCGTCTACTTCGGCAACCGCAACTGGCACCCCCTGGTGGAGGACACGGTCGCGCGGATGGCGTGCGACGGCGTGCGCCGCGCGCTCGTGTTCGCGACCAGCGCGTACGGCGGCTATTCGGCGTGCCGGCAGTACCACGAGGACATCGCCCGCGCCCGCGCCGTCGCCGGCCCGGGCGCGCCCACCCTGGTGAAGCTGCGGCACTTCTTCGATCACCCCCTGTTCGTCGCGGCCAACGCCGACGCCGTACGGACCGCCGCGGCGACGCTGCCCGCCGGGGTGCGCGATGGCGCCCGGCTCGTGTTCACCGCCCACTCGGTGCCGCAGGGCGCCGACGCCGCCGCCGGCGTCCCGGATGACGGCGGGCACCGCTACTCCCGCCAGGTGGTCGAGGCCGCCCGCCTGGTGGCCGCCGCGGTCGGTGCGAACGGGCACGACGTCGTCTGGCAGTCCCGGTCCGGGCCACCGCAGGTTCCGTGGCTGGAGCCCGACATCGTCGACCACCTCGACGCGCTGCACGACGTGGGCGTCCCCGGGGTGGTCGTGGCTCCGATCGGGTTCGTCTCCGACCACGTCGAGGTCGTGTGGGACCTCGACCACGAGGCCCGTGAGCGGGCCGCCGCGCTCGGCATGGCCTTCGCCCGGGCGGCCACCGCCGGGCCCGACCCGCGGTTCGCCGAGCTGGTCGTCGAGCTGGTCGACGAGCACCGCCGCGGCGCGATCCCGCGTGCGCTGGGCGGCGTCGCTCGCGCAGGGTCCACCGTGAACGGCGTGCCGTGCGCCGCGGACTGCTGTCTCCCGGCGCGTCCCGCCGGCCGCCCGGCGTGACCGTTTGCGAGCTACGAGACGGCCGGGGTGAGCCGGTAGGCGTCGAGGTCCACCCGTGGTCGGCGCCACGCTGAGGGGGCGCCACCTCGTGATGCCGCGGCGGCCGGCGGCTAGATGATCGGGCTGGCCGCCAGCACCCGCACCGCCTCCGCGACAGCGGCCCGCCGGGCCACCCGCACGGCCGCGTCGACGGGCCGCAACGCCTCACGGCGCGCGCTGGCTGCCGAGACCGACAGCGCCCCGCCCGGGTCGTCACCGGACGCCGCGGCGAGGATCGCCTCCACCTCGTCGGCGTGCTGGAGCACCCGCAGTGCCTGGCCCGGCATGCCCGCCGGCCACATTGAGCGCGGCCTGGCCCGCAGCGCGGCGGCGATCTCCTCGCGCACCCCGGGCCGGTGGCGTGCGACCCCGAGCGAGGTGAGCACCGACGCCGAGCGGCGCACCTGGTCGCGCAGGTCGGCCTCCGCGTGGCCGAGCGCGACGAACTCCTGCGGCGTGCCCGGATCGGTCACGGGGTACACCGTCCAGCGCAGCACCCCGTCCGCGACGGACGTGGGCACCACGCCCAACCCGGCGCCCACGAACAGCACGCCCTGGCCCGCGGTCGTCGCCTCCCGGCTGAACACGCCAGGACCGGGCAGACCTCGCACGTCACCCGGTGCGGGCAGGACCAGCCGGGCAGCCGACCCGTCCCCGCCCAGCCTGCGCAGCGCGGCCAGCAGGAAGGCCACCGACGACACGGGCGAGCCCGGCGGCGGGAGCGTCGTGCGAGCGGCGGTGTCGGCGTCGGCCGCCCGGACGTCGTGCGCCTCGGCCCACGGGGCGAGCGCGTCGAGCACGTCGTCGGGGGCCGCGGCGCCGGCCAGCCAGGCCGAGGTCCAGACGGTGAGCGTCGCGGAGGGGCAGGACACGGCGTCAGGTTAGCCAGCGCGGAGCGCTGAGGCACCCCGGCCGTGCGAGTGAACCCGGCAGCCGGTCCGGCGTCCCGGTCCCGCCGGCGCCACGGTGCGTAGGACGGCCGCTCCGGGCACCCACCCGTTCGGAGGCACAGGCTCACCGGCGTGTCGCTGCGCCCGGTGAGCGTGGTCGGGGAGTACAACCGTGCCGTGAACCCAGCGGGCAGGCCGCCACCCGAGCGCGACGGCGTGCCGGCGGCGCGTCTCGGCGCCCGCGCCGCCCGCCCGCACGACTACCGTGACACCTTCGCCGACGACGGCACCCTCGTCCGCAGGCGGCGCCCGGTGCCGCAGGTCGTCGCCGAGTCCGGGATGGTCGTGGAGGACGCCGCCAGCGGGTTCTGCGGAGCCGTCACCGACGTCAATACCCGCGAGCTCGTGCTGGAGGACCGCGACGGCAGGCGGCGGTTGTTCCCGCTGCGGCCGGCCGCGTTCCTCGTCGAGGGCGTCCCCGCCACCCTCGTGCCGCCGCAGCGCCGGGCGGCCGGCCCCGTCCGCTCGGCTTCGGGCTCGGTCCGGGTGCAGGGGCTGCGGGCGCGCACCGCGCGGGGCTCGCGGATCTGGGTGGAAGGGCTGCACGACGCCGAGCTCGTCGAGCGGGTGTGGGGTCACGACCTGCGCGTCGAGGGGGTGGTCGTCGAGCCGATGCACGGGATGGACGACCTCGCCGGGGCCGTCGCGGCGTTCGCCCCCGGCGCGGGCAGGCGGCTGGGCGTGCTCGTCGACCATCTCGTCGACGGCTCGAAGGAGACGCGCGCCGCGGCCGGGATCGCGCATCCGGACGTGCTCGTCACCGGCCACCCCTACGTGGACGTGTGGGCGGCGGTCAGGCCCGGCGTCGTCGGGATCCGGGCATGGCCCGAGATCCCGCGCGGGGTGGACTGGAAGGCCGGCGTGTGCGCGGCGCTCGGCTGGGGCGAGCCGGCCGACGGAGCCCGGCGCGTGCTGGGTGCGGTGCGCGACTTCCGCGATCTCGAGACGCCCCTGATCGGGGCCGTCGAGCGGTTGATCGATTTCGTGACCTCGCAGCCCTGATCTCTGGCAGGATCGGTGCCATGACGGCCGCTGTGATCTGGCTCATCGCGGGACTCGTGCTGATCTCCGCCGAAGTCCTGTCCGGAGAGTTCGTGCTGCTCATGCTGGGTGGTGGCGCGTTCGTCGCGGCGGTGGCGGCCCTGCTCGGCCTGCCGGTGCTCGGCAGCGCGCTGGTGTTCGGCGCCGCGTCGGTGCTGCTGATGTTCGCGGTGCGCCCCGCGCTGCGCCGCAAGCTCGACCGGGGCATGTCGTCGCAGACGATGCACGCCCAGGCCCTCGTCGGCGGGTCGGGTGTCGTCGTCGCCAGGGTCGACGGGCACGGCGGCCGGGTGAAGATCGGCGGCGACGTCTGGTCGGCCAAGGCGCTCGACGGCGCCGAGATCATCGAGCCGGGTACGCCGGTGACGATCGTGACGATCAACGGGGCCACGGCGATGGTCGTGACCCAGGACTGAGCCCCTTCAGGGGGCTGTGCAACGAGAGAAGGGGGACACCGTGGACGCGGTGCTGCTCACCGTGGTGGGCCTGATCATCCTGTTCGTCGTCGTATCGGTGGTGAAGGCGGTACAGATCATCCCGCAGGCCACCGCCGCGGTGATCGAGCGCCTCGGCAGGTTCAAGGGCACCGCCGACCCGGGCCTGGTGTTCCTGGTGCCGTTCATCGACAAGGTGCGCGAGCGGATCGACCTGCGCGAGCAGGTCGTCTCCTTCCCGCCGCAACCGGTGATCACCCAGGACAACCTGACCGTCAACATCGACACCGTCGTCTACTACCAGGTCACCGACCCGAAGGCCGCGGTCTACGAGATCTCCGACTACATCGTCGGCGTCGAGCAGATCACCACCACCACGCTGCGCAACGTGGTCGGCGGGATGAGCCTGGAGGGCACGCTCACCTCCCGCGACGAGATCAACACCGTGCTGCGCGGCGAGCTGGACGAGGCCACCGGGCGCTGGGGCATCCGGGTTGCCCGGGTCGAGATCAAGGCGATCGACCCGCCCGCCTCCATCCAGGAGTCGATGGAGCGCCAGATGAAGGCCGACCGCGAGAAGCGCGCGACGATCCTCACCGCCGAGGGCCAGCGGGAGTCGGCGATCCGCAGCGCGGAGGGCCAGAAGCAGGCGCAGATCCTCACCGCGGAGGGCGCCAAGCAGGCCGCCATCCTGAACGCCGAGGCCGAGCGCGAGTCGCGCATCCTGCGCGCGCAGGGCGACCGGGCCGCGCGCGCATTGCAGGCCCAGGGCCAGGCCAAGGCCATCGAGACCGTGTTCGCCGCGATCAAGGCGGGCAAGCCCACGCCGGAGCTGCTCGCCTACCAGTACCTCCAGACGCTGCCGCAGATGGCGCAGGGCGAGGCGAACAAGGTCTGGCTCGTGCCCAGCGACTTCGGAAAGGCGCTGGAGGGCTTCACCCGCATGCTCGGCGCCCCCGGTGAGGACGGCGTGTTCCGCTACCAGCCCAGCCCGTCCGACGACACCCCGAAGCCCGACTACGACAACGAGGCGATCAAGCACTGGTTCGACACCGCGCCCGACCCCGCCACCGCCCGGGCCGTTGCCGAGGCCGAGGCGCAGGCGCGCAAGGAACTGCCGCCGCTGGGCGCGCCCGCGCTGACGGGATCGGTCAACGGACCGGCGGGGGGCAGGCTCGGTGCCGGTGGTGCGTCCCAGGGGTTGCCGTCCGGACAGCCTCGCCCGGCGACCCCGTCGTACCCGGAGCAGTCGTACCCGGAGCACGAGAGCGCCGCTCCCACCCCGCCGCGGGGGATGCCGCCGGTGCCCGGCTCGGAGCAGCCCCGGTAGCGGGGTGTCAGACGCGGGCGAGGTCGGCGGGGGTCGCCGCGCCGACCCCCCGCAGCCGTAGCCGGATGCGGGCGAGCAGCTCGTCGAGGCGGCACGGGGTCCGCAGGTAGTCGGCGGCACCGGCCTCGAACGCCTCGACGAGCGCCGCCACGTCGTCGGTGTCCGACAGCACGATCGTCCGGACCGTGCCACCCGCCGCGCTGATCTGCCGGAGCACGGCCGTTCCGCTCGCGGAGTGCAGCCCGGGCCCCAGCAGCACGAGGTTGCAGCGGCCACGCAGGGCGACCGCGACCGCGTCGCGCGGGTCGCCGACGACGATCGGGCCGAAGCCGGCGTGCCGCAGGCAGCGGTCCAGCTCCGCGGCAACGCCGGGATCGTTCTCGGCCACCAGAACCCTGTTCATCGCTGCCCCGTCCGGTGTGACTGCAACTGCATGGGCGGGAACCGTAGGAGCGGTGACGTTAACGAGGCGCCGGTCGTGTGGTTAAGAGTCCGCCACGGCGGCGACGGCGGGTGGGCCGAGGTCGACGGTCACGCGGGCGCCCCCAGCTGGGGGATTCTCCAGCCGCAGGTGTCCGCCTGACGCCTCCGCGGTACGTCGCACGATGTCGAGCCCCAGCCCGGTCGAGCCGCCGTTGCTGCGCCCGCGCCGCACCACGTCGAGATCGGGGAAGCCCGCACCCTGATCGGAGACGACGATCCGCGCGCCTCCGTCGGTGCGCGGCTGCACGACGACCTCGAAGGGCACCTTCTCGTCGGTGTGCGAGAAGAGGTTCTCCAGCAGGACGTCCACGGCGACCGCGACGTCGTCGGCCGCCGCCTTCACCGGCAGCGGCGAAGACGGCAGCACGACACGCATCCGCCGCTCCTGGTCCTCGGCCAGAACCCGCCAGAACCCGGCGCGCTCCGCGACGGTCGCGACCGCGTCGCTCGCCGCGCCGAGGCCCTCGCGCACCGGCCTGCGCGCCTCGGTGATCAGCACGTCGACGGCCCTGGCCAGGGCGTCGCCGCCGGCGGTCATCCGGCTCCGCTCGGCGGGCTCGCCCAGCTCGCCCGCCTCCAGACGCAGCACGGTGATGGGTGTCCGGAGCCGGTGGGAGGCGTCTGCGGCAGACTCCCGCTCCGCGGTGAGGAGCTCGTCGATGCGCGCGGCGAGGCGGTTGAGGGCCTGACCGACCTCCCGTACCTCCGGCGGGCCGGCGGGTTCGGCGCGCGCCCGGAGATCGCCGCGGCCGAGCCGCTCGGCGGTGCGGGCGAGCTCGGTCACCGGGCGGACGAGCGTGCGCCCCAAGCGGTCGGCCACCAGGACCGCCAGCCCGAGCAATCCGAGTCCGAGGATCGCGAGGACACCCCACGACAGCAGGACCTCGCGGTTGACCTGGTTGCCGGGGATCACGACGCGGATGACCGTCGCGGGTGGGAGTGGGGCCGCGTCCTCCTGGTCGCCCGGCTGGCCGCGCACGCTCACGGGAACAAGGATCTCGGCACCCTCGGCGGTGTCGTTGCTGAGCGCACGGCCCGTCTGGCGGGCGCGCAGCACGTCCTCGGTGACCTCGGGATCGGGACCGATCGCGTCGCCGTCGGCGAACATCACGGTGGTGCGGCCGACCGGGTTGCCGCTGTTGATGTCGGCGATGAACGACACGAGGTCGGCCCGGTCGCGGAACGCGACGACCGACTCGGTCGCCTGCACCTCGAGCCCCGCCGCGGCGAGGGCATCCTCGACGGCGAACCGCTGCACGAGCGCCGCCATCGGCAGCAGGAGCGCGATGAGGATCAGCGCGCTGGTCGCGACGACGGTGATCACCAGTTGCCGGCGCACCTCAGGGCTCCACCAGCTTGACGCCGACCCCGCGCACCGTGTGCAGGTAGCGCGGGGCTCCTGCGGGCTCGCCCAGCTTGCGGCGCAACCACGACAGGTGCACGTCGACGGTCTTGTCGGTGCCGCCGTAGGGCTGGCGCCACACCTCTGCCAGCAGCTCCCGCTTGGTCACCACCTCGCCCACCCGCGACGCGAGATAGACGAGCAGGTCGAACTCCTTGGGGGTGAGCTCCAGGGCCTTCCCATCCATGCGCACGTCCCGGGCCCTGGAGTCGATGTGCAGCGCTCCGATGCGCACGGCGGGCTCGGACTGCCCGTGCCCGACCCGGCGCAGGACCGCGCGGATCCGGGCCTCCAGGTGCTCGGCGCCGAACGGTTTGACAACGTAGTCGTCCGCGCCGGAGTTGAGCGCCTCCACCGCGACCGACTCGTCGTCGCGGGCGGTGACGACCACGACCGGCACCCGGCTCACGGCGCGCAGCATCTTGAGGATCTCCAGCCCGTCCACGTCGGGCAGGCCGAGATCGAGCAGCACCAGATCGGGCTTGGTCTCGACGGCCGCCGCCAGCCCGGCCATGCCGCAGGTCGCCGACGACGCCGCGAAGCCCCGCTCGGCGAGGGCGCGCAGCAGCACGGTCCGGATCGACGGGTCGTCCTCCACGATGAGCACGCTCGCCACGGTGGCGCCTCCTCGATCGGCTCCTCGCGGTGGTCGGCCGGATGGTCGACGAGCTGCCGGGTGCGGCGTGACGGTACGGCAGATCGGTCACGCGGAGTGAGTGGGTGCGGCCGGTTAGCCTGATTTTGGCCTTGCCTTAACCCCTACGCGGGTGGTGTGAGCGGGACAATTCCGCCGTGCGCCAGACGACCGTCTACCTGCTCACGTGGCTCGCAGCGACCGTCGTGGCGACGGGCGTGGGGTTCGCGGCCACCACGACGGTCGGCGACGTGCTGCGCGGCTCGGGCCCGGTGGGCGCGGAGTTCCGGACCGCGCCGAGCGCGGGCGACGAGCAGGCTCCGGCGCGCATCGAGACCTTCGTCGTCGAGCGGGTCCGGATGGCGGTCGAGTGCACCGGCAGGCCCGCGCGCCTTCTCGAGGTCGCGGTACCGCCGGAGCTCGTCGTCACCGACACCGATGAGGGGCCTGACGAGGACGTCCACGTCAGGGTCTCGGACGGGACCTCGACCGAGCTTCGCATCGAGGTCTACTGCTCGGCCGACGGGCGCCCGCGCCCCGTGGTGGAGCGCCGCCTCACCACCGCGCCCGCGAACTGAGCGGCGCCGCGGGGCGCAGTGGCTCGCCGATGAGAAGACCCGGCGAACACGCACGGGTATGCGGACGGCAACTGAGCAATGGCTAGGACTTGACCAGGCCCACCTTTAGATGCCGTCGCCGCCGACGCTGACGTCGATGCCGTACTTGTTGAAGCAGTACATGTCGATGAGTTCCACCTTGACGGGCCCCTCCCGTTTTCGAAGCGCCGCACTCGACGGGGCCGACCGGCCCACAGGAAGCGGCCGATGCGCTGGGTGCAGTAAGCACCAGCGCGCTTGCCATACCCAGTAAAGCTGCGGCAACGGACAGAACTCGCACGTGATCCTCCTCGTGATGATCGCGAGTGGCTTCTCGCGATCATGAACGGTAGGTCGCAGCGCTCCGGGCCCGCCTGCCGCGTCATCACTCGATCTGGTGACTCCGGCGCTTGACGCCGCTTCCTTGCAGGAGCCGATTAGCGGCACGTAGTGTTCGCCGCGTGGTGAAACTGGCGGTGTTCCGGTGCTCGGCGCTCCCGATCGTGCTCGTCGCGAGCGCACTCAGCGGCTGCGCGGGCGGTCAGGTCACAGACGGCGCAGATGCCGGCGGGCTCCGTGTCGTCACGACGGTCGCCCCGATCACGTCGATCGTCGCGTCGGTGGCCGGCGACCGAGCCGAGATCGAGGGCATCGTCCCGGAGGGGACGAACTCGCACACGTTCGATCCGCCGCCCAGCGTCGCGCGGGTGCTCAGCGACGCCGACGTCGTGTTCATCAACGGCCTTCAGCTCGAGGAGCCGACGAAGGATCTGGCGGAGGCGAACATGCGCGCCGGTGCGCGGCTCGTCGAGCTCGGCACGACGGTCCTGCCCGAGGAGCAGTACGTCTACGATTTCTCCTTCCCCCGTGAGGAGGGCAAGCCGAACCCGCATCTGTGGACTGATCCGACGTGGGCGATCCGGTATGCGCAGCTCGTGCGTGACACGCTGGTGGAGGTGGACCCGACGAACGCGCCTACCTACCGGACCAACTTCGCGACCTTCGAGTCCCAGGCGAACGCGCTGTCCGAGGCGTTGCGCGCCGACCAGACGAGCGTGCCCGCCGACCGGCGGGAGCTGCTGACCTACCACGACGCCTACGCGTACTTCGCGAAGACCTACGACTGGACGGTCATCGGCGCGATCCAGCCGGAGAACTTCGAGGACCCCACCCCGCAGGAGGTCGCCGCGTTGATCGACCAGGTCCGCACGGAGCAGGTGCCGACGGTCTTCGGTTCCGAGGTGTTCCCGTCCGCGGTCCTGGAGGAGATCGGCCGGTCGACCGGTGCCCGGTACGAGGACACGCTGCGCGACGACGACCTGCCCGGCGAGCCCGGTTCCCCCGAGCACTCCTGGGTCGGCCTGATGCGCTACAACTACGTCACGATGATCACTGGTCTCGGTGGCGAGGCGCCTCGGCTGCAGGCGCTCGACGTCAGCCCGGCCGTGCCGGACCGGGCGACGTACCCGCAGTGAGCGCCGCGACGACCGACGAGCTGCTGCGCCTGGACGCGGTCGAGTTCGGCTACGACCAGCCGTCGGTCGTGTCTGGTGTGAACCTTGCCGTCCGCCAACACGACTTCATCGGCATGGTGGGCCCCTCGGGATCCGGGAAGACCACGGTTCTGCGCCTGATGCTCGGCACCGTGAAGCCTCGGCACGGCCGGGTGGCCCGGCGCGCGGGCCTCGCCGTCGGCTACATCCCGCAACTCGACACGGTCAACTGGAACTTCCCGGTCACCGTGGGGGAGTGCGTCCTCATGTCGCGCCCGGGTCGCAAGCTGCCGTGGCCGTCACGTGGTGAACGGGTCGAGATCAGCCGGATTCTCGACCGGCTGGGCATCGGCGATCTCGTCGACCGGCACATCCGGCAGCTCTCCGGCGGGCAACAGCAACGCATGTTCATCGCGCGGGCCCTGCTGCGCGAGCCCGACCTGCTCCTGATGGACGAGCCGACCTCGGGTGTCGACATCACGACGCGACACGACGTCCTGCATCTGCTCGCCGAGCTCAACGCCGACGGCATGGCGATCCTGCTGACCACCCACGATCTCAACGGCGTCGCGGCCCACCTGCCGTCGGTGGTGGCGCTCAACGGCACGGTCGTCGCGGCGGGCCGGCCCGCGGAGGTGCTCCGCGGGGACGTCCTGGAGCGGACGTTCGGCGCATCGATGGAGGTCATGGACCATATGGGCGTGCCGGTGGTCCTCGACGGGTATCGGCGGGCGGCCACCCGCTCGCGGATCGCATGATCGAGATCCTGCTCGACCCGTACCGCTACGGGTTCTTCGTCCGTGGCCTGATGGTCGCGACGCTGGCCGGCGGCCTCTGCGGGCTGGTCGGGGTGTACATCACGTTGCGCGGCATGAGCTACATCGGTCACGGTTTGTCGCACGCGATCTTCGGCGGCTTCGCGGCGAGCTCGTTGATCAGCATCAACTACTACCTCGGCGCCGGGGTCTGGGGGCTGGCCTCGGCCTTGGCGATCAACCAGGTCGCCCGTCGCCGGCGGATCGGTGCCGATGCCGCGATCGGCGTGATCACCACCGCTTCCTTCGCGCTCGGCGTGGCGCTGCTGACGATCTTCGGCAGCCGAGGGCCCAGCTTCGACGCAGCGCTGTTCGGCAGCATCATCGGGGTCTCCGCGGCCGACGTCTGGGCGCTCGCCGCGATCACTGCGTTCACAATGGCCGTCGTCGTCATGCGGTATCGCGAGTTGCTGTTCGCCACCTTCGACCCCGAGGTGGCCGACGTCAGCGGCGTTCGCGTCGCTCGAACCGACGCGCTGCTCATGCTGGTGCTGTCGCTGTCCATCCTCGCCACGCTGACGGTGATCGGCGTGACCCTGGTCGCCGCGACGCTCGTCATACCGGCGGTGATCGCCCGGATGCTCACCGACCGGTTCGCCGCCATGTTGGTCCACTCCACGATCATCGGCGCCATGACCGGCTTCGTCGGCATGAACCTCAGCTACCACCTGGATGTGCCGTCCGGAACGACGATCGTCCTGACCGGCGCCGCCGTGTTCGGTGTGGTCCTGGCGCTGACCGGCGGCGGCGGGCTGCGCCGCTCCGGACGCACGCCGGCCGCACCGGCCCCGGTGGCCGGAGCGTGAGGCGCCGGACGGCTCCCGCGTAGCGTGGACCTGTGCCCGTCACCCCCGACCTGCCCGCCACCGTCGGCGCCCTGCGTGCCTGCGGGCACGAGCTCCGCGGCGTCAAGGACGAGATCCGCGCCAACCTGCTCGCTGCGCTCCGCCGCGGCGCCGACCCGTGGCCGGGGATCGTCGGGTTCGAGTCCACGGTGCTGCCCCGGCTCGAACGCGCGCTGATCGCCGGGCACGACGTGGTGCTGCTCGGCGAGCGGGGCCAGGGCAAGACCCGGCTGCTGCGCTCGCTCGTCGCCCTGCTCGACGAGTGGACGCCGGTGATCGACGGGTCGGAGCTGGGTGAGCACCCCTACGAGCCGATCACCCCGGCATCCCGGCGCCGGGCCGCCGAGCTGGGCGACGACCTGCCCGTCGCCTGGCGCCACCGCGACCAGCGCTACACCGAGAAGCTCGCCACTCCCGACACCGCGGTCGCCGACCTCATCGGCGACGTCGACCCGGTCAAGGTCGCCGAGGGCCGGTCCCTCGGCGATCCCGAGACGATCCACTACGGGCTCGTCCCGCGCGCGCACCGCGGCATCGTCGCGATCAACGAGCTGCCCGACCTCGCCGAGCGCATCCAGGTCTCGCTGCTCAACGTGATGGAGGAGCGCGACATCCAGGTCCGCGGCTACACCCTGCGCCTGCCGCTGGATGTGCTGCTCGTCGCGTCGGCCAACCCCGAGGACTACACCAACCGGGGCCGGATCATCACCCCGCTCAAGGACCGGTTCGGGGCCGAGGTACGCACCCACTACCCGCTGGAGCTCGCCGACGAGGTCGCGCTCGTCCGGCAGGAGGCGCGCCTGCACGCCGAGGTCCCCGCGCACCTGCTCGAGGTGATCGCGCGGTTCACCCGGTCGCTGCGCGGGTCGTCGGCGATCGACCAGGGCTCGGGGGTGTCGGCGCGGTTCGCCGTGGCGGCAGCGGAGACGGTGGCCGCTGCCGCCGTGCGACGGTCCGCGCTGACCGGGGAGGAGCGGCCGACCGCCCGGCCCGTCGACCTCGACTCGGTCCCGGAGGTGCTGCGGGGCAAGCTGGAGTTCGCCTCGGGCGAGGAGGGTCGCGAGTCCGAGCACCTGGAGCACCTGCTGCGCCGCGCCGTCGCCGACACCGCCCGCGCCCGGCTGCGCGGGCTCGACCTCACCCCGCTCGCCGAGGCGGTCGCCGGATCCCCGGTGCGCACCGGCGAGCGGGTAGCGGCGGCGGAAGTGGTCGCCGCGCTGCCGCCGGTCGGCGTGCTCACCGAGATCGCCCGGCGGCTCGACGCGGCGGGTACCGAGGACCCCGGTCCGATGGCTTCGGCTGCCGAGCTGGCGCTGGAACTGCTGTTCCTCACCCGCCGCCTCGCGAAGGACACCGCCGACGACGAGTCGGTCAGCTACGGGTGAGCTGCACGCTCCGTCCTGCCGTGGCTGCGGACGGCCCGTTCCTCGTCGAGATGCTGGCCGAGGCGGCGTACTGGACCGAGCTCGGGCTGGCCGGTCCGCGCGCGGTGCTCGATGTCTCGGAGCTCGCGCGCTATGTCGCCGGGTGGCCTCGGCCCGGTGACCTCGGTGTTGTTGCTCAGGCGGGCGGCGAGCCGGTCGGTGCGGCCTGGCTGCGGTTGTTCACCGCGGACGAGCCCGCGTTCGGCTTCGTCGCCGCCGATGTGCCCGAGCTGGCCACGGGCGTCGTCGCGGGGTGGCGTGGTCGCGGAGTCGGGCGCGCGCTGCTGCGCGAGCTGGCCCGCGCGGCAACCGCCGAGGGGGTCGCGGCGATCAGCCTGAGCGTGCGCCGGACGAACCCCGCGGCGCGGCTGTACTGCGCCGAGGGCTACCGCGTCGTCGGGGGCGAGGGGGAGTCGGACACGATGCTCAAGGACCTCATGAGCCGACACCGCGGATGACCAGGCACGCGGCGTCGACGATCGCCCGGCGCTGCTCGTCGGGGACGCGGCCGAACGGCTCGCCGATCCCCGTGGGCGGGAACCACATGATCCGATCGGCGAGCACCACGCCGAAGTCGGTGAGTACGCCGTGCTGCGTGGACCGCAGGCGGGTCCCGGTTTCGATCTCGGCGATCAGCACCGAGACGCAGCCGGGGCGGCTGTTGTAGCCGTCGGCCGACATCACGAGCCGAAGCTCTCGTTCGCCGGTCACCGGCGAGGCGGGCGACAGGAAGACGTCGCCCTGCCTCACCCCGCACGCTCGTCGCGAGCGCGGTTGGCCAGCTTCCACTCGTCGATCATTCGCTGGCGCGCCTCGACCTTGGCCTGAAGCTTGTCCGGGTCGGCGAGGCCGGCCTCCCGCAGCATCGCGTTGTGGTCGTCGACCCCGCGCCGGTACAGCTCGCGGGCGAGCACCCGGTCGATGAAGGTGGACAGCGGTAGCCCGTCGGCTCTGGCTGCCTCGACAGCCCGGCGATGGGTGTCGTCGGACAGGGAGATGCCGAGCTTCACGGTCATGCCCGCAGTCTGACCGACGGTCTGCGCTGCTGTCCACGCGTCATGTCCGGCGCTACCATCCCGCTGTCGTGGTGCGGCGCGGCGCCCGTCGGCGCTGGCCGGGGGTGTGCGTAGGCGCGGAGGTCTTCGGGCCGTACCGGCTGGACGCGCTGCTCGGCCGCGGCGGGATGGGTGAGGTCTGGCGGGCGGTCGACACCAGCCAGGACGACCGCACCGTCGCGATCAAGGTGCTCAAGGCGGGGTTCGGCGGCGACGAGGAGTTCGCCCGCCGCTAGTGCGCGCTGGCCGCGCGGCTGACCGGCCCGCACATCATCCCGATCCACCGCTACGGCGAGATCGACGGCCGGCTCTACATCGACATGCCACTGGTCGACGGCGTCGACCTCGACACCCTGCTGGCCTCGGGCGCCCCGCCGTCGCCGCAGCGCGCGGTGGGCATCGTCGACCAGGTCGCGGCGGCGCTGGACCTCGCCCACGAGGGCGGCCTCGTGCACCGCGACGTGAAGCCGCCGAACGTGCTGGTGTCCACCCGCGGGGGCCGCGACTACGCCTACCTCATCGACTTCGGGATCGCGCGCGCCGTGGACGGCACGAAGTTCTCCCAGTCCGGCCTGGCCATCTGTACCTACGCCCTACATGGCCCCCGAGCAGTTCGAGGGCCGCGCCGACCACCGCAGCGACATCTACGCCCTGGGCTGCGTGCTGTTCGAGACGCTCACCGGCCGCCCGCCGTTCCAGGCCACGACCCTGCCCGCGTACATGCGGGCGCACATCGCCGAACCGCCGCCCCGGCCGAGCGCGGTCCGCCCCGGCGTCCCCGGCCGGCCTGGACGACGTCGTCGCCCGCGCGATGGCGAAGGACCCCGACGACCGGTTCCCCTCCGCCGTGGCGCCGGAGGCGGCGACGACGCCGCACCCCGCGTGGCCCGCGCCTGCGGCGGCGCCGCACCCCGCGCGCCCACCTGGCAGCGCGTCACGGGGGGCCGGCCGCGGGGTGCAGCGGCGCGGTCGCCACGCCGCCGCCGGTGGCGTACCCCGTCCGCCCGCGGGCATCGGACCGCCGGCCCGGTCGGCGGCGGCGCCGGACCGGTCGGCGGCCGGGTGGGCGCCGCGACCGGCGGCCCGGCGGCGGCGGGCGTGGTGGGTCGCGGTGGCCGGGATCGTGGCGGTCGCGCTGGTCGCGGCGGTGCTCATCGTCGGGTCGAGCGGCACCCGCACGCTGTCCGGCTACACCAGCGCCGTGTACTCGGTGGCGGTGGGGCAACTCGACGGGCGTGCGGTGGTGGTCTCCGGCAGCGACGACCGCACGGTGCGAGTGTGGGACCTCGCCGACCTCACGCCGTCCTGAGCACCACGGTCCGCGCAGCGAGCGTGCACTCCGTCACCCGCCGACCTGAACAGCTGCATCCTCGACGGGCTGCAGGGACGTCCATCGCGCCGATCGACCAGGACTGTCGGTTGCTGCCGCTAACGTCCCGATCATGCCGTCGAGCCTGCACGAGGTGATCGTCGAGATGTTCCGGCAGTGCCCGGAGCTGGCCGCCGAGCTGCTGACCGACGGGCTCGGGCTGCGCCTGCCCGGCTACGACCAGGTTCGGGTCGAGTCCGGCGAGCTGACCGACGTCTCGCCCACGGAGTACCGCGCCGATGTGGTGGTCGTGCTGACGGCCGCCGAGCAGCCGGTCCAGGCCGTGGTCGTCGAGACCCAGCTGTGGCGCGACGAGGACAAGCGGTGGAGCTGGCCGGTGTACGTGGCCACCCTGCGCCAACGGCACCGCTGCCCGGCGGTCCTGCTCGTCGTGTGCGTGGATGCCGCCGTCGCCGCGTGGTGCGCGACACCGATCGAGCTCGGGCATCCCGGCGCGCGGTTGGCTCCGCTGGTGATCGGCCGGCGGAGGTCCCGGTCGTCGCGGACGCCGAGCAGGCCGGCCGGGCCCCGGAGCTGACCGTGCTCTCGGCGATGGCCCACGGTGCCGACCCGGACCGCAGCGGTGTGCTGGACGTGCTGCCTGCGGCGTTCGCATCGGTCGGTCCGGAACGGGCCAGCTTGTACTATGACATCGTGCTCGCCGCGTTGCCGGCGGCCGCGCAGCGCTACCTGGAGGTGCTGGTGAGGACCGGAACGTACGAGTACCAGAGCGACTTCGCGCGTCGCTACTTCTCCCAGGGCAAGGCGGAGGGCGAGGCCAGGGCTGTGCTCGCCGTCCTCGCCGCTCGGAAGATCGACGTCCCGGAGGACGCCCACCGCCGCATCAGCGAGTGCACCGATCTCGACCAGCTCGACACGTGGGTCCGCCGGGCCGTCACCGCAACCACGATCGACGAGCTGTTCGCGTAGGACCGTCGCCGGCGCATCACGGAGCAGCGCCGCCCGATCGGTGCGGGTGTGGGACCGGTGTCCGCGGTGGCGGTGGGGCAGCTTGACGGGAGTCCGGTGGTTGTGGACTGGCAGCAGCGACAAGACCGTGCGGGTGTGGAACCTCGCCGACCTGGCGCAGTCCTGAGCAGCGGCTGGCGCCGGTGCACCGAAAGTGCGAACGTTCACCCGCCGACCTGAACAGCTGCATCCTCGACGGGTTGCCGGGGCGTCCGCCATAGGGCGTCGAGGGGGACGGCGAAGATGCGGTCGGCGAGCTGGTAGGCGACCTCGCCGGTGTAGAGCACGATCCCGCCGAGAAACGCGCTGCCGAGCCGCTCGCGCAGGTGGGTGAGCCCGCGGAGGTCCTCGGCACGGATCTGGGTGCCGGCTTTGACCTCGACCGCGGAGACCGAGCCGTCGAACTGCTCCAGCACGAGATCGACCTCGACGCCGTCCTTCGTCCGGTAGTGCCCGGCCGTCGGCAGCTCGGGCAGCCACTGCACCTGCTTGAGGATCTCGTGAACCGCGAAGGACTCCAACAGGTGCCCGAACTGGCCGAGTGCCGTCGTCTCGCGGCGCGCGAGCCGTGCCGCGCTGAGCCCGAGCAACCACGCGCCGACGCCACTGTCCAGTACGTGCAGCTTCGGCACGGTGTTGGTGCGGCTGCTCAGCGTACGTCCCCAGGCGGGCAGCCGCCGCACCAGGAACACGGCCTCCAGCAACTGGGTGTAGTCGGCACCGACGGCGCGGCTGAGTCCGGACCGCTCGGCGGCCTTGGCGATGTTGAGCAGCTGCCCGGTCTGCCCGATGAGCCCACGCAGCAACTGCGGCAGCGCCTCCCGCTGGCGAATGCTGCGGATGTCGAGCACGTCGCGCTGCACAACGAGGTCGAGATAGACCTGGAACCAGCGTCGTCGGTCCGGATCGCTCGGCTGCCGCAGCGCGACTGGCAGGCCGCCGGCCAGTACGCGCGCCGCGTAGTCGTCCCGCGCCGTGGCGGAGGTGAAGCCGCGCAGCTGTGCCGGGTCGGTGAGCAGCGTCTCGACGAATCCCTCCTGCGTGGACTCGATCTCGCCCTGGCTGAACGGCCACACGGTCAGGACCTCGGCACGGCCGGTCAGCGACTGCGCCGCGCGCGGGATCGTCGAGTAGTTCGTCGATCCGGTGACGACGAAGCGGCCGGGCCGCAGCTCGCGGTTCAGCTCGGCCTTGATCGCGTCGAGGATGTCCGGAACCCGCTGGTACTCGTCGATGAAGGTGACGGTCGGCGAGCCGGTATAGAGCGCGGGGTCAGCGGCGGCAACCGTCCGAGTAGCTCGATCGTCGAGGTCGACGACCTGCCCGCCCGTGGTGCGTGCGAGCCGCAGCAGCATCGTGCTCTTGCCGACCGTCCGGGGGCCGTGCAGCACCACGACCGGGACGCGGGCGAGGCGCTCCGTGACGACCCGCTCCAGCCTGCGCGGCAACTCCTCGTCCGACGAGAACGACGTCATAGCTCACCTCAGGCGTTCGGTGACCGGTGAACTAGGCTACAAGAGTCGCAGGTTTCAGGCGACAATGGTCGGCGTGGTGAAGCGACGAGGGTCAAGTTGGTGAAGCTACGAGAGTCGTTGCATAGTGCGAGTCCGGCGATGCACCGACCCCGACCAGCTCGACCGACCCGGGGCAGCAGCTGGATTCCCTCCGATCGTTCTCACGCGCCGCCGGCCCGGGCGTAGCGTGGGGCCAGTGACGAGACGGCGCCCCGGCTACCGCTACGGCCGTTACGTCGACGGGCCTGACCCGCTGGCCCCGCCGTTCGACCTGCGGTCGGCGATGGATCAGATCGGCCGCGACGTCATGGAGGGGGCATCGCCGCGCTCGGCGTTGCAGGAACTGCTCCGACGCGGCCTCGACGACCCCCGAGGGCGGCTCAGGGGCCTGGACGACCTCACCCGCGAGATCTGGCAACGTCGCAGTCGGCTGCAACGGGAGAACCGTCTCGACGGCACGTTGCAGCAGGTCCGCGAACTGCTGCAACGCGCCCTGGACGCCGAGCGCGACGCCCTGGGCCGCGACGACTCCGACGACGCCCGGTTCCGGGAGATGCAGCTCGATGCGCTGCCGTCCGATACCGGCGGCGCGGTCCGCGAGCTGGACTCCTACGACTGGCGCTCGTCAGATGCGCGGGAGGCGTACGAGGAAATCCGCGACCTGCTCGGCCGGGAACTGCTCGACCAGCGGTTCACGGGCATGAAGCAGGCCATGCAGCAGGCGACGCCCGAAGACGTGGAGCGCGTCCGGGAGATGCTCGACGACCTCAACTCCCTGCTCGCCCAGCACGCGCAGGGCAACGACACGGCGCAGCAGTTCGCCGAGTTCATGGCGAAGCACGGCGAGTTCTTCCCGGAGAACCCGCAGAACACCGAGGAACTGGTCGACCTGCTCGCAGCCCGTGCCGCGGCCGCGCAGCGGATGCTCAACTCGATGAGCGCCGAGCAGCGTGCCGAGCTGATGGAGTTGTCCCGCCAGGCGTTCGGCGACCCGCGCCTCGCGCAGGCCCTCGCCGAGCTCGACGCGCAGCTCCAGGGGCTGCGCCCGGGCGAGGACTGGCAGGGCCAGGGGCGGTTCCGGGGCGACAACCCGCTGGGCATGGGGGAGGCCACCCGCGCGCTGGAGGAGCTGGGGCAGCTCGACGCGCTGGCCGAGCAGCTCGCCCAGAGTTATCCCGGCGCGCGGCTGGAGGACATCGACCTGGACGCCCTCGGTGAGCACCTGGGCGACCAGGCGCGGGTGGACGCCCGGGCGCTGGCCGAGCTGGAACGAGAGCTCCAGCGCCAAGGCCTGTTCGAGCGGATGCCCGACGGGTCGCTGCGCCTGTCGCCCAAGGCGCTGCGGCGGCTGGGGGACTCGGCGCTGCGGGCCGTCGTGGACCGGATCGGCGGGCGGCGCGGCGAGCGCGAGACCCATCGGTCCGGCGCGGCCGGGGAGCAGACGGGCGCCAGCAGGCCATGGGCGTTCGGCGACACGGAGGCGTGGAACGTCCCGCGCACGCTCACCAATGCCGTGCTGCGCCGCGCCGGGGGCGACCCGCGGCGCCTGGACGTCACCGACGTCGAGATCGTCGAGACCGAGCAGCGCACGCGCGCGGCAGTGGCGCTGTGTGTCGACACCTCCTGGTCGATGGTCCAGGACGGGCGGTGGGTGCCGATGAAGCGCACCGCCCTCGCACTGCACCAGCTGGTCTCCACCCGGTTCCGCGGCGACGATCTGAAGCTGATCACGTTCGGCCGGCATGCGCGGTCGGTCGAGCTGGGGGAGCTGGTGGGCCTGGAGGGGGCGTGGGAGCAGGGCACGAACCTGCACCACGCGCTGCTGCTGGCGGGACAGCACCTCAAGCGGCACCCTGACGCGCAACCGGTGGTGCTGGTCGTCACCGACGGGGAGCCCACCGCCCACCTGGAGCCGGACGGCAACGCGGTGTTCGACTACCCGCCGAGCCCCGAGACGCTCCGCGCCACCGTGGCCGAGGTCGACCGGGTCGCCGGCCTGCGCGCGTCGTTCACGTTCTTCGTCCTGGGTGACGACCCGCGACTGGCCGCCTTCGTCGACGCGGTGGCGCGCCGCTGCAACGGCCGCGTCGTGGCCCCGACGCTCGACGGCCTGGGCGCCGAGGTGGTAGCCGACTACCTGCGCACCCGCCGCTGATCCACCCAGCTTGACGGCGGCGAGGCGCCAGGCCGCAACGCCCTACCGGCGGACGACGCCGCACTCCCCGCGGGAGAGACCGTTCGCGAGGTCGATCCTGAGCAGGACCCGGATCTCCTTCGGGAGCTTCTTGGTCGGCTGCAGCAGGTCGATCGCGGGGTGGATGTCGTTGCAGGCGATGCGGTGACCGGCTCCGCGGATGTCTCCGGTCTTCGCGGTCATTCCCCATGTCTTCCGGTTGCCTCCGCAGCCGACGTGCAGCCGGTAGTTCTCGCCCTTCTGGATCCGGAACTCGTACTGGTGCCAGCCGATGACGTTCGACACGTTGACGTTGAAAGGGAGCCGCTTCGCGAAGTCGGGCTTCGTCCTGGACGACTTCACCCACACTCCGACCGGTGACTCACTGGCGATGCACTTGACGAGCAGTCTGTGGGTCTGCAGGGCCGGCGCCGCCGCGGCGACCGGAGCGGTGACGACCGTCATCAGCAGGATCGAGGACGCGACGACCGCCAGGCCGAGGAGCGGGCGACGCACCGCGGACCACCGCCGGCGAGGCTGCTCAGAGTCCACGTTCACGCCGGATCACCTCCTCGGCCTGGTCGTAGCGCCGGCGCGCTTCCTCCCGGGCCAGGACGTGGTGCTGGTGGGTGCACGGCGCTGGGTTCTTGACCCATCCCAGAAAGAGTGAGATCGGCCAGATGAGGGAGACGAACGAGGCCTCCCAGATGCCGGCGTCCAGGTCGTCCCAGCTTCTGACCCAGCCGAGCCTGCCCTTCACGCCGTGCTTGCGACGGAAGTACCGGTTCCCGATGAAGTTCCCGATGAAGGCGTAGGCGAAGAAGATCATCAGGACTGTGACGACGGCGTCGGACGACATCATCGCTTCCAGTGTCCGCCGTGGTCGGCGCAAACGAGCCCGGTGTTCGCGCACGTCTTGCAGGTGTGCCGGTCGCCGAGCGGGCCGGTTCCCGGCCGTCCCTTGCAGCCGGGGCAGGTGTGGAGCCGTTTGCCGCACTTGCAGGTCATGTTCTCCTCCGGAGACGGGCGGACCGTGTCCGGAGGAGTTTTCGCGAGGGGAGCCGTGCAAAGTAGGGGCTACTTCGCACGTCGGCGACCTGCTACGGGGGACCCGGGCGCCGTCGGGGATCGTCGGCGTCGGGATGGGCGCCACGGGCGAGATCGATCAGCGTGCGCAAATGCCAGACGTTGAACAGGCGGGTCACGCGGTCGCCGCCCCGATTAGCGCCGGTCGGCCGCCGGAGGCCGCACTCTGCGACGTGCCTGCGTACCGCCCGGTCCCAGCGACCTCGTTCGGCGTCCGTCCTCGGTTTACGGTGACCGCGGTAGAGGTCGCCCGGTTCGGCCGTGCCTGCCCGATCGACCAGGTTGTTGAGGCGCGTGGCATCGGACATCCCGAGATCGGCCAGCGCCGCGCGGGACGGCACCCGATCATGCTTGAGGTAGCGGTGCGGAGCCGTGACGAGCTCCGCCAACCGCTCGGCTTCGCAGACCTGCGGGTTGTTGCGGTCGAACCGCAGGTCCACCCCGGCCTCGTTCAGTCGGCTGCTGAGGGCGGGATTGGGCATGTGCCGGGAGATGGCGACGATGGCGAGGCAGTCGCCCGGCCCGCCCGATGCACATGCGGCGCGCAGGCCCAGCGGCCGGACTTGGCGCACGTGCCGGGCCACCGCCACTCCCGGGTAGCGGTCGAAGTCGATGCTGCGCATGTCCCAGGCGTCCAGCAGCAGGACGTCGACCTCCGCCCAGTCGACGGCGTCCGCGAGCGCAGCGTCGTGAGTCAGTTCGCCGAGGACCTGAATCCCGGTCCGGGTGAGGAGGGCGCCTCTGCCGGCGCGTTCGGTCGCGTCGTCGTCCACGACGACAACGCGCGTTCCTGCAGTCGCTCGCACCGCACCCTTGCCTCGTCGAGTCGCCGCCGGACGATGGCCGACAGCTCTGGGTCAAGGGTAGGCCAAAGATCGTCCAGGGTGGAGCCCACCCGGTCGATCCGCTCGGCGAAGAAGGTCGCGGCATCCGACCGGGCCCGCTGCACAAGCGCTGAGATGTGGGAGTCGTCCAGGCTGTAGACGGGATCCAGCCGGTCGGTGGCTCTGGCGATGCTGTGCATCAGCGTGGCGCTTGAGGCGCTCCAGCAGAGATCGGCGAGCAACGACCGCAGCCGGCGGCGAGGGGGCAGCCGCCGCCAGGCGAAGCCCACGGCGGCGACCGCCGTACCGATCGAGAGGAGCCGTTCAACCGGCTGCTGTGACCGCCACGTGAGTCCGATCAGGCTCGCGTGTCCGGCGGTGGCCAGACAGGAGGGGCTCCGGACGATGCTGGCCCCGGGGTCCGGGTGGTCGCGCTGGGTCGCCGCAGCCGACGAGGCGTGCCAGGCCAACATCGCCACTCCCAGCGCGAGGTCGACGACACGACGCCGCGCATCGCCGCTCGGCGTCCGCCGAGCGGCCCACACGCCGTGCGCCGCGACGAGCGCCGCCGGGGGCACGCACGCACGAGGGCGACAGCGACCCTCCCCGGGCAGCATCGGCAGCAGCATGAGCAACGCCGTCATGCCCTGCGTCGTCGCCACGCGGTCGAACAGGCGGGCCGGCATGCGGGTCGGACCTGGCAGGTCGATGACCTGCTCGCCGATTGCGAGGACGAGCGCGCGCCTGCGGCGCGACGCCACGCGGACCGGAACGAGTCCACCGAGCCGGTTCTCGTCGAGCTGGTCGAGCAGCGCGGAGCGCTGGTCGGGATTCAGCAGGAGCAGCGCGTCCGATTCGTCCGGCAGCGTGAATCCGACCTGCCGCGACAGGTCGGGGTGCGACTGGCCGCGCTCCCATTCGAGCAGGACGGTCCTGAGGAACTCGTGTCCGCTACGACCGATGAACTCCAGTCGCCGCGACTTCCACTCCTCGACGAACCGTCGCTCGGTGTCCGCGCCACCGGCGAGTTCCAGCTTGTGCGCCGCGTCCCGGATCAGGTCGGACAGGCTGTCGGTCGTGGAGAACGCCAGCTCGGCCAGCTCGGACTCGACGGCCGCCGCCGCCCGCGCCTCGACCTCGTCGGACCGCTCGGCGAGCCGCCGTGCGTCGGAACGATCGACGACCGAGAGGGCCAGCCCGGGCAGGGTGAGGACGAGCGACGGCCACAGCTCGCCCAGGCGCACCGGTTGGCCGGTCGCGGCGCGTGCTGCCATGGCGGTGAGCGCCGCGGTCAGCGGTGCCGTCCAGGCGCGACGGCGGTCGCAGAACGCGAGTTCGAAGGTGAGCGCCATGCTCGGCACGAGGACCGGTCCCCGGCTCGGCACGTCGCGGGTGAGAGCGGTCCACACTGCGATGTCCACCGCGTCGACCGCCAGCCGCAGCCTCAGGTCGGTGGCGGCGTCCCGACGCCGCTGGATGATCCACACGTCGACCGCGGCGCTGGCAGCGACGGCGAGCAGTCGCGGGACCAGCCGCGGCGACGACCCGGGTTGCAGTAGCTGCCAGGCTCGCGCACCGAACCGAAGGCTAGCCGCGACCTCGGGTACGGCTTGGGCGGCGGCACTCGCGGTGAACGAGCGGAAGACGGGCACGTGGCAGGATGGCCTGCGCACCGCGGTTCTGTCGACCGAGCGGGCTGCTGCGGGCGATCGGGCCTGTGTCGTGCACCCGCCACACGTCGTTGGAGGCGACGGAGGGAGTCGACGTGAGCGAGGGGCTTCCCGACCAGCGCTGCCGGGTGTGCGATAGCCGCTGCGGGCAGGACGACGCGGCGGCGCTGGCCTGGGCCCTCGAGTGCGACGGGCGGGGTGGGGCGCGGATGATCTGCCCGGACTGCACCCGCCGGCACGCCCGCGACATCGAGGCGGGGCTGCCGGCCGAGTACTGGTAGCTACTCGTTCTTGGCCGGATCGTCGAGCATGTACCAGGGCACGAGCTGGATCGCGCCGTTGATGCCCGGCATGGGCACCCCCTGGGCGGTGAGGTCGCGTTCGACGTCGCGGGCCACGACGAACCACCGGCCGGCGGCGTCGCGGCTCATCTCCACCTCCACGGTCTGGTCCTCGCCGTCGGCGCGGGAGCGGAAGATCCGGCACCGGTGGGCGATCTCCCACAGCTGGGCGTCACCGAGCTGCGGGACGCGGCCGAGGATGTCCAGCACGTCGATCTCGTCAGGCACGAGCGCACGGTAGCCCGCGACGCACCGTTCGCGACACAGCCCCGCCGGTAGGTTGTCGGTCATGGACACGTGGGCTGCCGTCGATCTCCCCGGGCTCGCCGGAGCGGGCCCGCCGCTGCGCCTGCACGACACGTCGACGGCGCGGATCCGCCCGACCGCGCCGGGCGCCACCGCGACGATGTACGTCTGCGGCATCACCCCGTACGACGCCACGCATCTCGGGCACGCCGCCACCTACCTGGCGTTCGACCTCGTCCACCGGCTGTGGCGCGACCTGGGCCACGACGTGCACTACGTGCAGAACGTCACCGACATCGACGATCCGCTGCTGGAGCGCGCCGCCCGCGACCACGACGACTGGGTGGTGCTGGGGATGCGCGAGACGGCGCTGTTCCGCGAGGACATGGAGGCGCTGCGGGTGCTGCCGCCGCGGCACTACGTCGGCGCGGTCGAGGCCATGGGCGAGATCTCGGAGCTGGTCGGCAAGCTGCTCGCGGCTGGTGCGGCGTACCGCGTGGAGGATCCGGCGTTCCCCGACGTCTACTTCGACTCGGCGGTGACCGGGCACTTCGGGTACGAGTCGAACTACGACGAGGCGACGATGGTCACCCTCTCCCGGGAACGCGGCGGCGACCCGGACCGGCCCGGCAAGCGGCACGCCGCGGATCCCCTGCTGTGGCGGATGGCACGCGACGGCGAGCCGTCCTGGCCGTCGGCGCTGGGCGCGGGCCGTCCCGGCTGGCACGTCGAGTGCGCGGCGATCGCGCTCAACCGGCTCGGCCCGCAGATCGACGTCAACGGCGGCGGGTCGGACCTGATCTTCCCGCACCACGAGTGCGGGGCTGCGCACGCCGAGGCGCACACCGGGGTGCACCCGTTCGCCCGGCACTACGTGCACACCGGGATGATCGCCCTGGACGGGGAGAAGATGTCCAAGTCGCGCGGCAACCTGGTGTTCGTCTCCAAGCTACGCGCACGCGACGTCGACCCGAACGCGATCCGGCTGGCGCTGCTGGCCGGGCACTACCGCACCGACCGCGCGTACACCCCGTCGCTGCTGGCGCAGGCGCAGGCGCGGCTCGACCGTTGGCGCGACGCGGCCTCGCGGACCGCCGGGCCCGCCGCCGACGACCTCGTGGCGCGGCTGCGCACCCACCTCGCCGACGACCTCGACACCCCGCGGGCCCTGGCCGCGGTCGATGCGTGGGCGCGCGAGGCCGCGGACCGCCGCGGCGCCGACCCGGCGGCGCCGGCGCTGGTCCGGGTCGCGGTGGACGCACTGCTCGGCGTGGCGTTGTAGATGGCCCACAACGTGCTCGGCGGCGAGCTGCAGACCTGTGGCACCGACCCGATGACCGGCTTCCGGCGCACCGGCTGCTGCGACACCGACGCGCAGGACACCGGCGTGCACACGGTCTGCGCGCGCGTCACCGAGGAGTTCCTCGCGTTCAGCGCGCGACGGGGTAACGACCTGAGCACCGCCCGCCCGGAGTTCGGGTTCACCGGGTTGCGCCCCGGCGACCGCTGGTGCCTGTGCGCCGCCCGCTGGGCCGAGGCGCTCGCCGCGGGGGTCGCGCCGCCGGTGGTGCTGGAGGCGACCCACGCGCGGACGCTGGAGTGGATCGACCTCGCCGACCTGCGTCGCCACGCCGTCGGGACGCCCGGCCAGATCTGAACCGCAACACGCGAGTCGGAGGTGCGGGAACTGGATCACGGGACGAATCGGCGGTACGTACCGGAGGGCCTCGTGTGCAGGCCCCGCACGCAGCCGCGCCGACCTCGATGAGCGACTGCTCCGCGGCGGCTTCCCCGAGGCCCTCTCGTCGGGTGCTGATCGGTCTCCTTTCGGCAGACCAGACCGGCCGGGTCGACGGTCGTCGGGTTCCGTCAACGCGATCTTGCCCGGGGCAGGAGCACTGGTACCAGCACGACGAGCAGCGCGGCGGGCAGAAGGAACCCCAGCACCGGCGCGCCGAGGTACACCGGTGTCAGCGCCACGGGGGCCAGCCCGCCGCCGAGGAACCGCACCGCCAGCACCACCGACATCGCGCCACCCCGGTTCGCTGCGGGCCCGGCGAACACCAGCGCGTTCACCCCGACCAGGACGAGCTGCTGGGCCGTCCCGGCTACCGCCCACAGCAGGGCGACGGCGGCCAGCGCGGGGGCGATCCCGATCCCGACGACGAGCAGCGCGCCCACCCCGGCCCCGGCGAGCACGCAGCGGCGCGGCCCGGCCCGGTCGGCGAGTGAGCCGACCAGCCGCGCGGTCAGCATCCCGGCGAGACCGAGCCCGGTGAGGACCAGCCCACGCGTGCCCGCGCCCGCGTCGAAGCCGATCTCCAGCCGCAGCGCCACCAGGAACGCGAGCCCGCCCAGGCAGCCCCAGCCGACAGCGGCCACCGCGCCCAGCCGCAACACCCGGGGTTGCAGCGCCGCCGCCAGCCGCACCCCGCCGGCCCGCCCGGGCCGTCCGTCGTCCGGGATGCCGGCGGCGGCCAGCAGCAGCGCGACGACGGCCGTCACGGCGAAGGCCAGCCGCCAGTCCACCTCGGCGGCGAGCCCCCCGACCAGCGGCGCCGACGTCTGCCCGAACGCCTGCAGCGAGCCGGACCAACCCAGTGCCCGCCCGAGCCGCTCCGGCGCCGACACCGCGGCGAGGGCGGCGAGCAGCAGCGGCGTGGTGAACGCGTTGGCGACGCCCTGCACCGCCCGCGCCGCGAGGAGCAGCGTGAGGGTCGGCGCGAGCGCACAGGCGACGGACGCCACCACGTAGAGGAGGTAGGCCACGACGACCGTGCGTCGCCGTCCCCACCGCTCGCCGAGCGTGCCCGACACCAGCATGAGTGCGGCGAAGGGCAGCAGGTACGCCGTGACGGACGCCGTCGCCGCGGCCGCGGACACCCCGAACGACACGCCCAGCTCCGGGAGCATCGCGACGGTGATCCCGCCGCCGAACGGCCCGAGGAACGCCCCGGCGTAGAGACCTGCCCGCGCTGCGGGTCCGGTCAGCTGCCCGCGCCCCCGCTGCCGCGGCGGCGCAGGTAGCGCTCGAAGTCCGCGGCGATCGCGTCCCCGCTGGTGGTCTTGAGCTGTTCGGCGGTGGCCGCGTTCTCCTCTGCCTGCTCCTCGAGCTGGCGGACGTAGTCGCGCACCTCCTCGTCGGCCTCGGCCATCTCGCTGACCGTCCGCTCCCACTCCTCGGCCTGCTCGGGCAGCGCGCCCAGCGGCACCTCGACGTCGAGCACCTCCTCGACCCGGTGCAGCAGCGCCACCGCGGCCTTGGGCACCTTGGACTGCCCGACGTAGTGGGGCACCGCGGCCCAGAACGACACGACCGGCAGTCCGGCCGCGACGCAGGCGTCGTGCAGCACGCCGACGATGCCGGTGGGCCCCTCGTAGGTCGACGGCTCGACGAGCATCTCGTCCACGGCGGCGGGGTCGTGGGTGATGCCGGTGACGGTCGTCGGGCGGGTGTGCGGCACGTCGGTGAGCAGCGCGCCCAGGTTGACGACCTTCGTCACGCCGAGGCGCTCGGCGTGCTCCATCAGCTCGGCGCAGAAGGTGCGCCACCGCAGGTTCGGTTCGATCCCGTTGACGAGCACGACGTGCCGTTCCGTGCCGGGCAGGCGACACACCGACAGCCGCGTGGTCTGCCACTCGATCCGCCGGGTGACGCCGCCGGACTGGCGCACGTGCGGGCGCGTGACCTGGAAGTCGTAGTACTCCTCCGGGTCGACCGAGGCGAGGTGATCGGCATCCCAGCTCAGCTCGAGATGCTCCAGCGCCGTGCTCGCGGCCTCGCCTGCGTCGTTCCAGCCCTCGAAGGCAGTGATCATCACTGGGTCGACCAGCTCGGGCAGGTCGGGCTCCTGGTCGGGGCGCGGCTCGCGGTCGGTCATCGGGCCAGCCTACGGGCGTGACGGTGCTCGCGTGCGGAAGGTCGCGCCCGCGGGCGGCTACCGTGGAGGCCGTGCCTGCCGACGAGCGCGTGCCCCGGTCCGGACCCGACCACGTCGCCGCGGTGCTCTGGGACATGGACGGCACACTCGTCGACTCGGAGAAGGTGTGGACGGTCTCGCTGCGCGACACGGCGCGGTGGCTGGGCGGCGAGCTGAGCGCCGCGGCGCGCGAGGCCGTCGTCGGCTCGAACATGGCCGACACGCTGGTCGTGCTGTTCGACGACCTGGCCCTCGACCCCGACCCGGCGGCGGTCGCCGGGGCGCGGGAGTGGCTGGTCCGCCGCACCGCCGAGCTGTTCGCCGCGGGCCTGGAGTGGCGGCCCGGCGCCCAGGAGGCGCTGCGCACGGTGCGGGCGACGGGCTGGCCGACGGCGCTGGTCACGAACACCGAGCGCGACCTCACCGAGCTCGCGCTGCACGGCATCGGACGCGCCCACTTCGACGTCACCGTGTGCGGCGACGAGGTCGCCCACGGCAAGCCCCGCCCCGACGTCTACCTGCGGGCCGCGGACCTGCTCGGCGTGCCGATCGAGTCGTGCGTGGCGGTCGAGGACTCCCCGACCGGTGCGCTGGCTGCCGAGCGGGCCGGCGCCGCCGTGCTCGTGGTGCCCTGCGAGGTGCCGGTGCCCGCCGGTCCGCGCCGGGTGCCGCGCGTGTCGCTGGCCGGGCTCACCGGTGACGACCTCGTCGAGGTTCTGGTCGGGGCCCGCTCCGGGCGCGCTGCGTGAGACCGTTGATCTCGTTGCGGGTGCCTCTCGTCGGGACGTTGGGCCGTTGGGGTGATGGTCTGACCTGGGCATCCTGGGCCACCCGGCGCATCTCGCCGCCCGGCGGCAGCAGCGGGCAGGATCAGGGTGCGGCAAGCTGGCGGCGGCGTTGACACTGGAGCGGAAAGGGGGGAGCGGAGTTGAAGAACTTCGATGAGCTGTTCGCCGAGCTGAGCATCAAGGCGGCGCGCCGCCCGGCCGGCTCCGGCACCGTCGCCGCGCTCGACGCCGGCGTCCACGCGCAGGGCAAGAAACTGCTGGAGGAGGCCGGCGAGGTGTGGCTGGCCGCCGAGCACGAGGACGACGCCGCCCTCGCCGAGGAGATCTCACAGCTGCTGTACCGGGCTCAAGTGATCATGATCGGTCGCGGGCTCACGCTCGACGACGTCTACAAGTTCCTCTAGCCCGCCCGGCCCGACCCACAGGAGAGCCCCATGCTCCGCGTCGCACTTCCCAACAAGGGAACCCTCGCCGAGCCCGCCGCGCTGATGATGCGTGAAGCCGGCTACCGGCAGCGCAGCGACTCCCGCGACCTGAGCATGCTCGACGAGGAGAACGACATCGAGTTCTTCTACCTGCGGCCCAAGGACATCTCCACGTACGTGGGCTCGGGGGACCTGCAGCTCGGGATCACCGGTGCGGACCTCATGGAGGAGTCGGGCAAGCAGGTGCAGAAGGTGCTCGACCTCGGCTTCGGCCAGTCGAAGTTCCGTTTCGCCTGCGACGACCGGCTGGACTGGAAACTCGAGGACCTCGACGGCAAGCGCATCGCCACGTCCTACCCGCACCTGGTCCGGGCGCACCTGGCGCGCAACCGGATCCGGGCCGAGATCGTCAAGCTCGACGGCGCGGTGGAGATCTCGGTCAAGCTGCGCCTCGCCGACGCGATCGCCGACGTCGTCTCGTCCGGGCGGACGTTGCGCCAGCACAACCTCAAGCCGTTCGGCGCCCCGATCGCGACGTCCGAGGCCGCGCTCATCGAGCGCGAGTCGCGGCCCGACCGGATGGACTCCGACGAGGTCCGGCTGGCGAAGTCGGTGTTCACCGAGCGGTTGCGCGGCGTCGTGCTCGCCCGGCGCTACCTCATGATCGAGTACGACTGCCCCAAGCCGGTCCTTGAAGCCGCCAAGAAGATCACCCCCGGGCTCCAGGCGCCCACGATCTCGCCGTTGTCGGACGAGGGCTGGGTGGCGGTGCGTGCGATGGTGGAGCGCAGCGGCATCAACACGGCGATGGACCGGCTCGCCCGGATCGGGGCCAAGGCGATTCTCACCACCGACATCCGGTCCTGCCGGGCGATCGACACCAACGGCCACACGCCGTAGCCGGCACATCGGCGGTCATCGCGGGCGCACGATCAGCGCCTGCGCGCACCTCCCGGTCCGACCGCACTCGTCGTGCAGCGTGGCGCTCACCGTCCCCATCCCCGTCGGGCCGACCACGGTGGTGGCGTCGACCGCCATCCACTCGCCCACCGGCCTGCGGTGCAGGTGCAGCGTGAGGTCGGTGTTGACGAACAGCCAGCGCCGGATGTCCAGTGGCGCGCCGGCCCCGTTCGCGCTGTCCGCCAGGGCCGCCAAGCGCTGCAACGGCGTTGGCTCCTCGCCGGCCACCACCGGCACCCGAAGCCGCCCCCATACCGCGCCCGGTCCCGGCTCGGCGAGCCACCCGTGCAGCCAGCGCCACTCCATCGCGTCGAGGTAGCCGGGAAGCCAGCCCTCGGGCCGGTCGGCGCGCGGCGTGGCGGCCGACGGCGGTGGCAACGGCGCCTCCTCGCCGACCGCGGCGACCGTGGTGTCCCCTGCAGCGACCCGCCACGCCGACGCCCGCATCACCGGCCGGCCGCCCGCGCTCAGCACCGCCGAGCTCAGCTCGACGCCGCGGCCGGGGCGGTCGACCTGCGCGCGCACCTCCACGTCGCCGGCGGGGACCGGGCCGAGCACCTCGACCGTCACCCGGCTGAACTGCGGGTCGGGTTCGCGCGCGCACCGTTCCAGCGCGCGCACCAGCAACGCCGACGGCGGTCCGACATGCTGCGCGTCGGCGAACCACGGGCCGGTCGTGGAGTGCGTGGCGTGGAAGCGGTCGTCGCCGCGGGGGAGGTAGAAGGGTTCGGGCACCCGGTGATGATGCCCGGCGCGAGCCGAACGAAAGGGGCGAGGCTGCGCACGGCGCGTTCGGACCAGCCCACGGCGGGTATGCCCGGAGGGCACCCGGACAACCCACTGGAGGAACAATGACCGGCCGACTCGAAGGCAAGCGCATCGCGATCCTGGCCACCGACGGCGTGGAGCAGGTGGAGCTCACCGGCCCGCGCGACGCGGTCACCCGCGAGGGCGCGCGGACCGAACTGCTGTCGCTGGCCGACGGCCGCATCCAGGCGATGAACGGCGACATCGAGCCCGCCGACACCTTCGACGTGGACCGCACGGTGGGGGCTGCCGACGCCGCGGGCTACGACGCGCTGATCATGCCCGGCGGCACGGTCAACGCCGACCGGGTGCGGGTCGACCCGGATGCACAGAGCTTCGTCCGCGAGATCTTCCGGGCGGGCAAGCCGGTCGGCGTGATCTGCCACGGCCCGTGGACGCTGATCGACGCGGGCGTCGCCGAGGGCCGCACCCTCACGTCCTACCCGAGCCTGTGGCCCGACCTGCGCAACGCCGGCGCGAAGGTGCTCGACGAGGAGGTCGTGGTCGACCGCGGTTTGGTGTCGAGCCGCAACCCCGGTGACCTCGACGCGTTCTGCGCGAAGATCGTGGAGGAGTTCGCGGAGGGGGCACACCCCGTGCACGACGAGGGCGCCACAGCCTGACCTGGCGGTCGCCGACCGGAGTCACCCGGACGTGGCATGAATGGCGCCGCGTCCGGGCACTCTGCGTCATGGCCACACCGGACACCGCGATCCCCGACGGCGACGAGCGTTGCCCGGAACCTTCGGGCAGAGGTCGCGACCGGCGGGAGAGCGCGGACGAGCGGGCCGACCGGAACATGTCCGAGCTGCTCCAGGAGCTTCGGGTCGCCCAGATCGGCGTCACGATCCTGTTCGCGGGGCTGATCTCGCTGTCGTTCACCGAGCGGTTCGCCCGGGTGGACACCACCCAACGGTGGACCTACGTCGCCGCCGTCCTGCTCACGGTGATGAGCGCGGGGCTGCTGATCGCGCCGGCCGCGGTGCACCGCATGACTTTCGCGATGGGGGTGAAGCCGCAGGTGGTGGCGCTGGGCCACCGCTTGTTCCAGATCGGTCTCGCCGCGCTGGCGCTGTCACTGGCCGCGGCGGTGCTGCTGGTGCTCGACGTGGCGCTGGGCCGCGGGACCGCTGTCGCGATCACCGCACCGGTGCTGGGCGTGCTCGTGGCGCTCTGGTTCGTCCTGCCTTTGCCCGTGCGCCGGGCCGCGGAACGCCCACGGCCCGATCGCGCGGGATGAGTCCCGTCAGGCGCCCCGCTGCGGCGCTGCGTCCACGTCGCCGCGCCAGCCGCCTGCCTCCTGGCCGCGCGACCCGATGAACTGCTTGACGTTCTTGAGGTCGCCCTTGATCCGGGCTACCCATCCGCCGCCGTGCTACCCGTCGACGGTCATCCGCCGTCGCAGCCCCGCCACGGTCTGGGCGAGCAACCGGGACACGTGCATCTGGGAGATCCCGACGCGGTCGGCGATCTGGGTCTGCGTCATGTTGCCGAAGAACCGCAGTACCAGGATGGTGCGTTCGCGGTCGGGCAGCTCGTCGAGCAGCGGCGCGAGCGTCTGGCGGTACTCCACCTTCTCCAGCTCCGCGTCGGCTGCTCCCAGGGTGTCGGTGAGCGTCGTGTCCGCGCCCGAGACGAGCTCGTCGAGCGAGCTGCTGCGGTAGGCGCGCTGCGCGTCGAGACCCTCGACGACCTCCTCGGCGGGGATGCCCAGCCGGGCCGCGATCTCGCTGGGACGCGGTGCGCGGCCCAGCTCCTGCGACAGCGGGCCGACGGCGCCGTTGATCGAGCTCTGCAGGTCCTTGAGCCGTCGCGGCACCCGCATCGACCAGGTCCGGTCCCGGAAGTGGCGGCGGATCTCGCCGGTGATCGTCGGTACCGCGTAGGACAGGAAGTCGACGCCGCGATCGGGCTCGAACCGGTCCACGGCGTTGATGAGCCCGACGGTGCCGGCCTGCTCCAGGTCGTCGGCGGGCTCGCCACGCCCGGAGAAGCGGCGGGCGATGTGCTGCACCACCGGCAGGTAGCCGGTCACGAGCTTGCCGCGCAGCGCCTCCCGGCCGGGATCGTCTAGGGCGAGGGCGGCGAACTCGGCGAAGACCGGGGCGAGGTGGGCGTAGTCGGAGTCGCGCGCCTGGTCAGCCACGGTGCTCCCGGCAGGTCAGGTGCCGCGGGTCGTCGGAGGGTCGCACGCGGTGAGCTACCCGTGGGTTCGTCGACGGAAACGTGGACGCTGGTACGTTCGTAAGTCGCCGTTCTTGAAGCCGCGCCTCCCGCGAAGGTGATCCGTTGCCCGACAGCGCCCGCCCCGTTCCGCACACCGACGACGAGGCCGACGGCAGGATCGATGACGGGATCGACCACGAGCGGCGCTACGTCGGGATGCTGTACGAGCGCCTCGACGTCCGGCGGGCGGAGACCGCGCGGCGGCTGCGGGCGGTGCTGCACGACGAGACGGTCGGCACGCCGCAGGCGCTGACCGAGCGCGACGCCGCGGCGGCCATGTACACCGACCGATTGGCCGGGTTGCGGGCGGCGGAGCACGGGCTGGCGTTCGGTCGCCTCGACGCCGAGGACGGCGAGCGCCGCTACGTGGGCAGGCTGGGCCTGCTCGACGAGGACAACGAGTACGAGCCGCTGCTCATGGACTGGCGCGCGCCCGCGGCCCGGCCGTTCTACACCGCCACGGCGGCGTCCCCGGAGGGCATGCGGCGGCGCCGGCACCTGCGCACCCGGCGGCGCGAGGTCACCGCGATCGACGACGAGGTGCTCGACCTCTCCGAAGCGGGCGCCGGCGCCGCCTCCTCCCGCACCGGCCTGACCAGCGAGGCCGCCCTGATGGCCGCGGTCGGGGCCGCCCGCACCGGCCGGATGGGCGACATCGTCGCCACGATCCAGGCCGAGCAGGACGCGATCATCCGCTCCACCCCGTCGGGCGTGCTCGTGGTGCAGGGCGGGCCGGGCACCGGCAAGACCGCGGTGGCGCTGCACCGCGCGGCTTACCTTCTCTACACCCACCGCGACCGGCTGGCCCGGCGCGGCGTGCTCGTCGTCGGCCCCAACCCGACCTTCCTGCGTTACATCGGCCAGGTGCTGCCGTCGCTCGGGGAGACCTCGGTCGTGCTGTCCACGGTGGGTCAGCTGCACCCGGGGTTGGACGCGCGGCGCGTCGAGCCGGTGACGACCGCAGCGGTGAAGGGCCGCGCCGAGATGGCCGCGGTGATCGCCGCGGCGGTGCGCGACCGTCAGCAGGTGCCGCGGCGGCCCGTCGAGCTGGTGGTCGAGCAGCAGCGGGTGCGGCTGGACCGCGACCTCGCCCACCAGGCGCGCACCCGGGCCCGGCGCTCGCGCAAGCCGCACAACGAGGCGAAGCGGAACTTCCACACCGAGGCGGTGCGGCTGCTGGCCGACCAGGTGGCGCGCGGGCTGGGCGGGCGCGGCCTGCTCGACGCCGGCGACATCGGCGACATCCGCGACGAGCTGCGCGAGAGCCGCGCGCTCACCCGCGAGCTGGACGCGCTGTGGCCCACGCTGTCGGCCGAGCAACTGCTCGCCGACCTGTTCGCCGACGAGCGGCGCCTCTCGTCGGTGGCGCGCCGGCTGTCGGCGCACGAGCGGGCACTGCTGCTCCGTCCGCGCCCGGCGCAGGATGTCCCGGACGCCCTGCGCTGGACCCCGGCCGACGTCCCGCTGCTCGACGAGGCCGCCGAGCTGCTCGGGGACGACGGCCGGGAGGCCGCCGAGCGCGAGGCCGCCGCCCTGCGCGCCGAGATCGAGTACGCGCAGGGGGTGCTCGACGTGCTCGACCTGGAGGACGACCTCGACCCCGAGCTGCTGCGCGCCACCGACATCGTCGACGCCGACCGGCTCGCCGAGCGCATGCAGGTGCGCCGCCACGACTCCACGGCCGACCGCGCCGCCGCCGACCGCGAGTGGACCTACGGCCACGTCATCGTCGACGAGGCTCAGGAGCTCTCGCCGATGGCCTGGCGGGTGATCATGCGGCGCTGTCCGAGCCGGTCGATGACCGTGGTCGGCGACGTCGCCCAGACCGGCGACCTCGCCGGCGCCGGCTCGTGGGGCGAGGTGCTCGGACCGTACGTGGCCAACCGGTGGCGGCTGGAGCAGCTGACGGTCAACTACCGCACCCCGGCCGAGATCGCCGACGTCGCGGACGACGTGCTCGCGGTGATCGACCCCGCGCTGGCGCCGCCCCGGTCGGTGCGCGTCGCGGGCGTGGTACCGCGGGCCGTGCGTGCCGAACCGGGAACGCTCGACGACGTCGTGGCCAAGGTCGTGGCCGAGGAGGCAGGTGCGGTGGGGGAGGGGCGCACCGCCGTGCTGGCGCCCGCCGCGCTGGTCGCCGAGCTGCGGGGACGACTGCTCGGCCCCGCCGAGACCGCCGTCGCGGCTGCCGCCGCCAACGCGACCGAAGGCGACCGGGAGGCCGACCTGGAGGCGCCGGTCGTCGTGCTGCCCGTCGCCAAGGCCAAAGGCCTGGAGTTCGACGCCGTGGTGCTGGTGGAGCCGGGCGCCGTGCTCGCCGAGTCGCCGCGGGGCGTCAACGATCTCTACGTGGCCCTCACCCGCTCCACCCAGCGCCTCGCGGTGGTGCACGCGTCCGACCTGCCGCCGGCGCTGCGCCGGTTGGCTCGCGGCTGACCGCGTACCCCGACACCGTATGGCCCCACCCGGTCACCCAACGTAGCCTCACCACACAGCGGTGTCCCCGGACGGGGAGCCACTCGGACAGGGAGCAGGGAGCCGGCGTGGGACTGGGCGTGGCGTGGCTGGATCTCCTGCTCGGCGGAACGTGCCTGCTCATCGGCGTGGTGTACGTCGCCCTGCTCGTCACCCGGCGGGCGCCCGCGCTGGGCGCCGCCGCGCACGCGGTGATGGGCTTCGGCATGGCGGCGATGTTCCTCCCGACCCTGGACGTCCTGCCGCGACCTGCGTGGGTGGTCGCGTTCGTGCTGGTCGTGGCATGGTTCGGTGCCGAGGCGCTGCGCGCCGGCTCGTTCACCGGGGGCGCCGGGCACCACGTGGTCGGGGCGTCCGCGATGCTGTTCATGCTGCTCGCCGGGCACCAGCACGGCACCCCGGTGGCGGCGGGCACCGCGGGCGGCGGGCATGCCCACCACGGAGCGGCGGCGGCCGCGGGAGGCACCGGCCTGCTCGTCACGGCAGCCGCGCTTGCGCTGGCCGCCTGGTTCGTCGCCGACGTGGTGCGCGAGCTCACCCGCGGCGGCGCACCGGTGACGGTCGGCGGCGGCGCGCTCGCCGCGGCGCCCGTCACCGCCGGGCGTGGGGTCGCCGGCACCGCCCAGCTCGTCATGGGCGTGGCGATGGCCGTGATGCTGCTCGGGATGGCCTGAGCGATCTTGGGACATGGCGCCGATCGGGGATGCCCAGGGCGTCAGGTCTGTGATCGGGGCACGCCGCCGGCTCGGGTGAGCACGCCGGGCATCTCGCCGAGCGCGCGGCGCAGGATCGACATCCGCTGCCGTCCCAGCGCCGCGTGCCACCGGTCCTCGACGTCGGTCAGCGCCGCCGAGGCGACCCGGACGGCGTGCCAGCCGCGCGCCGTCAGCCGGACGAGCTTGGCTCGCCCGTCGCGGGGATCCGGTGAACGCTCCAGGTACCCGCGGGCCTCGAGATAGTCGACGAGCTCGACCATCGCCCCCTTGGTGATCCGGGCCTGCTCGGCCATCGCGGTGACCCGGTTGCCGTCCGGCCCGATCGTCTCGAACACCTTGCCGTGAGCCGGACGGATGTCGGCGAACCCGGCCGCGTCGAGCTGGCGGTGCAGCTCGTCCTCCAGCGCCCGGTACGCGGCGTCCAGTAACACGGCGATGTCGGGCTCGGCGCTGGACGCGATGGTGACCTCGCACGGTCTTGTCAGGTGACGGGCGGACCCACGACGTCGTAGTTGTAGCGGGCCGCGTCCCGTGCCAGCAGCTCGGGGTCCGGCGGTTCTTCCGGGATCGGACCGAACGTCATCGCCTGCGCCGGCGACCCGGTGTCCCGGAACTCCTGCTCGGCGCCCCCCGGGGCCATCAGACAGAGCACCCGCGCGGACTCGGTGCGACACCGGAAGCCGTGCGGGATCTCGCGGGGCAGCCACACGAACGTGCCTGCCGGCGCCTCGTGCCGCTCGTCGCCGATCAGGTAGCTGATATGGCCGTCGAGCACGTAGAAGGCCTCGTCCTCGCCGTGGTGCACGTGCATCGGCGGCTCGCCGCCCTGGTAGATGCGGATCTCGGTGACCGAGAGCGAGCCGCCGGTGTCGGCGGCGCCGGCCAGGAACGAGAAGACGTGGCCGAAGTACCAGGTCGAATTCTCGACGGTGGCAGCGCGGGCATAGGGCAGCGTCGCGATCGTAGACATCGCTCCTCCTCAAGTGGTTCGGTCTCCGAATCATATAGTATGGCAGCCATACCAATTCCGGCAAGGGAAACCGGGCCCCTCGACAGCCCTGGCTCAGAGGGGCGTCACGTAGGCGCCGGAGATGCCGCCGTCGACCAGGAACGTCGACGCCGTGACGAACGAGGCGTCGTCACTGGCCAGGAACGCCACCGTCGCGGCGATCTCCTCGGGCTCGGCGAAGCGCCCCATGGGTACGTGCACGAGGCGCCGCTGCGCGCGCTGCGGGTCGGCGGCGAACAGCTCTCGCAGCAGCGGCGTGTTCACCGGGCCCGGGCACAGCGCATTGACCCGGATGCCCTCGCGAGCGAACTGGACACCGAGCTCACGGGTCATCGCGAGCACCCCGCCCTTCGACGCGGTGTAGCTGATCTGGGAGGTCGCCGCGCCCATGACGGCGACGAACGAGGCGGTGTTGACGATCGCGCCCCGACCCTGCCGCTGCATGATCGGCAGCACCGCGCGGCAGCAGAGGTACACCGACGTGAGGTTGACCTCCTGCACGCGGCGCCAGGCGTCCAGGCCCGTCGTGAGGATCGAGTCATCCTCGGGCGGGGAGATGCCGGCGTTGTGGAACGACACGTCGACGCTGCCGTACGCGTCGACCGTGGCGGCGAACAGCGCCGCCACCTCGGCCTCGGACGTGACGTCGGTGTGGACGAACAGGCCGCCGACCTCGCCGGCGGCGGCCTCGCCCGCAGACACGTCGACGTCGGCGATGACGACCCGCGCACCCTCGCCGGCCAGGCGCCGCGCGGTGGCCAGGCCGATACCGCTCGCCCCTCCGGTGACCACGGCCGTGCGCCCCTCGAACCGCCCACCCATCCCGCACCCCCGCTGGTCCTTGATCATCGAAATCGGGACATGGGCGTCACCGGCGACGCTCATGTCCCGATCGTGGCGATCTTGCCCGAGCCGTCGCCGTGGCGACCAGCGCGGCGACGATCCGGAAGTCCTCGGCGTCCTGCTCCGGGTGCCACTGGATACCCACGACGAACGGTGCGCCGTCCAGCTCGACGGCCTCGACCGTGCCGTCGGTCGCGCGGCCGGTGACGACGAGCCCGTCGCCGAGCCGGTCGACCGCCTGGTGGTGGTGGCACTGCACCACCACCCGCGCGCCAACCGCCGCCGCGACGCGGCTGCCGGCGACGACGTCGATGCAGGTCGAGCCGAAGACGCCGGGGGAGGGGTTGTGCCGCGGCTGGCCGACGACGTCGGGCAGGTGCTGCACGAGCGTGCCGCCGAGCGCGACGTTCAGCACCTGGTGCCCGCGGCAGACCCCGAGGACGGGGACGCCCCGGTCCAGAGCCCGGCGCAGCATCGCCAGCTCGGCGCCGTCGCGCTCGACCCGGGGCGGTCCGGTGTGCGGGTGCCGGTCGGCCCCGTAGGCGGCCGGGTCGAGGTCCGGCCCGCCGGTTACCACCAGCGCGTCCAGGGCGTCCACGGCGGGTGCGGCGCCCGGCACGGACGGCAGCAGCACCGGTACGCCCCCGGCCGCGGCCACCATGTCGACGTAGTTGCGCGGCAGCAGCGCGGCGTCGACGTCCCACACCCCGAACCGTGCGCGCTCGCCGTAGGAGGTGAGCCCGATCAGCGGGCGCGCACCGTCAGAGCCGCTCGAAGCCACGGCGCCGCTCCCAGTCGGTGACCGCCGCGTCGAACGCCGCCAGCTCCACCCGCGCCGCGTTGGTGTAGTGGTCGACGACCTCCTTGCCGAACGCCTCGCGCGCCACGGCACTGCCCGCGAAGAGCTCGGCGGCCTCGCGCAGCGTCGCCGGCACCCGCGGCGCGCCGGACCGGTACGCGTTCCCGGCGTAGGGCTCGTCGAGCTCCAGCTCCTCGTCTATGCCGTGCAGGCCGGCCGCGACCAGCGCCGCCACCGCGAGGTAGGGGTTCACGTCGCCGCCGGGCACCCGGTTCTCCACCCGCAGCGACGGCCCGTGCCCCACCACCCGCAGCGCGCAGGTGCGGTTGTCCAGGCCCCAGGCGACGGCGGTGGGCGCGAACGAGCCGTCCACGAACCGCTTGTAGGAGTTGACGTTCGGCGCGAGCAGGTAGGTCAGTTCGCGCAGGCAGGCCTGCTGGCCCGCGACGAACCGCGCGAAGGTCGGCGAGAACCCGTGCTCGCCGTCCCCGGGGAAGACCGGTGCCCCGTCGGCCCGGCGCAGCGAGACGTGCACGTGGCACGAGTTGCCCTCGCGCTCGTCGTACTTGGCCATGAACGTGAGCGCGGTCCCGGCCTGGTCGGCGATCTCCTTGGCGCCGGTCTTGTAGATCGCGTGGTTGTCGCAGGTGGTGAGCGCGTCGGCGTAACGAAAGGCGATCTCGTGCTGGCCGAGGTTGCACTCGCCCTTCGCGCTCTCCACGACCATCCCGGCACCGGCCATGCCGTTGCGGATGCGGCGCAGCACCGGCTCCACCCGGCCGGTGCCGAGCAGTGAGTAGTCGACGTTGTAGAGGTTCGCCGGGCGCAGGCCGTGGTAGGCCTTGTTCCAGGCGTCGTCGAAGGACTCGGCGAAGAGCATGAACTCCAGCTCCGTGCCGACGTCGGCCACCCAGCCGCGCTCGGCGAGCCGGTCGAGCTGCCCGCGCAGCACCTGCCGCGGCGAGGCGAGGACCGGCGTACCGTCGGCCCACACCGCGTCGCAGAGCACCAGCGCGGTCGCTTCGTGCCACGGTACCCACCGCAACGTCGCGAGGTCGGGCGCCAGCACCATGTCGCCGTACCCGCGGTCCCACGACGACATCGCGTAGCCGTCGACGGTGTTCATGTCGACATCGACGGCCAGCAGGTAGTTGCACGCCTCGGCTGCGTGCGCCACGACCTCGTCGAGGAAGTACCGCGCCGCGCACCGCTTGCCCTGCAACCGCCCCTGCATGTCGGTGAACGCCACGAGGACGGTGTCGATCGCCTCGGTGTCGACGTGCCCGCGCAGCTCGCCGAGCGTGAGCATCCCCTGTCGCACTACGGTGCCTCCGCCTCCAGTTGGCGCTCGATCGAGGCCAGCTCCTCGTCGCTTCCGGCCTCGCGCACCGGCCCGGTGAACCACTTCCGGGCCGACAGCAGGTACCAGCCGCCGAACAGAAGCAGTGCGCCACCTACCGTCAACGGGGCATAGTTCACCGCCTCCCAGGTGAACTCGGCGTTGCCGGGGAAGCCCTTGGTCGACAGCGGAAGCAGGAACAGGATGCAGATGATCGCGATCCACGCGACTGCGATCGGCGAGATCCAGCGGTAGTGGCCGCCGAGGCTCCACGCGCCGTGTTGGAATCGGTCGCCCTGCCGGATCCTCAGGATGATCGGCAGCGCGAAGGCGATATATAGCCCGATCACGGCGATCGAGGTTCCGACGGCGTAGCCGATCACGCCGTTGACCAGCGTCGGGATCATCAGGACCCAGGCGAGAACGCAGATCGCGATGACGGCGTTGACCGGTACGCGGTTGCGGGCGACCTTCCGCCACAGCCGCGAGCCGGGCACGGCGCCGTCCCGGGAGAAGGCGAACATCATCCGGGACGCCGAGGTCACCGACGCCGTCCCGCAGAACAGCTGCGCGACCACGGCGATGAACAGCAGGAACTCGGCCCACGTCTCGCCGAGCGACTCCGTCCAGATGTAGGTCACCGCGTTGCCGGCCGCTGCGATCACGCCCTGGGTGTCGGGAACGGCGAACGTCACGGCAACGAGCAGGACGAACCCGAAGACCACCGACACGACGACGGACATCACCATTCCCCAGGCGGCGGCGCGCGAGGCCAGCCGCGTCTCCTCGCTCATGTGTGCCGAGGCGTCGTACCCCGTGATCGTGTACTGCGCCATGAGCAGGCCGAGGCCGAAGACCAGCCAGAACAAGCCAGCCGGGTAACCAGACGTGTTGACCGTCTCGCCGAAGACGTAGGAGGCCGACTGGTGGTTCTCCGGGATCACGATCAGCACGCCGACGATCACGACGACGCCGATCATGTGCCACCACGCCGAGAACGAGTTGAGCATCGCCAGCACGTTGACGTTGAGCAGGTTGAGCACCAGGTGCAGCGCGATGATCGCGGAGTAGACGACGAAGACGGTGCCGGTGTCGGTGCCGATCCCGAACCACAGGTCGAGCAGAGCCGTGGTGAACAGCGCCGCGCCGTAGTCGATCGCCGCGGTGACCGCGATCTGGCCGACGAGGTTGAACCAGCCGGTGAACCAGCCCCAGACCGGGCTGCCGAGCTTGGACGCCCAGTAGTAGAGCGCGCCCGCGGTCGGCATGGCCGAGGCGATCTCCCCGAGCGCCATCGCCACGAGGATGCAGAACCCGCCGACCAGCAACCAGCCCCACGTGATGGCGACCGGGCCGCCGTTGTTGAAGGCGATGAAGTACGACGTGAGGCAGCCGGCCAGGATCGAGATGATCGTGAACGAGATGGCGAAGTTGGAGAACCCGCCCATCTCCCGGAACAGCACCTGGGCGTAGCCCAGCCGGTGCAGCGTGGCCTCGTCGCTCTCCTGGCCGTGGCCCGCAGGCCGCGTCGCGTCGTGCGCACCCATGGTTGCCCTCCGAGGGTCTCGTAGCTGGGTCTCGTGGATCCGGGTCAGCCCCCCTGCCGGGCGGCGTCGAGCAGGTGGTCGAAGTCGGGCCCGTCGAACTCCGCGACGGCGCGGTCGTACTTCTCCATCCCCCAGGACCAGAAGTCGAAGTCCAGCGGCGACGAGCCGTCCTGGATGGCGGCCCAGAGCGTCCAGCCGTACTTCGACATCAGCCCGAGCAGCCGGGCGCGCGCCACCTGGCCGGGCCGGGGACGCCCGTAGTAGGCGGTGACGAGGACGTCCAGCAGCGGCGGCGGCAGGGCCGCCTCGCTCCAGATGTTGCCCAGCTCGAAGCAGGGGTCGTTGTTGCCGGAGTACTCGTAGTCGATGATCCGCACCTGCTCGCCGTCGTCGAGGAGGTTGGCGGCGAGCAGGTCGTTGTTGCACGGCACCGTCGGCTGCGGCGGGAGCGCCGCGCGGATGCGCGCGACGGCGGGGACGAACTCGTCATAGCGGGGAGGTAGGCGGAAGCCGTGCTCGGCGACGATGGCGCGGTAGCGGGCCTGGGTGGCGAACATGTCGAAGTCGCCCACGAATCGCGGGCCGGCGTGCAGCCGCCGGCACGCGTCGGCGACACGTGCCAGGACCGCGGGATCGTGCAGGTCGGCGTCGGTCAGCGTGCGTCCCGGCAGGAACCCGACGACCAGTCCCTGGCCGGGGCGGTAGTGCAGCACCGGCGCGCCGACGCCCGCCGCGGCGGCGGCCCGGGAGTTGACGTGCTCGTGGTCGCGGTCGATGCCCAGCAGCCCGGGCCCGGTTGCCGGGATGCGCACCACGACGGTGCCGTCCGGGGTGGTGACCTTGAGATTGCGGTTGGTGAGGCCGCCCGGCAGGTCCTCGACGCGGCGCGGGTGCCGTGCCGTGCAGGGGATGGAGTCGAGCAGCGCCTCCACGTCCGAATCGAGGACCGCGCGCGTCTCCATCGGTGAAGGGTAGGTCTCGCGGGATGAACGGTCTAGACCGTAGTGTCGGAGCGTGACCGTCGAGCTGCCCGAGCGCGCCCGGATCGTGGTCATCGGCGGCGGTGCGGGGGGCGCGAGCGTCGCCTTCGCGCTCACCGAGCGTGGCGAGCGCGACGTGCTCCTGCTCGAACGCTCCGAGCTGACGAGCGGCTCGACGTTCCACTCCGCGGGGCTCGTCGGCCAGCTTCGCTCGGATCCGGCGCTGACCAGGATGAACGTCGCGTCGGTCGAGCTGTACCGCCGGCTGGAGAAGACCGAGCACGCCCCGGGCTGGGTGGAGTCGGGGTCGCTGCGGCTCGCGTCGTCGCCGGCGCGCCTGGCGGAGATCCGGCGGCAGGCGGGATGGGCGCAGCGGTCGGGGCTGCCACTGGAGCTGATGTCCGCGGCCGATGCCCGGGCGTTGTTTCCGCTGATGTCGACCGACGGGGTGCTCGGCGCGGCGTACACCCCCACCGACGGTCACGTCGACCCGGCGCGGCTGTGCCAGGCGCTCGCCGCGCTCGCCCGGGCCGGCGGGGCTCGGGTCGCCCAGCACACGCGGGTGCTGGGAATCGACACGGTGGCGATCGACCCAGGGGCGTCGACGGTCGGGCGGCGGGTGGCGCGGGTGCGCACCGACCGCGGCGACGTGGAGTGCGAGGTCGTCGTCGACTGCGGCGGCATGTACGCCGCCGAGATCGCGCGGATGGTCGACGTCCGGGTACCGATCGTGCCGATGTCGCACCAGTACGTCGTCACTGCGCCGTTCCTGGATCCGGGCGCCGGCCTGCCGTCGGTGCGCGACCCGGACCTGCTCGTCTACTACCGCCAGGAGGTGCACGGCCTCGTCATGGGCGGCTACGAGCGCGCCAGCGCGCCCTGGACCGCCACCGCCCGCTCGTACGACGCCGTCCCGCCCGACTTCAACGGCCGGCTGCTGCCCGAGGACTGGCCGAGGTTCGCCGAGATCGTCGAGAACGCCCAGGTCCGGGTGCCCGCGCTGGCCGACGTCGGGGTCCGGTCGATGATCAACGGGCCGGAGGGGTTCACCCCAGACAACGAGTTCTGCCTGGGGGAGACCGAGGTCGGCGGGTTCTTCGTCGCCGCCGGGTTCTGCGCGCACGGGATCGCGGGTGCGGGCGGGATCGGGCAGGTCGTCGCCGCGTGGATCCTCGACGGCGACCCCGGCATGGACCTGTGGCACATGGACGTGCGCCGCTTCGGCCGCCACTACCGGTCACCCGGCTACACGCTCGCCCGCACCGTCGAGAACTACGAGAGCTACTACGACATCCGCTACCCCGGCGACGAGCGCCGCTCCGGTCGCCCGCTGCGGACCTCCCCGGCGTACCCGTGGCACGCCGCGCACGGGGCGGTGTTCGGGGAGAAGGCGGGTTGGGAGCGGGTGAACCACTACGGCGTCCCCGGGACGGAAGCGCTGCGGCCGCGCGGCTGGGCCGGACGCAACTGGTCGCCGTGCGTCGAGCCCGAGCACGTCGCCGCGCGCGAGGCGGCCGGCCTGTTCGACGAGAGCTCGTTCGCCAAGATCGAGATCTCGGGCCCCGACGCCGCCCGGTTCGTGTCCCACGTGTTCGCCGGGCACGTCGAGCGCGCGCCGGGCGCCGTCGTCTACACCCAGGCGCTCAACGACGGAGCCGGCATCGAGATGGACGTGACGGTCACCCGGGTCGCGCCGGACGAGTTCCTGGTCGTCACGGGCACCGCGTTCGGGCCGCACGACCTCGGCTGGCTGCGCCGCCAGGCCCGATCGACCGGTGCGACGGTCCGGCTGGCCGACGTCACCGGCGGGTGGGCGTGCTTCGGCCTGTGGGGCCCGCGGGCCCGCGACGTGCTCGCGCCGCTCACCCCGCACCCGCTCGACAACGACGCCTTTCCGTACCCCTCCATGCGCGAGACGACGGTCGGCGACGTGCCGGTCCGGGCGCTGCGCGTGACGTTCGTGGGGGAGCTGGGCTGGGAGCTGTACTGCTCCACCGAGTACGGGGCGGCGCTGTGGCGCACGCTGGCCGAGGCGCCGGGGGTTCGCCCGTGCGGGTACCGGGCGATCGAGAGCCTGCGCCTGGAGAAGGGCTACCGGGTGTGGGGCGCCGACATCGGCCCGGAGACGACGCCGGACGAGGCGGGGCTGGGTTTCGCGGTGCGACCGGCGGGCGAGTTCGTGGGACGTGCGGCCCTGCTGGCCGCTCGGGAGTCCGGTGTCACGCGCCGGCTGCGCTGCCTGGTGCTGGACGACCCGCGATCGGTGGCGCTGGGCGGGGAGCCGGTGCGGGTCGACGGCTGCGTGGTCGGGCAGGTGACGTCGGGCGGCTACGGCTACACGGTGGCCCGGTCGATCGCCTACGCCTACCTGCCCGTCGCGGCCGGCGTCGGTGACACGGTGCTGGTTGGTGTCGACGGATCCGACGTCGCGGCGACGGTCGCCCGCTCCCCGCTGTACGACCCGCGGGGGCTACGGATCCGCTCGGCCGGCTGAGCGTCCCGTGCGGGGCGTGGACGCGAGGACGGCATCCCGAAGGACACGTCGACGCCGTCGGAGAACAGGAGGTGGTCCGGTCGGTGGGCGGTGGCTCAGGTCGCCGAAGCCGACCGAGCCGAGCAGCCCATCGCCGAGCGCCAGCACCTCGGCGGTGCGCAGCGGCCACGGCGGGTGGGTGTTCGGGATGTACCAGGTGCGGCCGAGATGGGTCACATGCAGGCCCCAGCCAGCGGGCCGTGAGGAAGCGCTCCAGCGGGCCGTTCGCGGCGGGCGCGCCGACCCGGACCGTGACGCGGCTGGTGGCCGGGGGTTCCCGGTCGGCGCAGGCGGGCCGCGTACGCACGCACGTCCCCGTCGGCGCGGTAGCGCATCCGCGCTCAGCGGTACGGCAGCCCGAACACCGCGCGGGCACCCGCGACGACCGCGGCCCGGTCCGCGTCGAGGCTCAGGAAGACGATGCCTCGCCGCCCGGTGGCGTCCACCGAGTAGAGGCGCACGTTGGTCTCCAGGAAGGTGCCCAGCCACGGCACCGACGGACCGCGCGCGAGCCGCGACCCGACCAGCACGTTGATCGGTTCGGGTGCGGTCACAGGCTCGGCTCCCGTCCGCCGGATCGCGGTGCCACCTACGGGCGGATGTCGGCGTGCAGTGACGGTGCCGCGGTGAACGGTGCCCCGTCGACGCCGGTGCGCAGCATCAGCCGCACGCGGTCGGCCCGGTAGAGGTCGCGGGCGAACTCCACCGGCACCCCCGCGACGGTCCGGGCGGTGCGCTCCACCTGCATGAGCGCGGTGCCCAGCGGGACCCCGAGCGCGCCGGCCTCCGCCGCGCGTGCCGTCACCGGCTCGAGGTACTCGACGGCGGTGTGCGGAGCGAGCCCGTAGGCGCGGCCGAGCAGCTCGTAGAGCGAGCCGGTCAGCGGCCGGTCCAGCAGGTCGACGACGAGCGTCGCCGGAAACCAGGACCGTTCCAACGCGAGCGCGGCGCCGTCCGCCGAGCGCACCCGCGCCACCTCGTGCACGTCCTCCCCGGCCGCCATGCCCAGCGCGGCGGCGACGTCCTCGGCGGCCGGCACGGTGCGGGCCTCGACCACCTGGGCGCCCGCCCGGCGGTGCGCGCGGCGCATCTGCTCGGTGAAGCCAGCCAGGCCCGTGAGGTCACAGTCGATCTTCGGTTCGGCCACGAACGCACCGCCGGCGCGCCCGGGCAGCCGTACGAGCACGCCGCGGCGGGCGAGCCCGTCCAGGGCCTGGCGCAGCGTCATCCGGCTCACCCGCAGCGCGGCCGCCAGCTCGCGCTCGCCCGGCAGCCGGTCGCCGGTGGCGAGCTTACCGCAGGTGATCTGGTCCACGAGCCACTGCTCGATCTGCGCGTGCGCGGGTGTGCCGCGGCGGCGCACGACGACCGGCGCGCGACCGAGCAGCTCCGCCGTCATCCGTTCAGGGTAGACGCCTCGACCGGGACGGCCCCGTCGGCGAGGACCGCGAGGATCTGCTCGCCGTAGCGGGCCAGCTTGGTCTCGCCGACGCCGCTGATGCCCGCGAGCCCCGCGAGGCTGGCCGGGGAGGCCACGGCGATCTCGCGCAGCGTCGCGTCGTGGAAGATCACGTACGCGGGCACGCCCTGCTCCTTGGCCGCGGCCCCGCGCCAGGCCCGCAGCCGCTCGAACACCGGCGCGGCGGCGGCCGGAAGCTCGGCCTGCGGCGCCCGCGCTGCGCGCGAGCGGACCCGGGGCTGGCGCGCCGGGTCGCGCCGCAGCCGCACCTCCTGCTCGCCGCGCAACACCGCACCGCTCGCGTCGGTGAGCATCAGGCCCTGGTGGCGCACCTCGACGGCGAGCAGCCCCTGCGCCAGCAGCTGCCGCACCACCGCCCGCCACTCGCCCTCGGCCATTTCCTCGCCGATCCCGAACACCGACAGCGAGTCGTGCCCGAACTGCTCGACCTTCGCTGTCCGCCGGCCGAGCAGAATGTCCACGACCTGGCCGGCGCCGAAGCGCTGGTCGCGCTCCCGGTGCAATCGCCACACCGCCGACAGCACCTTCTGCGCCGCGACCGTCCCGTCCCAGGACTCGGGCGGCACCAGGCAGGTGTCGCAGTTCCCGCAGGGCTCCGACACCTCGCCGAAGTAGGCGAGCAGCCGCACCCGCCGGCACTCCACGGTCTCGCACAGCGCCAGCATCGCGTCGAGGTGCTGGGCCAGCCGGCGCCGGTGCGCGAGGTCGCCGGGCGACTCGTCGATCATCTTGCGCTGCTGCACCACGTCGGACAGGCCGTAGGCCAGCCACGCGGTGGACGGCAGCCCGTCGCGGCCCGCACGGCCGGTCTCCTGGTAGTAGCCCTCCACGGACTTCGGCAGGTCCAGGTGCGCCACGAACCGGACGTCGGGCTTGTCGATCCCCATGCCGAACGCGATGGTCGCCACCATCACCACGCCGTCCTCGCGCAGGAACCGCGACTGGTTCGCCTGACGCGTGCCCGCGTCGAGCCCGGCGTGGTACGGCAGCGCCGGGATGCCGTGGCTGACGAGCGCCTGCGCCGTCCTGTCCACAGACGCGCGGGACAGGCAGTAGACGATGCCCGCCTCGCCCGGGTGCTCGGTGCGGATCAGGTCGAGCAGCTGGCGGCGCGGCTCGTCCTTGGGTGCGATCCGGTACTGGATGTTGGGTCGGTCGAAGCTGGCGACGAACGCCCGCGCGTCCTCGAGCTCGAGCCGGGTGGCGATCTCGGCGCGGGTGGCCGCGGTGGCGGTGGCGGTGAGGGCGATGCGGGGGACGTCGGGCCAGTGCTCGTGCAGCTGCGACAGGGCCAGGTAGTCGGGCCGGAAGTCGTGCCCCCACTGCGCGACGCAGTGCGCCTCGTCGATCGCGAACAGCGCGATCCGGCCGCGGTCGAGCAGCGCCGGGGTGGACGGGGCGCGCAGCCGCTCGGGGGCGAGGTAGAGCAGGTCGAGCTCGCCGCTCACGAACGCGGCCTCCACGGCGCGGCGCTCGCCGGGGTCCTGCGTGGAGTTGAGGAACCCGGCGCGCACGCCCAGCGCGGTGAGCGCGTCCACCTGGTCCTGCATGAGGGCGATCAGCGGCGAGACCACGACGCCCACGCCGTCGCGGACCAGCGCCGGCACCTGATAGCAGAGCGACTTGCCGCCGCCGGTCGGCATCAGCACCAGCGCGTCGCCGCCCGCGCAGACGTGCTCGACGACCTCCTGCTGTTCGCCGCGGAAGCCCTCGTAGCCGAAGACCCGCCGGAGCACCTCTACCGGAGCCGTCACGGCCGCGATCCTACGAGCGACCGGCCCCGCGCGAGCCGGAACCGCCCGGTTGCCGACGACCGGCGGATGCGCGGTGTGCGGCAGAATTCCGGCCATGGCCTTCACCTCCGCCACCACCGCTGCCATCGCCCGCGCCCGCCAGCACGGCCTCGGTGACCTGCTGCACCGCACGGCCCGGCGGTACCCGGACAAGCTCGCCGTGGTTGCCGGGAAGCAGCGGGTCACCTACGCGGAGTTCGACGCCGCGGTCAACCGGACGGCTAACGCGCTGGGCGCCCGCGGGCTCGAGAAGGGCGACCGGCTCGCGCTGCTGTCGCACAACTGTTTCGAGTACGCGGTGCTGGCCTTCGCCGCAGCCAAGATCGGCGTGGTGCTCGTCCCGATCAACTTCATGCTGAACGCGGACGAGATCGCGTTCATCCTCTCCCACTCGGGCGCGACGGCCATGGTCACCGAGGACGCCCTCGCGGCGACCGCGGACAAGGCGCTGGCGCAGGCCGGGGTCGAGGGCGGCGTGCGCGGCTGGATCGGCGCCGACCCGCCGCCCGGCTGGGAGGCCGTCGACGCGTGGTGGCGTGAGGGAGACGCGGCGGCCCCGGACGTCGTGATCGACGACGACGACCCGCTGCGTCTGATGTACACCTCCGGCACCGAGTCGCGGCCGAAGGGCGTGATGCTGTCGTCGCGCTCGCTCATCACCCAGTACGTCAGCTGCGTGATCGACGGCGGGATGGAGCACGACGACGTCGAGGTGCACTCGCTGCCGATGTACCACTGCGCGCAGCTCGACGTCTTCTTCGGCGTGGACGTCTACCTCGGCGCCACCAGCATCATCCTGCCCGGGCCGGACCCGGCGGCGCTGCTCGCGACGATCGAGCGGGAGCAGGTCACCAAGCTCTTCTGCCCGCCGACGGTGTGGATCTCGCTGCTGCGCCACCCGGACTTCGACACGACCGACCTGTCCAGCCTGCGCAAGGGCTACTACGGCGCCTCGCCGATGCCGGTGGAGGTGCTGAGGGAGATGCTGCGGCGATTGCCCGACGTGCAGATCTGGAACCTCTACGGCCAGACCGAGATGGCCCCGCTGGCCACGATCCTGCGCCCGCACGAGCAGCTCGACCGCGCCGGCAGCGCCGGCAGGGCCGCGATCAACGTCGAGACGATGCTGGTGGACGACGACGACCAGCCGGTCCCGCCCGGCGAGATCGGCGAGATCGTGCACCGCAGCCCGCACGCGGCGCTGGGCTACTACAACGACGAGGAGAAGACGGCCGCGGCGTTCCGGAACGGCTGGTTCCACTCCGGCGACCTCGGCATCGCCACCGAGGACGGCTTCATCGCCGTCGTCGACCGCAAGAAGGACATGATCAAGACCGGTGGGGAGAACGTCGCCAGCCGCGAGGTGGAGGAAGCGATTTACGAGCTCGACGGGGTCGCGGAGGTGGCGGTGTTCGGGATAAGCCACCCGACGTGGATCGAGGCGGTCACGGCCGTCGTCGTGCTCAAGGTTGGCGCGTCGATCACGGTCGACGACGTCGACGCGCACGCCCGGGTGAAGCTCGCCGGCTACAAGCGCCCGAAGTACGTTGTTCTCGCCGATTCTCTCCCGAAGAACCCCCGCGGAAAGATCCTCAAGCGGGACCTGCGCGCCGGACACGCCGACCTGGCCGCGGCCGACGGCTGACCGCCGCGGCCGCGCCCGAGCGTGCGCCCGTTCACCCCGCGCTATGCGTCGGCGGCTGGCGCGGTCGGCGACCGTGTGCTGGTGCACGGGGGCGGACGCGCGGGTGCACGCTCGTCAGGCGAGCGACGCGCGCCACGCCGCGTGCAGGTCGGCGAACTCGCCGCCCTCGGCGAGCAGCTCGTCCGGCGAGCCGTCCTGCACGATCCGGCCGTCGGCCATCACCAGCACCCGGTCGGCGATGAGCACCGTCGACAGCCGGTGCGCGATCACCAGCGCGGTCCGCCCGGCCAGCACCGTCTCCAGCGCGGCCTGCACGGCCAGCTCCGACGGGATGTCCAGCGACGAGGTGGCCTCGTCGAGCAGCACCACCGCCGGGTCGGCCAGCACGACCCGCGCGAGCGACACGAGCTGGCGCTGCCCCGCCGAGAGCCGCCCGCCGCGCTTGCGCACGTCGGTGCCGAATCCCTCGGGCAACGCCTCGACGAACTCCCGCGCCCCGACGGCCGCGGCCGCCGCGCGGATCTGCGCGCCGGACGCCCCCGGCCGGCCCATCGCGATGTTGTCGGCCACCGACCCGGAGAACAGGAACGGCTCCTGGGTGATCATCACGACGGTCCGGCGCAGGTCGTCGTCGGCGATCGCGCGCAGGTCCGCCCCGTCGAGGGTCACCACGCCCGTGCTCGGGTCGTAGAACCGCGCCGCCAGCTTCGCCAGCGTCGACTTGCCCGCCCCGGTCACCCCGACCAGCGCCACCGTCTGGCCGGCCGGGACGCGCAGCGCCAGCTCGGGTAGCACGACCCGGTCCGGCGCACGCCGGTAGGCGAACGTGACGCCGTCGAACGTGAGCTCGCCCCGCACGGGATCGGGCAGGACGACCGGTTCGGCAGGCTCCGGCACGCCCGGTGCCGTGTCCAGCACCGACGCGATCTTCTCCAGCGCCGCCGCGGCCGACTGGTAGGCGTTGAAGAACGCCGCCAGGTCGTCGAGCGGGTCGTAGAACCGCCGCAGGTAGAGCACGAACGCCGTGAGCGCACCGAGGGCGAGCGCGCCGTCGGCGACCCGAAGCACACCGACCAGCAGCACCACCGCGAGCGTCACGTTGCCCACCGCGCGCACGCTCGCGACGAACGACGCCACGGTGAACAGCGCGTCCGCGTTGGCGTCGCGGTAGTCGCCGTTCAGGTCGTCCATGAGCGCGTCGTTGCGCGGCTCCCGCCGGTAGGCCTGCACCGCGCGGATGCCGTTCATCGACTCGACGAAGTGCACGATCACCCGCGCGACCGCCGCGCGCGTGCGCCGGTAGCTCGCCCGCGACCGGCGCTGGAACCGCCGCGTGAGCAGCACCAGCGGCGCGAACCCGCCGAGCACGACCGCGGCCAGCGTCGGGTCGAGCCACACCAGCAGCACCGTGATGCCGACCAGCGACAGCATCGCCCCGAGCAGCCCGTCGATGCCCTTCTCCAGCAGTTCGTTGAGCGCGTCGACGTCGCTGGTCAGCCGCGAGATGAACCGCCCCGAGGTGTAGGCCTCGTGGAAGTCCAGGGAGAGCCGCTGGCCGTGGGCGAACACCCGCCCGCGCAGGCCGAGCAGCACATCCTGCCCGAGGCGTCCGGACAGCACGAGGAACGCCGCGCGCAGCCCGGCCGCCGCCAGCCCGGTGGCGGCGTACCCCGCGATCGCCCACGCCAGCGGACCCGGGCGGCCGTCCAGCGCCGCGCCGACGCCGGTGTCGATCGCGTAGGCGACCAGCAGCGGCCCGGCCAGGATCGCCAGGTTCTCCACGACGAGCAGCGCCAGGGCCACCGCCATCGCGCCGCGGTGCGGGCGGGCCAATTCGCCGACCAGCGCCCGGGCCCGCCGTTCCAGCCGCAGCCCGGCGCGCCGGGCGGTGTCGTCGGTGGTGTCCTCCTCGGTCACGCCCTCCCAGCCGTTCATGCCCGCACCTTCTCGATGTCGCGGGCCACCAGCAACGCCCGGTAGTGCGGCTCGGTGGCGAGCAGCTCGGCGTGCGTACCGACCGCCGCGATCCGGCCCTCGTGCAGCAGCGCCACCCGGTCGGCGAGCTGCACCGTGGACGATCGGTGCGCCACGACCAGGGCGGTCACCCCGAGCCCATGGGCGTCCTCGTGAGCTCGGGCGCCGCCGAGCATCCGGCGCAGCGCCGCCTCCACCTCGGCCTCGGTGTGCACGTCCAGCGCCGAGAGCGGGTCGTCGAGCACCAGCACCGGGGGCCGCCCGATCACCGCGCGGGCCAGGGCCAGGCGCTGGCGCTGCCCACCCGAGAGCGAGAGCCCCTGCTCGCCGATGCGGGTGTCGAGCCCCCACGGCAGTGCCGCGACGAACCCGTCGGCGCTGGCCACCCGCAGCGCCTCCCACACCTGGTCGTCGGAGTACTCGCCGGGCGCCAGCGCGACGTTCTCCCGCACGCTCGCCGAGATCAGCACCGGGTCCTCGAACGCCGTGGCGACGGTGGCCCGCAGCACGGCCAGCGGCACGGTCCGCACGTCGACGCCGTCGACTAGCACCGCCCCGGCGGTGACGTCGTAGAGCCGCGGGACCAGCGCCGTCAGCGTCGTCTTGCCCGACCCGGTGGCCCCGACCAGCGCCATCGTCTCCCCGGGCCGCACGACGAGGTCGACGCCGTGCAGCACGTCCCGGTCGGCACCGGGGTAGCGGAACGACACGCCGTCGAGCCGCAGCTCCCCGCGCACCGGCGAGGGCAGCGCGACCGGCGCCGCCGGCTCGGCGATCGCCGGGAGCACGTCGCGGACCTCCCAGTAGCGCCGGGTGGCTGCCGCGGCGTTGCCGGCCTCGGCCAGCAGCCATCCCAGCGACGCGATGGGCCAGTAGAGGTAGGTCATCACGGTGATGGCGGCGATGAGGGTGCCGAGCGTCAGCGTGCCCTGGGCGACGCCGTAGGCGCCCACCCCGATGATCACCGCGATCGCGGTCTCGGGCAGCAGCACCAGCACCGACCACAGCGCGGCGAGCAGCCGCACCTTCACCAGCTCCGTGCCTCGCAACCCCCGCGCCTGCGCGACGAACCGCTCGCTCAGCGCCCGGCCGCGACCCAGCGCCTTGAGCACGCGCACGCCCAGCGCCGACTCCTCGACCGTGGTCGCGAGGTCGCCGGCCTGGTCCTGGGCCACCCGTGCGGCCCGGGTGAACCGGCGCTCCAGCAGGAGCGTCGCCGCGGTCAGCGGCACCGCGGTGACCGCGATGACCAGTCCGAGCCACGTCGAGAGCCAGAACAGCACGCCGATGCCGACCACCGTCGCCGCCGTGTTGACCACCAGGAAGATCCCGGAGAACGCGAGGAACCAGCGGATCGTCGTGAGATCCGACGTCGCGCGCGAGAGCAGCTGCCCCGACGGCCAGCGGTCGTGGAACGCCACCGGCAGCCGCTGCAGGTGCGCGAACAGGTCGGCGCGCATCCGCGCCTCGATGGCGGTGACTGGCCGCGCGACGAGCCGGCGGCGCAGCAGGATCAGTCCGGCCTCGGCGAGGCCGAACGCGAGCACGCCCACGATCAGCCAGGGCAGCAGGTCGAGATCGCCGCGGGAGATCGGCCCGTCGACGATCGCGCGGGTGACGAGCGGGATGGCCATCCCGAAAAGGGTGGCCGCCAGCGCCGCCAGACCGGCGCCGACGATCGACCGGCGGTGGGGCCTGACGTACGGGCCGAGCCTTCTGAGCACAGCGAGAGAGGCATCCGGGATCGCCGGATGTGCAGGGTTGTTCATGGTTTCGTCGACGGTACGAGGACGGGCCGGTCGGGCGCACGTGAGTTACCGCGTGGCAGGGTGGACTCCGTGACAGTGAATCGATCACCGCTGAAGATCGGGTACAAGGCGTCGGCCGAGCAGTTCGCCCCCCGCGACCTCGTGGAGTACTCCGTGCGGGCCGAGGAGCTGGGCCTGGACAGCGTGGTCGTCTCCGACCACTACCAGCCGTGGCGGCACACCGGCGGGCACGCGCCGTTCTCGCTGGCCTGGATGGCGGCGGTGGGGGAGCGCACGTCGCGGGTGCAGCTGGGCACCTCCGTGCTCACGGCCACGTTCCGCTACAACCCGGCGGTGATCGCCCAGGCGTTCGCGACCATGGCGTGCCTGTACCCGGACCGCGTCATGCTGGGGCTGGGCACCGGCGAGGCGCTCAACGAGACGGCGGTGACCGGGGCCGAGTGGCCGGACTTCAAGGAGCGCTTCGCCCGGCTGCGTGAGGCGGTCCGGCTGATGCGGCAGCTGTGGGCCGAGGACCGGGTGAGCTTCGACGGCGAGTTCTACCGCACCGTCGACGCCACCGTGTACGACCGCCCGGAGCTGCCCGTGCCGGTCTACATCGCCGCGGGCGGGCCGGTGGTGGCCAAGTACGCGGGCCGCGCCGGGGACGGCTTCATCTGCACTTCCGGCAAGGGCATGGAGCTCTACACCGACAAGCTGCTGCCTGCGGTCGCGGACGGTGCGGCGGCGGCGGGACGCGATCCGTCGACGATCGATCGCATGATCGAGATCAAGCTCTCCTACGATCGCGACCACGACCGCGCGCTGGAGAACTGCCGGTTCTGGGCCCCGCTGTCGCTCACCCCGGAGCAGAAGCACAGCGTCGACAGCTCCGCGGAGATGGAGCGGCTCGCCGACGAGCTGCCGATCGAGCAGGTCGCGAAGCGGTGGATCATCGCATCCGACCCCGACGACGCCGCGGCTCAGGTCAAGCCCTACGTCGACGCCGGGCTCCAGCATCTGATCGTGCACGGGCCGGGGCACGACCAGGAGCGGTTCCTCACCCAGTTCGCCGCCGACGTGCTGCCCCGGCTGCGTGCTCTCGGCGGCTGAGCAGGCGCCGGTCAGCTCCGCTCGCGCACCCGGCGGGTGGCCCGGTCGTTGGCCTTGCCGATGGCGTCCACCAGCTCGTCCTTGGTCATCGACGAGCGGCCTCGCACGTCGAGATTCCTGGCCACGTCGTACAGGTGCTGCTTGGACGCGTTGGCGTCCACGCCGCCTGCGGTGGGCAGGTCCGTGGTGACGTCGCCGCGCGCGGCCTGCTCGTCGGACGGGCCCCTGCGGTCCTTCGCCTCCCAGTGGTCGCCCACCTTCTCGTAGCTGTGCTTGAGCGCGGAGAAGGCCGTTCGACGGGCGCGGGCGCCGTCGTCGTAGCTGTCCATCGCGGAGTCGTAGGTCTTCACCCAGGTGCTCTGCGCGTGCTCGTCGGAGCGTCGAACGGTGCTGGGCAGCTCGTCCTCGCCGGGCACGTCACACCCCCGCCGGGGTGGGGCGCAGCTGCCCGTTGCGGTGCGCGAGCTCGCGTGACGGAGGGCGCGGCGTGTCGAGGAACCGGCGCACGCCCTTCATCCCGTACCGGTCGATCGCGGTCTTGATCAGGCCGAAGACGGCGCCCTGGAGGGCGGCGGCCATCAGCACCTCGCGGGTGCTGTAGTCGTCGGAGAGCGGTTGCGGGGTGGAGTCCTCGCCGGACACCCGCTTCCAGAGCACGCCGAAGACCCTGCTCGCCACCAGGCCTCCGACCAGGCCGAGGGTCAGGCCGATCGGCTTGTACGCGATCTTGCCGAGCGGGGTCAGCTCGTTGCCGTCACCGCGCCGGGATCGGGGGGTACGGGCGTCGGCGTCCACGTCGGACCGGGAATCAGACATGCGGCCGGGATACCCCTCCTGCCCGGGCGCGACACTCCCGGACGCGACGTGCGGCACTCGGCCCGGCGGTTTGGTGCCGCCGGGTCACGGGCACCTCTTCGACGTGCCGTGGAGCTGCAGGGGTCTCGGCGACGGTGCCGAACGCGGCGCCGTCGCCGAACCTGGCGCTCGCCCGGATGCCCTGCGGATGCGGCACCCGGCCGAACCCGCGCAGCTGCGCCGGATCCGCAGGCAGGTGGACGACTGGGCGCAGCGCAACGCGCTACCCGAGGACGTCCTGATCGACCTGCAGCTCGCGCTCGGCGAAGCCGTGGCCAACGGCGTGGAACACGCGTACGCCGGCACCGGAGCGGGCACCGTGGACGTCGAGCTGGAGATCCGCAGCGGTGCCGCACGGGTTGTGGCGGTGCGGGTGGCCGACTACGGCTCGTGGCGCCCCGTGCCGATGGCGAGCGGCCACCGCGGCCGGGGCCTGGCAGTGATCGAACGGCTGGCCCGCGGCGTGGTCGTGTCACGGACCCGCGCGGGTACCGAGATCTGCTTCGAGATCCCGTTCCCGGCGTGACCTGCGGCGACAGTCAGGCGGGTTCACGGAGAACCGGCTATCGGGAGGCGGAGCCGCCGGCGACGAGGCGGCGGGTCGACGATCCGGTCCGCAATGAGCGACGGCCCGTCACCACCTGCGCCGACGCCCGTTGCACCGGGCGACGGACCCGCAGCACCGGCCAGGCCGGCGACGGCGGCAGCATACCTTCGAGACCGGACGCTGCCGGTCCCACGCTCGACCGGAGCAGTTCCCGGTACTCGTCGTATGCCGCGACCGCAGCCGCGACCTCGCCCTCGGCAAGATGCGCCTCGATCAGCACGCGCCGGGCGCTCTCCCGGCTGGGCGCGCTGCGGACCGCGGACTCGGCGATCGTGACCGCGTCGATGTAGCGCCCCGCGGCGCTGCATCGCAGGCTCTGTTCCTCAAGGGCGTGCAGCCGTAGCTGGCGGAACCGCTCGCGCTCCACGGCCACCCACGCGGCGGTCCAGCCGGGAAGGATGTCGGCTGCGAGCAGGGCGAGGTCCGGATCCCGCGGGAGCGGGGCGTCGGCCAGGTCGCGCACGAGGCTCATGGCCGCGGCCAGGTCGACCTCGACGCCGGCCGTGAGCGCGAGGGGGCTGTCCTGGCCCGCTCCGTCGACAAGGCCGGGAACGTCGATCGCGGCCACCGCGTCGTCGAGCAGGCGCAAGGCCGCGTCGGCTGCGACGCCGGGCCACAGGTCGGCCGCGAGCGCGGCCCTGGCCTGCGGGCGCGGGTGCACCGCGAGATAGGCGACCAGGCGACGCGCGTCTACGCCGAGCGGCACGGACCGTGGTTGTCCGCCGCCGTCCTGAGTGAGTGTGAAGGAGCCCAGGACCGACACACGGTGGTGTGCCGGGACCGCGGGAGATCGTCGCTGATCCTCAGACATGACAGTCCCAAATGTGGTGGTGCAGCTGTTGACCCGTCCGCAAGCCTCATGGCGGCGGGTCCTCGGTCAAGTCTTCTCCGACGAACCGGCGTTGCCAAGGGGCATGTTCGTCACACCTGGGGCGGGATTCGGCCGGTCGGGTGACGAGCGCCACCTTAGCTCACCGGGCCGCGCGCACCCGGACGTGGGTGCCGGTCGAATCGGTCCACACGTGCAGCAGGTCGCAGAGCTGGCGCGCCACCCATATTCCCCGTCCGCGCCGCTCACCGGGGTGCGGCGCCCGCAACCCCGGCAACCGCTCGCCGAGTGCGCCGCCGTCGTGGATCTCGCACGTGAGTCCGTCGCCGTCGATCCAGACGAGCAGCCGTGCCTCCAGCGTGCCGTGCTCCACCGCATTGGTGGCGATCTCGTTGACCGCGAGCACGATGTCCTCGGCCCGGCCCGAGCCGTAACCGGCGTCGCGGAGGATCTGCTCCAGGGTGGATCGCACCTCGTGCAACTGCCAGGCGCGGAACGCCACCTGCAGGTCGGGTGGCCCGAGTACGGGCGGGTCGGCCGGAGGGAGCTCGGCCATGACCTCCCCGGGGCTGCGGTGGTCGGGGTTGCGGCGCAGTTCGCCGTGCACGAGCAGCAGCGGGTGGTTTCGCCGGGCTCCGGCCAGGACGCCCGGATGCAGCGGCATCTCGGGAAAGAAACAGGTCATGCTCACCGGGATGTCGGTGCAGGCGATGTTGAGCGCGGCATCCAGCTCGGTCCAGAAGCTCCCGTCGGAACCGTCGAGCCGCCCGGTGTGCTCGCTCAGCACCGTGGCGGTGCCGACGTCCGCGGCGAGCGCGCGCAGCTCACGGGCCCGGCGCGCCGCGGTGGTCTGCGCCGAGCCGCTGTGCACGCTGGCGCGGTCGCCGAACGAGATGACTCCCGCCGGGCCGCCGACGGCCTGGAGCACCGCCTGCTCGGTGGGCGGCCGCAGCGCGATGCCGACGGGCTCGCCACGTTCCAGGGCGGTGGTGACGATCGGCACCACCTGCCGGACGAGGTCGGCGTGCCCGTCGAAGAACCCGACGGCGTGCTGGAACCGCGTGCGGACGTCGACCCGCGTGGACTCGATCCTCATCGCGCGCTCACCCCGCCCACCTGACTTCGGCGGGAGGCCCGGCGTCGGGCGCCCGGTCGCCGCGGGCGAGGACGTCGAGCTGCGGCGCGAACGGCGCGCCGCAGCGGTCGAGCACGCGCTGCACCCGCGGCCGTACGCCGCGCAGCACCAGGCGGTGGGTGGCCGGGAACTGCTCCGCGGCGTGGACGAGGGCGACCGAGCCCGCGACGTCGAGAAAGCGCAGAGAGGCCAGGTCGAGCGTGACGGCTGCCGGGCCGCTGTGCGCGCGCAGGGCCTCGTCGAGCACGGTGGCGAGCAGGCGGTCGATCATGCCGTGGTTGCTGTGGTCGGCCTCTCCGGCGAGACGCGCGGCACCGAGCCCACTTCGGGTGATGCGCAGCAGACCGTCGTCGTACACCGACGGCGCGCGGACCTCCGCAGAGTGCGCGGCCCGCATCTCGCGGATGGCGGCGTCCGGATAGCGCCGCCGGTCGTAGAGGCACAGAGCCCGCCCCGGCCGGCCGGTCAGCTCCGCGTCGAGCGCCAGGTCGTACTGCAGCAGGCTGACCCCGCCGGCGGCCTGCAGCGCGTGGTTCATCTGGCCGGTCATCCGCCAGCCGGCGTAGCCGTCGGCGAGGGACCCGGCGATCTGCGCGCGGACCAGGGCCCGCCCCGAGTCGAGCGATCCGGAGAGCACCGAGCGGGTGGCGGCGGCGGGCACGATCTCCAGCTGGCCCCGCGCCAGCGCACCGTCGACCGGAACTCGATCGTCGCCGAGGCGTTCGAGCACGGCCTCCGCCGTGCCGTCCTCGAAGTACGTGACTCGTTCGCCTGCCACGAGTCCCTCGGCGATCCAGGCGGCGGACATCTCCCAGAGCTGCTCGTCGCTGATCGGGAAGGCACACGTGTGTCGAGGCGGCGCCGACCAGACGTCCCCGGTAGAAGGGGTCACGCGCTCACCCGAACTCACCATCACCGCATCCGCTGTACCAGTGGTCTATCGGTCGGTCTATCGGTGGTGACTGTCCTGTCGACGGTCACTGTCCTGATGGTCAGTCTAGCCGCGACCGTCGGCGCCGACCCGCCGCCGGACGGCCGACCAGGCGCCGAACCGGCGATCACGAGCGCTGAACGGGCACCGGCCGATGCTCGGCGACGCCCCCTGTCGCTCTCCGCAGGGTGACCGCTCGGACCGGTAGGTCGAGCTGGGGGGTGAACAGCGCCCCGCACCGTTCGAGCACGCGGTGCACGCGCGGGCGAGCCGCCCGGATCACGAGGCGGTGCGTGATCGGGAACCGGTCCGCTGCGGCCACCAGCGCCGCCGCGCCTGCGACGTCGAGGAAGCGCAACGACGCGAGGTCCACCGTGACGGCGTCCGGTCCCGAGGACGAGCGGAGCACCTCGTCGAGGACCGTGTCGAGGAGCCGGTCGACGATGCCGCGGTTGCTGTGATCGGCCTCCCCGGCCATCCGCACGCACCCGGGACCCGTGCGGGTGATCCGCAGGAGGCCGTCGTCGTAGACCGCGGGCGCCCGGATCTCGTGGTCGTGGCGGGAACGCAGCTCCCGGATCAGCCCGGCCGGGAAACGCTGCTGGTCGTAGAAGCACAGCACGCTGGCGGCCGGGCGACGGTCGATGACGCGGCACACGCCGGCCTCGTACTCGGGCAGGCCGACGCCGCCGACGCGCCGGACGGCGTGGGCGGCCTGCCCGGTGAGTCGCACGCGCGGGTAGCCGTGGCGCAGCGACTCGTCGATGGTGTCCAGCAGGCTCGCCTCGAGCCGGGCGACGCTGCCGCTGAGTGCCTCCCTGGTGGCCGCGGTGGGGGCGACCAGCAGCCGGCCCTCGTCGAGCGCCGGCTGCACGGGCACCCCGTCGTCGGCGAGCCTGCCGAGCACCTGGTCGGCCGACTCGTCCTCGAAGTAGACGACCCGCTCGCCGCGGCTCAGGCCGTCGGCGATGAACCGCGCCGACATCTCCCACAGCTGCTCGTCGCTCACGGGCAGAGCGCAGGCATGCCGGACACCCGTCACGGTGCTCGCGGTGCTCTGCATGCCGGTCCGCCGTTCGCCCCTGTCCGGTGTCGCTACCTCGCCGCAAGTTTAGGTAGCAGGGTTCACCCGGACGTGCCGGAGACGGCCAAGGGACGCGCGTCAGCGGTGAGCGGGGGGTCTCAAGGCACGAGCGGCGGCACCACGGCCTCGACCAGGTGCGGGCCGGGTTCGGCCTGCGCGCGCCGCAGCGCCGCGGCGAGACCCTCGGCGGTCGTGACCCGCTCGGCGGGTACCCCCATCCCGGTGGCCAGAGCCACGAAGTCGAGCGCGGGGCCGCCCAGGTCGAACAGCGCGCGGGCCCGGTCGCCGCCCGCCCCGGCGCCGACCTGGAGCAGCTCCATCCGGAGGATCGCGTACGCGGAGTTGCTGTAGACGACGGTCGTCACGTCGAGGTTCTCGCGGGCGTGGGTCCACAGCGCCGAGATGGTGTACATCGCGCTCCCGTCGGCCTGCAGGCACCAGACCGGCCGGTCGGGGCACGCGACCGCGGCGCCTGCTGCGGCCGGCAGCCCGTACCCGATCGAACCTCCGGTGAGCGCGAGCCAGTCGTGGCGGGGCGCGCCCAAGGTCGCCGCGGGCAGGCCGATTCCCGAGGTCAGCGCCTCGTCGACGACGATCGCACCCTCGGGCAGCAACGCTCCGACGACCGCGGCTGCGGTCTCCACGGTGAGCGCGCCGGTGGGCAGCTCCGGCCGGGGGATCGCGACGAGTGGCGCCGCCACCCCGGATGCGACGAGATCGGCCAGCTCCACCAGCGCGGCGGTCGCGGCGCCGCCCTTGGGCACGACGTCGTGCACCTGGCAGCCGCGCGGTACCAGGTCGCTGGGCTTGTCGGGATAGCCGAAGAACGTGACGGGGGAGCGGGCCCCGACCAGCACCAGGTGCGCAGCCCCGCCGAGCTGGTAGGCCGCCATGTCGGCGAGGTAGCCCAGCCGGTCCAGCGGCGGCACGCCGGCGCCGCGGGCCATCCGCGCAGGGAAGGTCTCCGCGAGCAGCTTCGCACCGGTGGCCGCGGCGATCCGGTTGGCCGCGACGATCCCGGCCTCACCGGTGGCGTCGCTGCCCACGAGCAGCACGCACCGCTCGCCCGAGCGCAGCGCCTTCGCCGCGGTGGCCAGCGCGTCCGGGTCGGCGGTGGCCTGCGTGGACGCGGGAGCGGGCACCGGCGCGACGGCACCGCCCGGCCCCCACGATGCGTCGGCCGGCAGCAGCAGCGTCGCGACCCGCCCGGGCGGGCCGCAGGCCGCGGCGATCGCGGCCGCGGCGTCCGGCCCCACCTGGGACGGGGTGGCGCTGCGCCGCACCCAACCCGAGACCACGCCGCTGAGCGCGTCGACGTCGGACTCCAGGGGGGCGTCGAGCGGCTTGTGGAACGTGGCGTGGTCACCGACGACGTTGACCACCGGGGTGCCGGCGCGCCGCGCGTTGTGCAGGTTCGCCAGGCCGTTGCCCAGCCCGGGGCCCAGGTGCAGCAGCGTGGCGGCCGGGTGCCCGGCCATCCGCCCGTACCCGTCGGCGGCGCCGGTGGCGACACCCTCGAACAGGGTGAGCACGCCGCGCATCCCCGGCACGTCGTCGAGCGCGGCGACGAAGTGCATCTCGGAGGTGCCGGGGTTCATGAAGCACACGTCGACCCCGCAGTCGACGAGCGTGCGGATGAGAGCTTGAGCGCCGTTCACGTCTTCTCCTGTCGCAG
>JBQTJE010000038.1:0-3004 GCA_052387455.1 Pseudonocardia sp.
TCGTGCAGGGTAACACCCCACCGCCGACCCCCCCGGGGCGCGCGCCACAGCCGGGGGCGGTCACAGCGACGCGTACAGCGCCTCCTCGAAGTCGCCGTACATGCCCATGGCGCCGGGGGTGATGAACGGCAGCGAGTTGGTGTAGATCGACGCGCAGATGCCCGTCGTTCGGTCCACCCAGAAGTGGGTGTTGAACAACCCGGCCCAGGCACCCGAGCCGGCGCGCCGCCTGCCGGGCACGTCCATGGTGTTGATCAGCAGGCCGTATCCCCACTTGTAGCCCGGGCCGACGTTGAGCGCGTCGGTGATGGGCGGGTCGGCCGTCGGGATGGCGGCCGGGAAGTCGAGGTCGCCGATCTGGTTGGAGAACGCCGCGTCCACGGTGTCCTGGTTGAGGATCCTCGTCCCGTCCAGCTCGCCGCCGCGCAGCAGCGCCTGCTCGAACCGGATGTAGTCGCGCGGGGTCGAGTACAGGCCGTGCCCGCCCGCCCACCAGTCCGGGCTCTGGTTGAGGATCTCGCCCGCCGACGCCCAGCCCCCACTCTCACCGGGGACGTGCACGGTGACGGCGTTGGCCCGCTGGTCGTCGTTCATCAGGAACGCGGTGTGGTTCATCCCCAGCGGCCCGGCGATGTTCTCCTTGACCACCACGTCGAGCGTCTTGCCGGCCACGGCCTCGACGACCTTGCCGAGCCAGTCGGTGTTGATGCCGTAGACGTAGGACGTGCCGGGGTCGGCCAGCAGCGGGGCCTGGAACGCGGCGTCCGAACCGGGGACGACGTTGGGGACGCCGGTGACCTTCTCGTACTTGACCAGGTCGTCGCTCCAGAACCAGTAGCCCAGGCCCGAGGTGTGCGTGACGAGCTGGTGCACGGTCGCCTGGCTGGCCGGGGCGCGCAGGATCGGCTTGTCGCCGTCCCACCCGTCGAGGACCTGGAGGTCGGCGAACGCCGGGCAGTAGTCGGCGACCGGGGCGTCGAAGTCGAGCTCGCCGCGCTCCTTCTGCTGCAGCGCCGCGACCGTGCAGACCATCTTGGTCATCGACATGATGCGGAACTGCGTGCTGGTGCCGACGGCGTCGTCGGCCTCGCCGGCGATACGGGTGCCCGCGCCGCCCTCGTAGATGATGCCGTCGCGGTTGGCCGCGATGGCGGCGACGTGCGGTACGGCGCCGCTGTCCACCGCGTTGCGCAGGACCTGGTCGATGCTGGAACTCATAGCGGGGGTCTCCTCGCCCACGAAGGTTGTGACGGGTACAACCCTGGCCGGGGGCGAGGTGACCGTCAATGGCCCGGGGAGACAGACCGGCCTACCCGCTGCGCGGTCTTGTTCGGGCGGTCTTGTTTGGGCAGCGCACGGGCGCGGGAACGCTCCCACCAGGCTCCGCGCGCACCCGAGGGTCCGCGCACGCCGCGGGGGGCCGGACCGGTCGCGGCCGGTCCGGCTTCCCGACCTGTAGTTTCGCGGGCGTGCCCGCCCCGCCCCGCTTCCAGCACACCGAGGTCCTCCCGCTGCGCCCGGACGGCACCGGCTACCGGCGCCTCGACCTGCCGCCGGGCACGACCGTCGAGGTCGCCGGCCGCACGTTCCTGCAGGTCGACCCGGCCACCCTGACGGCGCTGGTGCGGACGGCCGTGCACGACATCCAGCACCTGCTGAGGCCCTCGCATCTCGCCCAGCTCCGCGCGATCGTCGACGACCCGGAGGCGTCGCCCAACGACCGCTTCGTCGCCACGGACCTGCTGCGCAACGCCTGCGTCGCCGCGGGTGGCGTGCTGCCGATGTGCCAGGACACCGGCACCGCCATCGTCGTCGGCAAGCGCACCGAGACCGTGCTCACCGGCGGTGACGACGAGCGCGCCATCTCGCAGGGGATCTTCGAGGCCTACGCCGAGCTGAACCTGCGCTACTCGCAGATGGCGCCCACGTCGTTCTGGGACGAGCGCAACACGGGCACGAACCTGCCCGCCCAGGTGGAGCTGTACGCCGCGCCCGGCACCGAGCCCCGCTACGAGCTGCTGGTGCTGGCCAAGGGCGGCGGCTCGGCGAACAAGACCTTCCTCTACCAGGAGACGAAGGCGCTGCTGCAGCCGCGCAGGCTCGCGGCGTTCCTGGAGGAGAAGCTGCGCGGGCTGGGCACCGCGGCGTGCCCGCCCTACCACCTCGCGATCGTCGTGGGCGGCCTCTCCGCCGAGATGACGCTGAAGGTCGCGAAGCTGGCCTCGGCGCGCTACCTCGACACCCTGCCCGCACAGGGGTCCGAGCTCGGGCACGCCTTCCGCGACCACGACCTGGAGAAGCAGGTGCTGGAGCTGACCCGCGGTTTCGGGATCGGCGCCCAGTTCGGCGGCAAGTACTTCTGCCACGACGTGCGGGTGGTGCGCCTGCCGCGGCACGGCGCCTCGCTGCCGGTGGGGATCGCGGTGTCCTGCTCGGCCGACCGGCAGGCCCGGGCGAAGATCACTCCGGACGGGGTGTTCCTGGAGCAGCTCGAACGCGACCCCGCACGTTTCCTGCCCGACGTCACGCCCGAGCAGCTGGCCGCGGACGCGGCGTCCGAGGTCGTCCAGGTCGACCTTCGACGCCCGATGGCACAGATCCGCGCCCAGCTCTCGACGCTGCCGGTGCGGACCCGGGTGGCGCTCACCGGGCCGCTCGTCGTGGCCCGCGACATCGCCCACGCCAAGATCGCCGAGCGGCTCGACGCGGGCGAGGAGATGCCCGGCTACCTGCGCGACCACCCCGTCTACTACGCCGGGCCGGCCAAGACCCCCGCCGGGTACGCGTCGGGCTCCTTCGGGCCCACCACCGCCGGGCGGATGGACTCCTACGTGGCCCAGTTCCAGGCCGCAGGCGGCTCCCTGGTGATGCTCGCGAAGGGCAACCGGTCCGCGCAGGTCACCGAGTCGTGTGCGGCGCAAGGCGGGTTCTACCACGGCTCCATCGGCGGGCCGGCCGCGCGGCTGGCCCAGGACAGCATACGCAGCGTCGAGGTGCTGGATTA
>JBQTJE010000039.1:0-48398 GCA_052387455.1 Pseudonocardia sp.
TGTGCGTCGCACCTCCGATGTGGGGGTGCCCGTCCGGGCCCGCCGGGTGCGCCGGCGCCCGCACGGGGCGCCGCCCGGGGTTTAGGGGGGGGCGCTACACCGGGGGGGCCGGTATCGCCGCGGCCACCGCCGACGCCCGGTTCGCCCTTTTCACCCAGCAGGTGCAGCTCCCGGCCGTGCCGCTGACGGCCGAGCAGCTCACCGTCGCCGGCATCGTCACCTTCGTCGCGATCGTCGTCGGCACGCTGGTGGGCGCGATGCTCGGCGGCAAGGCGGGCGAACGTTTCCACCGCAAGGTCGACCTGGTCGGCGAGCGCGCGGGCTGACCACCGCCCCGAACCCGGACCCCGCACAGCCGTCCCGCACAGCCGTCCCGCACAGCCGTCCCGCGCAGCCGTCCCGCGCAGCCGTCCCGAGCGCATGGCAGCAAAGCCACTTTCACGCCATCTGATGGCGTGAAAGTGGCCTTGCTGCCAAGATCGTCAGGCTGTCGCGGCGAGCAGGAGTCGACCGGCGAGGGTCAGGACCAGCGCCCCGACGACGACCAGGAACACCCGGCGGACGAACGCCGATCCGTGCCGCACCGCCAGTCGCGCCCCGAGCACGCTCCCGGCGAGGTTCGCCGCCGCCAACGCCGCGCCCAGGCCGACCAGCACGACCCCGGCGGGCAGGAAGAACACCAGCGCACCCAGGTTCGTGGCCACGTTGACGACCTTCGCCGAGGCCGACGCCGTCAGGAACGCGAAGCCCGCCAGCCCCACCATCAGGAACACGAGGAACGATCCGGTGCCGGGGCCGGCAAGCCCGTCGTAGAAGCCGATCGCCGAGCCGCCCGCGACGAGCACCGCGAGCTGCGGGCCCCGGCCGAACCTGGGGGCGTGCGTGACCCCCAGCTCCGGGCGCCGCCACGTGTAGATCCCGACCACGACCAGCGCCACCAGCACCACAACCATCAACGTCCGCGACGCCAGCGCCGCCGCGAGCAGCGCCCCGCCCAGCGACCCGGCGAACGCGGCGAGCGCCATCGGGCCGGTGTGCGCCCAGTCGATCTCGACCCGGCGGGCGTAGGCAACCGCCGCCGACGCCGTCCCGACGACGGCCGCGAGCTTGTTCGTGGCGACCGCGAAGATCGCCTCACCGCCGGGCAGGAACAGCAGCAGCACCGGCAGCAGGATCAGCCCGCCCCCGCCGACGATCGCGTCGACCGCCCCCGCGGCCAGCGCTGCGAACAGCAGGACCGCGAGCGCGAGCAGCGCCACCTCGCCGAATCCGGGCCAGGTCAGCGGCGCGGTGAGCACGGCGGGCACGACCGTCGACGCTACGTCAGCCGACCCCGCGCACACCGGCCGGCCGCCCGCCCGGCCATGACGCGGCCGGTCGTGACGTGAGCCGGTCGTGATCAGTCCCGGTCCGCCGCGCCGATCACCGGCTCGCAGTACTCCGGCAGGCCGGCGAACCAGATGGCCTCGGGGTCGTCCTGCAGCAGCCACGGCGGTCGGGCCTTCTCCTCATCGCCGTGCCCGCCGACGCCCGCGCCGGCCATGGGGATGCCACCGAACCCGCCGCGGCTGCCCGCCGAGGACGGCGGCGAGGCCGCCGGACCCGAGGACGGCCCCGCGGCGCCCCGGGAGAGCGTCTCGGCAGGCGGCCGAGCAGGCGCCGGGACACCGCCCCGTTCGCCGCCACCTCCGCCACCTGCGCGGCCGCCGCCGCCACCAGGCACACCGCCGCCACCGGCCCAGCCACCACCAGGCACGCCGCCGCGGCCGCCGGACGCCCCCGACCGCCCCTCGCCGGTGCCGCCCCACGGGCGGCCGGGGGCCCGACCGGGTACCGGCCCGGCCACGACGCCGCGACCGGGGACACCTCCGGGTGACCCGCCCGGTCGCGTGCCCGGCAGGCTCGGCGTCGGACCGGTGTGCGCGGGTGGCACCGGTCCGCGCCGCGCGCCCGCGCCCGGTGTCCCGACCACGCCACCACCCGCACCACCACCACCGTCGCCGCCCGGCACGCCGGCACCCGGCGACGGGGATGGCACCGGCGGACCGATGGGCGCGGACGGCCCCGGCACCGCGCCCGCCGGCGCCGTCCCGAGCCCCGTTGCGGCCGGTGGCACACCGACGCCACCCGGTGCGCCGTTGCCCGCGACAGCCCCGGTGTCGACCGCGAGCGGGGATGGCGGCTCGTAGGGCTGGAACGCCGCGACGTACTGCACGTTCGTGACGTTCTCGTAGGCCTGCGCCGCCTCCTGCAACCGCTGCACCCGCTCGTAGTAGTCCTGGCGCATCGTGGAGTTCTCGACCTCCAGGCCGCCCGGCACTTCGGCGAACTCGCCGGCCTCGGCGAGGGTGTGGCGCGCCGTCGCCACCGTCTCGGCCTCGTCGACCAGCGCGAGCATCGCCCGCAGCGCCTGGCTCTGCCCCTCCATGGCGGTCGCGCGGACGTGGTCGAGGTGGGCCACGGCGGCGTCGGCCGCGGCACCCTGCTGGGTGGCACGCAGGTGCGCCGTCGCCGCGTCGGCCAGCGACCGCGCCTGGTCGAGGGTGTCCGCGACGTCGCGGTAGTCGAACGCGCCGTCGTGCACGGCGCGGTTGTCCAGCGCCGCCGCCATCGCGGCGAGCTTCTCCCGGGGCCAGCAGAGCAGGGCCGCGTTGGTCGTCGGGTACAGGCCGGTCATGGGAACCTCCACGTCAGCGCCGGGCGGCGATGTTGGCGATGATCAGTTCGGCCATCCGCACCGCGGGGCCGCAGGGATCGGGCAGCGCGCGACCGTCGCCGTAGGCGTTGACGCCCACGATCTGGTAGTCGGCCACCGCGATCGAGAGATCGCACTCGTCCGGCAGCTGGTCGGACCGGAGCGCCGGGTGCCCGGCGATCTGGCGGATCTCGAACACGACGTCGTTCTGGCGCAGCTTCCAGATGTCGGGCAGCTTGGCCGCGTTCGGATCTGTGGCCAAGCGGACGCCCGCGCTGGTCGAGCCGTCGCGGTACTGCCAGAGACATCCCGTCCCGTACCGGGCGGGGTTGGTGCGGGCGGTCGCCGGGTCGAGCCCGAAGCCGTCGAGCTGGGCGGGGGTGAGCAGGTCGCACGGGTCCAGGCCGCGGGCGTCCTTGGGGTTGCGCACCCGCAGCTCGGCCGGCACGTCCGGGGTGAACCGCTCCTCGATGGTCGGCAGGCCGGGTTCGAGCGGTGGATCGAGCGCCTCGACCCCCGGGGCAGGCGCCGGCGGCGGCGGCGCCGGCGTCGCGGCACAACCGGCGAGCACCACGAACCCCACGAGCACCAGGGACACCGGCAGCGCCCGCGCGCCGGTCACGTCAACCGCTCCACGTTCGCCCGCTCGATGGCCTCGTAGCTCGCGAGCTGCGCCGCGAGCGCGTCGCGGGCGTCGCGCACCTGTCCGGTGTAGACCCGCACCCACTCCATCGCGCGGCGCCGCATCTCGTCCATGTTGATCCGCAGCTGGATGCTCACCGGATCGATGCCGATCGGGCGATGCGATTGGTCTCGACGCCACCGCTGCTGCCCGGCCTCCAGCTCCTGGATCGCCTGGGTGAGCCTGTCGATCGCCACCCGGTAGCCGTCCGGGTCGATCGTGAACCCACCCCCGCCGCTCGCGGCACCACGCGGCGCCCTGGCCCCGGTGGCCAGCACCCCGGCGTAGTGGGCATCGAACAGCGCCCGGTCGCTGCCCGCACCGGGCACGGGCGTGGGCGGATCACTCGGTCTCGACATGCACGTGATCGTTCCACCCCGTGCGGGCCCGGCCCGACGCGAACATCCACCGCCACCGACAATCCGCAGCTCACGGGCTCGGTCGCCGTTCACGATCGTGAACGCGGCGTCTCATGACCGCCCGGCGCCGTCCCGCGACTCGGCCACGTTCACCGGTTCGGCCGTGTGCGCGGCCCTGGACGCGACGACCCGGTAGGGCCAGGATTTCGCGAGGCCCGCGCACCCGGCGGGGCCGGAACGGACGCGCGGCGTCGCAAGCGTGGGGGGTTGACGTGCTCGGTGCAATTCGGATCGGCCGGACGGTGGCGATGGCGGGGGTCGCGGCGGGGCTCGTCCTCGGGACCGCGAGCTGCTCGGTGACGGTCCCCCAGGCCGACGTCGAGACGACCATCGAGACCGAGCTGGGCAAGCAGATCCCGAACATCGGCCAGGTGAGCTGCCCGAGCGACCTGGACGCCGAGGTCGGCAAGACGCTGCGCTGCGAGTTCGTGGTGGAGGGTCAGCCCGTCGACGCGGTCGCCACCGTCACCTCCGTGGAGGGCAGCACCGCCAACTTCGACATCACCACCGAGGCCCGACCGGTGGCGAAGGCGCTGCTGGAGACGAAGGTGCGCGAGCTCGTGGAGCCTCAGCTAGGAGTGCCCGTCGAGTCCCTGACCTGCGACGGCGACCTGGAGGCCCGCACCGGGGCCACCCAGTCCTGCCTCGTCGCGGCCGGTGGCGAGAGCCTGCCGCTCGCCGTCACGGTCAGCTCGATCGAGGGCGGGCTGATCAACTTCACGGTGAACGAGGCCTAGCAGCTCGCCTGCGGGAGGTCGCAGCGGCGCCGGTCGGGCGGGCGGGTTCGGTCCCGCCCGGCAGGCGCTGTAGCATCGACCGTCGAGCGCCCGGCGTGCCTTCGTCTCGCCGCCGGTGCCGTCCGTGACAGACGTGCGATACAGCGGCAGGAAGAACTCGAGGCATTCGCGTGGCCAACATCAAGTCTCAGATCAAGCGGGTCAAGACCAACGAGAAGCGCCGGCAGCGCAACAAGTCGGTGCGCTCGGCGGTCCGCACGGCGGTGCGGAAGTTCCGCGAGGCCGCCGAGGCCGGCGACAACGACAAGACCGTGGAGCTGCAGCGCGCCGCGGCGAAGGCTCTCGACAAGGCCGCCAGCAAGGGCGTGATCCACGCCAACCAGGCCGCCAACCGCAAGTCGGCGATGGCCAAGCGCACCAACGCCCTCTCCGCCTGAGGCCAACGCCCCGCCCGACCGCCGAGCCCGTCTGACTGCGCCCGCCCGTAGCGGCGAGGCGGCGAGGTCAGCGCCCGTCCCGCGCCGCGCAGATGCGCAGGACGGCGCGTTCCAGCGCGTAGCCGGGGTCGGGCGCGGCACCCTTGACGTCTGCGTTGACCTGTGCAGCGGCCGCGAAGGCCACCGCCAAACCTGCAGGTCGCCAGTACCGCACCTGCGACTGCGCCTTGCGGATCTTCCACGGCGGCATCCCGAGCGGGCCGGCCAGACCGAACGGGTCGCCGCGGCCCGCGCCCGCCACCTTGGCGAGCGTGCGCACCCCGTCGGCGAGCGCGTCGGCCACCAGTACGGGTGCGACACCGAGCACGAGCGCCCACCGCAGCGCCTCCAGCGCGCCCGCCCGATCGCCCGCCACCGCCTTGTCCGCGACGGCGAAGCCCGAGGACTCGGCCCGGCCGCGGTGGTAGCGGCGCACGGCTCGCTCGTCAACGGTGCCGCCGGTGTCGGCGACGAGCTGGCCCGCCGCAGCGGCCAGTTCCCGCAGGTCCGATCCGACCGCATCGATGAGGACCCCGACCGCGTCCGGCGCGATCCGGCCGCCGGCCCGACGCACCTCGCCGCGCACGAAATCCGCCCGCTCCTCGTAACGGGTGATCCGGTCGCAGCGCACGACGGCGGCACCCGCCGCGCGCAGGCCGTCGACCATGACCTTGTTGCGCGCGCCACCCGCATGCACGACGAGCAGCGTGATCCCCTCCGCCAGGTCGGCCGCCTGCGCCAGCACGGCGGCGGCGAGCTCCTTGCCGGCCTCGTGTGCCGCCAGCAGGACGATCACCCTCGCCTCGGCGAACAGCGACGGGCTCAGGCTCTCGGCCAGGTCAGCGGGGGTGAGCTCGGTGGCGCGGACGCGGCGCACCTCGGCGGCCGGATCGGCCGCCCGCACCTGCTCGGCGACGACCTCCACGGCGCGCTCGACCAGGAACTCCTCGTCCCCGAGCACGAGGCGAATCGCGGCGGGCACGGGAGCGGTCATCCCGCCATGCTCGCGCACGACCCCGACACGAGGCCACCCACCACCCGCCGCGCCCGCCGCACCCTTCCAACCCGGCCGTGACACGGCTCCGACCGCGTGTTGGAACGGCCGCTGGGCAGAAGCCGAACCCGTGTCGTACCGTGAAGGTCACCCGGTGCGCCGGGCACAACCGCATATGGCTCATCCAGAGGGGCAGAGGGAACGGCCCGACGAAGCCCCGGCAACCGGCGTCGCACGCCGTCAGCGTGCGCGGACCTGGTGCCAATTCCGACCCGTGACATACGGGGAAGATGAGGAGATTTCCGTGACTCTCACTGCCTCCGCGCTGCCCGCCGCCTCGGCGACCACGTCGTTCGACCTCGGCCCCGCCCGCGCGCTCTCCTGCCGGGAGTGCGGGCACAAGATCCCGCTCGCCGCCGAGTTCGCCTGCCCGCAGTGCTTCGGCCCGCTCGAGGTGGCCTATGACTTCCAGGACATCACGCGGGCGTCGATCGAGGCCGGCCCGCGGTCGATCTGGCGCTATCGCCAGCTGCTTCCGGTGCCCGCCGACGTGCACCACCACCCGAACACCGAGCCCGGGCTCACCCGGCTGATCAAGGCCAACCGGCTGGGCGCAGCGCTCGGGCTGCGCAACGTCTGGGTCAAGGACGACACCGGCAACCCCACCCATTCCTTCAAGGACCGGGTGGTGGCCGTGGCGCTCGCGGCCGCGCGCGAGCTGGGCTTCTCGGTGCTCTGCTGCCCGTCCACGGGCAACCTGGCCAACGCCGTCGCCGCCGCCGCCGCACGGGCGGGCTGGGACTCGGTGGTGCTGATCCCGTCCTCGCTGGAGCAGGCGAAGGTGCTCACCACCGCGGTCTACGGCGGCACGCTGCTGGCTGTCGACGGCAACTACGACGACGTGAACCGGCTGGCCACCGAACTTGCCGCCGAGCACGAGGAATGGGCGTTCGTCAACGTCAACGTCCGCCCGTACTACGCGGAGGGCTCCAAGACTCTTGGCTACGAGGTGGCCGAGCAGCTGGGCTGGCGGCTCCCTGAGCAGGTCGTGGTGCCGGTGGCGTCGGGATCGCAGCTCACGAAGGTGGACAAGGGGTTCACTGAGTTCGGCGAGCTCGGCCTGGTGGAGCCCACGCCGTACCGGGTGTTCGGCGCCCAGGCGACCGGTTGCTCGCCCGTGGCGAAGGCCTTCGAGGACGGCCACGACGTCGTGCAGCCGGTGCGCCCGGACACCATCGCCCGCTCGCTGGCCATCGGGAACCCCGCCGACGGGCCGTACGTGCTCGACGCGGTGCGCCGCACCGGCGGGGCACTGGCGCACGTGAGCGACGCCGAGGTGGTGGACGGGATCCGGCTGCTCGCCCGGACCGAGGGAGTGTTCGCCGAGACCGCCGGTGGGGTCACGGTGGCGTGCACCCGCAAGCTGATCGAGGCCGGACAGCTCGACCCGGACGCCGAGACGGTGCTGCTGATCACGGGCGACGGGCTCAAGACCCTCGACGCCGTGGCCGGCCAGGTGGGACCGACCGCGACCGTGCCGTCCACGAGCAAGGCCGTGCGAGCTGCGCTGGAAGGGCTGCACTGATCCCGTGCCGTGCCGGTGGCGCCCGGGTCGCCTGCGGCGCGCGGGCAGCGGGTCGCCGCGGCTGATCAGCCGCAGCTCTCCCGCGCCGCCGCCGTCCGCCACGAGCGCGACGTCGCCCGCCAGATCGGTGCGCCGGACCGTGGCACCGGCGCGTTCGAGGCCGTCGAGCAGCCGTGGGTCGGGGTGGCGGTAGCGGTTGCCCGCGCCGACGCTCACCAGCACGGCCCGCGGCGCCACAGCGGCCAGGAACTCCACGCTCGTGTACCGCGACCCGTGGTGCGGCATCTTGAGGACGTCGACGCGCAGCGCGGCCGCGTCGGCCAGCAGTTCGGCCTGCGCCGCCAGCTCGATGTCGCCGGTGAGCAGCACCGATCCGGCCGGCGTCGCGGCCCGCAGGACCAGCGAGCCGTCGTTCACGGCCGTGCCGTCCTCCGGGTCGACCGGGTGCTCGGGCGACCTCGGGCCGAGGACGTCGAGCGTCAGCGCAGGCCAGGTCAGCCGCCGCCCGGCCCCGAGCTCCACCAGCGGCGCACCGGCTGCGGCGGCGTGCCGGGCGACCTCGGCGAGCGCCCAGTGCGGCTCCCGCGCCGGCCCGACGGCGACGCCCGCCGCCGGACGATCGCGGAGCGCTCCGGTGAGCCCGCCGACATGGTCGGCGTGCAGGTGGCTGAGCACGACCAGCGCCACACCCTCGACACCGAGCCGGTCCAGGCAGGCATCGACCTGCCCCGGGTCGGGGCCGGTGTCGACCAGGACCACCCACCCCGGACGCCCGGTCGCCAGGACCAGGGCGTCACCCTGCCCGACGTCGCACGCCACCATCGACCAGCCCGCCGGCGGCCAGCCGGGCGTGACGAACCGGGTGGGCACGAGCACCAGTGCCAGCCCGAGCAGCACCGCGAGCAGCAGGGCCCGTGGGCGGCGCGACCGCCACAGCGCCACGCCGACCAGCACGACGGCCGCCGCCAGCAGCCCGCCACCGACGCCGCCGGGCCACGGCAGCACGGTGCCGGGCAGGCCCGCCGCGTGGTCGGCCACCAGCACGAGCCAGCCGACAGCGGGCCCTGCCAGCCAGGCGCAGAACCGGGCGAGCGGCTCGCCGACCGGCGAGACCAGCGCCGCGAGCACGCCGAGCACGGTGGCGGGGGCGACGGCCGGGGCCGCGAGCAGGTTGGCGACGATCGCGACGAGCCCGATCTCGCCGCTGAGCCCGGCGATCAGCGGCGCCGTGGCGAGGAAGGCGGCGGCCGGCACGACCAGCGCCTCGGCGACCCAGCGCGGAACGCCGCGGCGACGCAGCCCGGCGACCCAGCCGGGCGCGACGAGTACGAGCGCTCCCGTGGCCAGCACCGACAGCGCGAACCCCGGATCTACGGCCAGTGCCGGGTCGACCAGCAGGAGCGCCAGGACCGCGACCGCCAGCGCCGGCACCGCCGACCGCCGGCGGCCCAGCGCCAGCGCCAGCAGCACCACCGCACCCATCGCCGCGGCCCGCACGACGCTCGGCGAGGGGCGGGCGAGCAGGACGAAGCCGAGGACCGCGAGCCCGCCGAGCAACGCGGCCCAGCGCGGATCGGCACGTAGCAGCCGCAGCATCCCGAGCACCGCACCGGCCAGGATCGCGATGTTGGCTCCGCTCACGGCGGTCAGGTGGGTGAGCCCGGCGGCCCGAAAGTCGCGCTCGACCTCGGCGAGCATCCCCGTCGTGTCCCCGACGGCGAGGCCGGGCAGCAGTCCCGCCTCGGCGTCGGGGAGCACCCCCGCGGCGTCCTGCAGGCCCCCTCGCAGGGAGCCCGCACCGGTCTGCCACCACGGCGGCGCGGCGACCTCGGCAGGGGCGCCGCGCACCCGCAGGACCGCGACGGTGAGGTCGGCCCGCCCGGCGGGTGCGAGCAGACCCTCGACGGTGACGGCCTGACCCGGCAGCAACCCGAGCCAGCCCTGCGCCGGGGCGAGCAGCAGCACCCGCCCGCCGACGTGCCAGGCTCCGTCGCCGGCACGGGCGTGCACCAGGTCGGCGGGCACGAGCACCTGCGTGGGGCCGGGCCGGGAGCCGTAGCCGTCGTCGCGCAGGGGCCGTGGGTCGTCGCTCAGGACGACCCGGAGCGTGGCGGCGGCGCTGCGCTCGGCTGCGTCGTGCAGCGGGTGGTGCGCGACGAGGAACGTGTGCGCACCGACCACGACGCCGGCCGCGGTGACGCAGGCCGCGACTGCGAGCGCGCACGCGGTCCACACCGGCGGCGGGCTCGATCTCGGCCACCACCTCAGGGCGATCACGACGACCGCCAGCGCCGGCACGACCACTGCCACCGCTGCCGCCGGGCCACCGGCGAGGCCGATCAGCACCGTTCCCCAGGCCGCGAGCGCGGCCGGCACGAGCCGCAGGTCCGGCGGCCGGGGCTCGTCGACCTCGAACCCGGTCGCCCCTCGCGGCCCGGCCCGCACGACACCCGCCCTCACGACACCCGCACCAGGGCACGCAGCTGGGTGAAGCGCCGCTCGCCGATGCCGTCGACCTCGCGCAGCTGCTCGACGCGGCTGAAGCGACCGTTGCGGGTGCGCCACTCCAGGATCCGCTCGGCGGTGACGGGCCCCACCCCCGGGAGGGCGTCGAGCTGCGCGACCGTCGCCGTGTTGAGATCCACCGGGCCGCCCGGCCCACCCGCCGGTCCCGCACCGGAGGGCGCGCCGGCCGCGTCAGGGGCGGGCGGGACACCGACCGCGATCTGCTCCCCGTCGCCGACGCGGCGGGCGAGGTTGACCCCGCTGAGATCGGCCCCGGGCAGTGCCCCACCCGCGGCTGCGACCGCGTCGGCGACCCGGGCACCTGCGGGAACCGTGACCAGGCCCGGGGAGCGCACCTTGCCCACGACGCTGACGACCAGCGGTCCCGCGTCGGGCAGGCCGGTCGCGGCCGGGTCGGCGACGTCGGCGACGCCGGGTGGAGCGACGGCGCTGATCTCGGGCAGCGCCTGCACCGGTTCGACCCGCGGCCGCTCCGTCCAGACCCCGACCGCCGCCGCCGCCGCCGCGACTGCCGCGACCAGCGCGAGCGCCGTGGCCCCCGGGCGGCCCGGGTCGACCCGCGCCCGCCGCGGTCCGGTGGACAGCAGACGCTGCAGCACCTCCCCCGGCCGGACCCCGATCCGGCGCCGCGGACCGACCACCGGCAGCGGGATCGTCGGCGCGTCCCCGAGCGTGGTTCTCGGCGGCACTCCGGCGCCCACATCCGGACGCGCTGCCGCCGAGAACGACCCGTCGAAGCCCGGCCCGGTCTCGAACACCGCGGCCAGCCGCTCGCTGCCCTCGGCCCGCATCACCACGGACCGGACGCTAGGTCGCACCGGCCGACCTGCGGCAGGGCGAGTTCTGCGGCTGTGGACAACCGCCGGTGAGGTGGACAGATCGGCCTGCCCGCGGTCGAACCGTCGGTGCCGTCGGGCAGGCTGGGACGGGGCGTCGTCCCTGGACGCCGGGCCAGGCGTGCCGCCATGATCGGCGCTGAACTCCGGGGGCGCCATCGCCGAACGTCCTCCGAACCGGCCGTCGACCTCGACGACGGCCATCCCGACCACCCTGCGAGAGGACCGCCGACGTGACGACCGTGAGCGACCCCGCCGACCTCGTCGTGCTGCTCGACGGCCAGCGCCGGCCCATCGGCACCGCGCCACGGGCCACCGTGCACGACCACGACACCCCGCTGCACCTGGCGTTCTCCTGCTACGTCTTCGACGCGGCCGGCCGATTGCTCGTGCAGCGCCGCGCGGTGTCGAAGCGGACCTGGCCCGGCGTGTGGAGCAACTCCTGTTGCGGCCACCCGCGGCCCGGCGAGAACGTCGCCGCCGCGGCCGAGCGCCGCATCCGCGAAGAGCTCGGCGTGGCACCATTGGGCTTGCGGGCCCTGTTACCGGACTTCGCCTACGAGGCAGTGATGCCCGACGGCATCCGCGAGAACGAGGCATGCCCGGTGTTCGGCGCCGTCGTGACCGACGATCCGGACCCCGACCCGGCCGAGATCGCCGAGTGGCGCTGGGTGGCCTGGCGGGACTTCCTCGCCGCGGCCCGCACCACCCCGTGGCTGATCAGCCCGTGGTCGGCGCTGCAGGCGTGCGAGCTCGACGACCGGTTCGGCGACGCGGTGCCCGGCAGCGCCGCGGCCTGAAGCCGGCCGGGGTCAGGTCCGGGACCAGGTCCGGCGCAGGTCCAGCGCAGGTCCGGCGTCAGGACCGGGGGACGACCACGACACCGAGCAGACCCGCGCCCACATGCGCCCCGATGACGGCGCCCACCTCGGACACGACGAGCGGCCCGAGCCGCGGGAGCCGGCCACGCAACTGCGTGGCCAGCCACTCGGCCCGGTCCGGCGCCCCGAGATGGTGCACCGCGACGTCCACCGGCCCGTCCCCCGCGGCCTGCACCGCCAGCTCGACGAGTCGCTGGCCCGCGCGGGCGGCGGTGCGCACCTTCTCCAGCGGCCTGATCCGGCCGTCCTGGACGTGCAGCAGCGGCTTGACCGACAGCGCGGTCCCGACCAGCGCCGCGGCCGTGCCGATCCGCCCACCGCGACGCAGCCGGTCGAGGGTGTCGACGCTGAAGAACACGCGGCAGCGGCGGGCGAGCGCGGCCGCCGCATCCTCCACTGCGGCCCCGTCGGCGCCCGCGTCGGCAGCGTCGGCGGCGGCGAGCACCGCGTAGCCCAACCCCATCGCGGCCGCCCGCGAGTCGACGACGCGCACGAGGTCCGGCCCGACCTCGTCGGCGGCCACCCGGGCCGCCTCCCACGTCCCCGACAGTTCCCGGGACAGGTGCACCGACACCACCCCGCTCGCCCCCGACGCCAGGGCCGCGCGGTAGCAGGCGGCGAACTCCGCGGGGGTGGGGCGCGAGGTCTGCACGTCGAGCCTGGGGTCGGCGAGCGCTCCGACCAGCTCCGCGGCGTCGATGTCAACGCCTTCGCGGCCCACCCGGTCGCCGAGGCGGACCTCCAGCGGGACGACCCGGATACCCCGCCCGGCGACGACCTCGGCCGGGAGGTAGGCGGTCGAGTCGGTCACCACGGCGATGGGCACGGCGCGCCACGATAGGCCATGGTAGGCCGCCACCGCGCCTCCGTCGCCCGGCCACCGCCACACCGGCCGCCGCCCCAAGCCGCTCCGCCCGTGCCGCCGCCTCGACGGTCATGATCACCGTTTCGGGCCCCGGGACCGCGTCACACACGGCGACCCGTCCCCAAACGTCGATCACGAGGGCGCGCGCCGACCGGCACCAGCCACGCCCGCCACATGATCACCGTCCCGGAACACGGGACCGCGTCAGGCACACCTCGCCGTCCCCGGACGCCGATCATGGCGACGCCGATCATGGGGAAGCCGATCATGGGGACGCCGCCGCAGGAAACGCCGCCGCCCGCCATGATCACTTCTTGGGGACGCGGGACCGCACGTGGCGCGGCTCGCCGTCCCCGGACAACGATCACCGCCACTCCGGCAGGCGCCAGGCCCGCTCCGGCAGGCGCAGGGCCCGCGCCGCCTCGGCGCCTCGTCACGCCGACCGTCCCGAGACGACGATCACCGAACCCCCCGCGGCGACGTCAGCGCCGCGGCAGCAGCGGCCCCAGCAGCTCCGCAAGCGCCCACCCGACGGCGGCGTGCCCGGCCCAGCCCCAGTGCATGCCGTCCGGGTTGCCCTCCCCGGCCAGGACGTGCGGGCCGACCACGGCGTGCAGGTCCAGCAGCGCCGCCCCGCGCGCGGCCGCCCAGGCGCGCACGGCCCGCTCGGCGGCGGGCCGGCCGGGGTGCACGCCGCCGTAGCCGGCGGCGCGGTGCGGCGGCGGCAGCACCGCGACCACCGGCAGCCCGGGGCGAAGCGCCTGCACCGCGGCCCGGCAGCGTTCCAGGTAGTCGACCGTCAGGTGCGGCGGCAGCGCCACCGGCCCGCCGCCGGGCAACGATCGCGCGAACGCCCGCGCCAGCACCGGCTGGGCCTGCCGGTACCCGCCGCGCACCAGCCGGCGCAGGGCGGGCGGGCGGACGGACGGGATCAGCTCGCGCAGCGCCGTGGGCAGCGGCGAGGGCAGCGTGTCCATCCCGCCGAGCCCGAGGACCAGCGCGTCGATCCGCGGCACGAGCGCCCAGACCCGCGGGTCCCCGGCGACGGCCCGCCAGCCGTGCCGGGCCGTCCAGCCGATGCCCGCCACGAGCTCGGCGCGTCCGCCGAGCGCCGCGGCGGCGACGTTGGGCCACAGCCGCGGGTGGTCGGCGGGCTCGCCGCGCTGCGGGCCGTGGAAGGCCAGGGAATCCGCGAGCACGAGCAGCAGCGGGCCGCCGGCGGCCCGGTCGGGCGGGCCGCCCACTCAACCCGGAGGGCCGACGTTGTAGCCGGTGAGCCGCCACCGCGGGTGGTCGTCGCGGCGCGCCAGCACCGCCCACCGGCAGTTGCCCACCCCGCCGATCGCCGGCCACGCCGACGTCGGCAGCTCCAGCAGACCGCTGACCAGCCCGGCGATGAGTCCGCTGTGCGCGACGAGCACCGCGGTGGCCGACGGCGGGCCTTCGAACTCCGCGTCCAGCTCCTCGACGACGGGGCGGGCGCGGCGCACCACCTCGATGCGCGACTCGCCACCCGGCGGGGCCCACGCCGGGTCGGAGCGCCAGGTCGCGATGGCGCCGGGCCAGTCCCGCTCGATGTCGTCGACCGAGAGGCCCTGCCACCGCCCGAGGTGGGTCTCCCGCAGGCGGGGGTCGACCTTGACGGGCAGCCCGCAGGCCGCCCCGACGGCGTCGGCGGTGTCGACGGCGCGCCGCAGGTCGGAGGTGACGAGGCGGTCGGGGGCCATCGCCGCGATCGACGGTGCGGTCCGCACGGCCTGGTCGAGACCGGCGCCGGTGAGCATCGACTCCAGGTGGCCCTGCATGCGGCCCGCCACGTTGTGGTCGGTCTGCCCGTGCCGCAGCAGGACCAGGCGACGCAGGCTCATCCACCACCGTCGTCGGCGTCCGGCACGACGACGGCCTCGGGGAACTCGATCGCGGGGCAGTCCTTCCAGAGCCGGTCGAGACCGTAGAACCCGCGCGCCTCGACGTGCTGGACGTGCACGACGACATCGACGTAGTCGAGCAGCACCCAGCCGCCCTCCTTGGTGCCCTCGCGCCGGGTGGGCTTGACGTCGCGCTCGCGCAACTTCTCCTCGACGGCGTCGACGATGGCCTGGCCCTGGCGCTCGTTGGCCGCCGAGGCGATGACGAAGCAGTCGGTGATGACCAGCTGGTCGGAGACGTCGAGGACGACGATGTCGCGCGCCTTCTTGTCCGCGGCGGCGGCCACGGCGACCCGGGCCAGCTCGATCGCGTGGTCGGTTGCGGTCACCGTTCCCCTTTTCCCGCCCGGCGCGATCGCCGGGCGCGTCCGGCCCAGTCTCGCAGCCCGGGTGGCACGTCCTCCGATCGGTCCGGGCGCCGACGTGCACGAACGGGCGTCACCCTGTCGGACGGCGACGCCGCATCGTCGCGGGGTCACCCTGCGTCGGCTGCGGTCACCCGGCGCTGCCAGAATGCGCCGACCACGAGGGCGGCGCACCGGCGCCCGGACACCCCGGAGGCCGCAGGCCGGATGACGATCGCGCCCCCCGACCAGGTGACGCTGCCCGCCCCGGCCCACCCCGCTCCCGTCCGCCCCAGCGCGCGCCACCCCGTCCGCCCCCGCCCCGGCCCGGCCCGCCGCGATCCACCCCGCGCCGCCCCTGGACCTGCGCCGTCCCCCGGGTTCCGGCCCGAGCTGCACGGCCTGCGCGCGCTCGCCGTCGCGCTCGTGGTGGTCTACCACGTCTGGTTCGACCGGGTGTCCGGCGGCGTCGACGTCTTCTTCCTGCTCACGGGCTTCCTGCTGGTCGACCGCCTGGCCCGGGCTGCGGCGGCGGGACCGCTGCCGTTGCGCCGGATGTGGGCGCGCAACGCCGCCCGCCTGCTGCCGGCGGCCACGACCGTGCTGCTGGGCACGCTGGCCGCCGCCGCGCTGGTGCTGCCGAGCGGGCGGCTGGTGCAGACGCTGCACGAGGTCGTCGCGTCGCTGCTGTTCGTGGAGAACTGGCAGCTCGCCGCGGACTCGGTCGACTACGCCGCGCGCAACAACACCTCCAGCGTGGTGCAGCATTTCTGGTCGCTGTCCATCCAGGGCCAGGTGCTCGTGACGTTCCCGCTGCTGGTGGCACTGGTCGCGACGGCGGGACGGGGACCACGCCTGCGCGTGCGGCTGGCGGTCTGCCTGGGGGCGCTGTCCGCGGCGTCGCTGGCGTTCTCCGCCGCGCTCACCGCGACCGACCAGCCGCTCGCGTACTTCCACACGCTGACCCGGCTGTGGGAGTTCGGCCTGGGCGGGCTGCTCGCCCTCGGGATCGGCCGGATCGTGGTGGGCCCACGGGTGCGCACAGCGCTCGGCTGGGCCGGGGTGCTCGGGCTCGTGGCATGTGGCGCGGTGCTGCAGGTCGGCACGATGTTCCCCGGGATCGCCGCCCTGTGGCCCACCGGCTGCGCGGCGCTGGTGCTGGTGGCGGCGACGACGCCGCGGTGGGGCGTGGACCGATTGCTCGCCACCGCGCCGGTGCAGTACCTGGGCGAGCTCAGCTACACGCTCTACCTCTGGCACTGGCCGGTGCTGATCCTCGTGCTGGCCCATACCGGGCGGTCCCGGGCCGGGCTGCTGACCGGCCTCGCGGTGATCGTGGCGTCGCTCGCGGCGGCCGCGCTGACCCACCATCTCGTCGAACGCCGTGGCGGGCGGCGGGTGGCGCTGGCCGGCCTGGTCGCCGTGCTGGTCGCGGCCACCTCGGGTTTCGCGTGGACCGGCGCGTCGACACCGGGGCCGCGCGACGACCGCCATCCCGGCGCGCTCGTGCTCGCCGGCATGGCCCCGCCCGCGCCCCGCGTGACCGCCCTGCCGCCGATGACCACCGTGTACCGCGACTGGGTGCACACCGAACAGTGGGACTGCGTCCCGCTGGTCGGCACCGACACCGCCTGCACGCAGCCCGTGGCGGACCCGCCCCAGCGACGGATCGTCGTGGTCGGCGACTCGCACATGCAGCAGTTCGTCGGCGCGCTCGAACCACTGGCCCGCCACCACGGCTGGCAGCTCACCACGATGCTGCGCGGCGGCTGCCCGTTCTCGGCGGTGTCGGAGCTGCGCCCGGAGGATCGTGCGTGCCTGGCGTTCAACGACGCCGCGCTGGGTGAGATCGCCCGGCTCGCGCCGGACGCGGTGGTCACCATGGCCACCCGTGACGTCCGGCGCGGGCTCACCGAGGAACTGCCGGCGGGGTTCATCGCGCAGTGGGAGCGGTTGGCGGCCCTGGACCTGCCGGTCGTGGCGCTGCGCGACAACCCCCGCTTCGACCAGCCCCCGCCGGACTGCCTGCAGCGCCGCGGCCGGGAGGCGCCGGCCTGCGGCGCATCCCGCGCGGCCGTGTACTCCGCACAGCCGCCGTGGTCGCGCGCCGCCGTTCCGGCCAACGTCGCGTTCGTCGACACCGCGGACCTGCTCTGCGGGCCCGACCGGTGCCCGGCCGAGGTCGGCAACGTGCTGGTCTACATGGACGACAACCACCTGTCGGCGACGTTCGCCGCAACCCTCGCACCGGTGCTCGACCAGCCGTTCCGCGACGCGCTGGGCTGGTGAGTCAGGCCCGGTAGAGCCCCGCCTTCGAGATGTACTGCACCACGCCGTCGGGCACGAGGTACCACACGGGGCGGCCGGCCCGGACCCGCTCCCGGCAGCCGGTGGACGAGATCGCCATCGCCGGCACCTCGACGAGGCTCACCACGCCCTCGGGCAGGTGCTCGCCGTCGAGCTCGTAGCCGGGTCGGGTCACGCCGACGAAGTGGGCGTACTTGAACACGTCGTCGACGTCGCGCCAGGACAGGATCTGCGCGAGCGCGTCCGCGCCGGTGATGAAGAACAGCCGCGCGTCCGGGTCGGCGGCGTGCAGGTCGGCGAGGGTGTCGACGGTGTAGGTGGGGCCGCCGCGGTCGATGTCGACCCTGCTGACCGAGAACCGCGGGTTGGACGCGGTGGCCACGACCGTCATCAGGTAGCGGTCCTCGGCGCGGCTCACCACCCGGTCGGTCTTCTGCCAGGGCTGCCCGGTGGGGACGAACACCACCTCGTCGAGCCCGAACAGGTCGGCCACCTCGCTGGCGGCGACCAGGTGGCCGTGGTGGATCGGGTCGAACGTCCCGCCCATCACCCCGATCCTGCGCTGCATCGGCGCACTGTATCCGCGGCGCCGGGACCTACCCGCTGGACTTCGACGGCGCGAGCGGCAGCCGGTGCCCGATCACCCAGTAACAGTCCAGCTGCTTGTAGCGGTTCGCCGCCCGACCGTAGTCGTCCAGCGCGTCGTCGTAGTCGTTCGACGCCGCGTGGTAGGCCTTTCCGTCACCGCGTGCGGCAGCCTCGGCCATGTCCGCGATCGCGGTGTTCATGTCGCCGACCGCCCGGTTGGCGTCCCCGAGCAGGTCGTAGCACCTGAGCGTCTTCGTGGACCCGGCCCCGTCCGACGCCGCCGCGGTGCCCGTGCCGCCGATCAGCAGCGCCGCCGTCACACCGACCACCGCCGCCATCATCCTTGCCCTGACCATCGTGTCCTCCTGGATTCTGTTCGAGCTGGGAACAATCAGGGTCACCTGGGCCGGGGAGCCCGGGACATCGCGGGACCGTCAGCTTCACCGGCCGGACCGACCAGGCTTCCCTCACCGTCCGGGAAGGCCGACGTCGCTCAGCGGTCGAACGGCACCCTGATCCGCGGATCGGCGGCGCGCGACGTCGGTAGGCTGCGACGGTGTCGAGTGCCCGCACAGTCGTGCCCGTCTGGCTCGCCGGCTGGCAGCACGAGTGCTGCGGCGAGCCGTTCGCGGTCGGCGACGCGGTGCGCTGGCTGCTCACGGCCGCCGACGGCCCGTTCCTCGCCCGGGTGCTGGGGCCGCTGATGCCGCAGTGGTCCGCCGAGCTGCCCGTGCGCGGATCGGTGACGAGCGGGTCGATGACGTTCCCGGTGCTCGGGCTCGGCGACCTCGCGGTCGTCGGCGAGCCGGGGCCGGGTGCGCGCCGGACCGTCGGGCTGCTCGCCGAGGAGCACCACGACCGGGTCCCGCCCGACAGCCCCACGACGGCGGGCCGGGTGCGGTCGATCCGGGTCGTCCGGTGGCGCTACGAACCGGACCCGGACGAGCACGGGTTGCGACCGGTCGCCGGATCGGCCACCGTCGAGCAGATGCACGCGTCCGACCGGTGGCCGCGTCCGGTGGGGGACTCGTCCTTCCACGGCTTCCTCGTCGAGCTGGACGTGCGCACCGGGTAATGCCCGGTCCGGCGGTCAGACCGGCAGCAGGGCCTCCACCACCGTCGCGAGCTGGCCCGCGGTGCGGCACTCGTGCATCGGCAGCACGTCGGCGTAACGCAGCGCCGCGGAGTCGCCCCCGCCCCACTGGCGGCGGGGCTCGGGGTTGAGCCAGTGGGCGTGGCGGGCCTGGCCGACCAGTCGCCGCAGCACCGCGAGGTTCGGGTCGCGGTAGTTGGTGCGCCCGTCGCCGAGGATCAGCAGCGACGACTTCGGCCCCACCGCGTCGCCCCAGTGCTCGGCGAACGTGCCGAAGGAGCCGCCGTAGTCGCTGTGCCCGTCGAACGCCACCAGATCGGCCTCGCGCAGCACCCGCGACATCACCCCGGACAGTTCCGCGCCCGGCGCGAACAGGTGCGTCACCTCGTCGGCCTTCTCCACGAACGCGAACACCCGCACCTTCGAGAACTGCTCGCGCAGCGCCTGCACCAGCAGCAGCGTGAAGTGGCTGAACCCGGCGACGGAACCGGAGACGTCGCAGAGCACCACCAGCTCCGGACGGCCCGGGCGGCGCGTGCGGTACGCGGGGCGCATCGGGACCCCGCCGGTGGACATCGAGCGGCGCAGCGTGCGGCGCATGTCGAGGGCGCCGCGCCGGGCGTGGCGACGGCGCACGGCCAGCCGCGACGCCAAGCGCCGCGCCAACGGGTGCACGGTGCGGCGCAGCTGGGCGAGCTGCTCGGCGTGCGCGGACAGGAACTCCACCTGCTCGACCTGCTTGGCGACGGCGGTGCGCGCCACCTGGTCGCGGCCACGGATCTCCGCGGTCCGCCGCCGCACCTCGTCGGTGATCATCTTGCGGAACGCGGCGATGCGGTCGCGGATCTCGCGGCGCGCCACCTCGTCGGCGAACGGGTTGTCCTCGCCCTCGACGGCGCCCGCGCGCAGGTCGTCGAGGATCCGGGCGAGCAGCGTCTCCGGCGAGAGCAGCCGCAGCGCCTGGTAGGCCGACCAGCTCGGCTGCGCGCCCGCCCCGCGCGCCCCCGGGCCGCCCGCCCCTGCCCGGCCCAGCGCGTCGACCACGGCCCGGGCGAGCTCGGCCAGCGCCGCGGTGTCGCCGTCGCGCAGCAGGTCGGCGAGGATGTCGCGCAGCGCGTCGACGTCCACCGGGCCGCCGTCGACGTCGTCGACGCGGGGCACCTCCACCTCGCCCGTCCCGGCCCCGAGCGCCGCCGGGAAGTACAGCTCGAACAGCACGTCGAAGGCCTGGCGCTGGCCCGAGCGGCGCAGCAACGCCGCGGCGAGCCCCTCGCGCAAGTGCTCGCGGTGCAGCAGGTCGAGCGCGGCCACCACGCGGGCGGCGTCGATCGTCTCCCCCGGCCCCACCGCCACCCCGTGGTGGCGCAGGGCGGCGACGAACTCCACCAGATGGCCGGGCAGCCCGTGCTCCGACCCGACGCGCGCCACGGACTCCACGGACCCATCATGGGCCATGACCCCGAGGACGGCCCAGGTCCGCGGTCCTGAGATCCTTCCGGACGTGTCCGCAGCGCCGGCCGAGCCACCCGCCGTCCCGCCGCCGCCCCGTGCCAGCCGTCCGGGGTCGCTGCTGTGGGAGCTGGTCGGTGACTGGCGGTTGATCATGGTGATGCCCGGCTCGATGGTCATGCAGGTCGCCCACCCGGTCGTCGGGGCGGGCGTCGGCGAGCACTCGGTGTTCCGCACCGACCCGTGGGGCCGGCTGCTGCACTCGCTCGACTCCACGCTCACGCTGATCTACGGCGGTGCCGGCGCACTCGCCGAGGGCCGCCGGCTGCAGGAGGTGCACCGCGAGATCCGCGGCGTCGACGCCGACGGCCGCCGCTACTCCGCACTCAACCCGGAGGCGTACGCGTGGGTGCACCTCATCCTCTACGAGCGCCTGGTGACGATGTCGCGGCTGCTCGGGCCGCCACTGTCCGGCGACGACCGCGTGCGGCTCTACGCCGAGATGCTGGAGCTGGGCCGGGTGCTGCACATCCGGCCGCAGCACATGCCCGCCACCGAGGCGGAGTTCTGGCCGTACCTGGACAAGACGGTGTCCGACCGGCTGGAGCACCACCCCACCGTCGACGCCTTCCTCGACGTGCTGCGCCGCAGCGACGTCCCGCCGCCGCGCTGGCCGGGTCGGCTGGACCGGGCGTGGCCGCCGATCGGGCGGCGGTTCGGGGCGATGGGCCACTTCCTCGCCGTCGGCTCGCTGAGCCCCCAGTTGCGCGACCTGCTCGGGCTGAGCTGGACCGACCGGCAGGAGCGGATGCTGCGCAGGATGGGCGACGGGATCGCGCGCACCGCACCACGGCTGCCCGAGCGGTGGCGCTACTTCCCGGCCGCCGCCCGGGCCCGCGCCGCGGCTCGGCGCTGAGCGCTGGAGGACCCGCGCGCTGCGGGGTGTCAGCGCCGCGGACAGTCGTCGGGTCGGTGCAACTAGTACACCTCAAGGTGTACTAGCGGTACTTCCTTGCTACCGTCCATCCCGTGCCCGACGACGCCTCCGCCGTGCTGGACCGCAGCTTCCGGGCGCTCTCCCACCCGGTCCGCCGGGCCATCGTCGACCGGCTCGCCCGCGGACCCGCGAGCGTCGCCGAGGCCACCCGCGGCGCGCGCGCGTCCAAGCCGGCGATCACGAAGCACCTGCGGGTGCTGGAGGACGCCGGGATCGTGCAGCGCGACGTCCGCGGCCGCACCCACGTGCTGACGCTGCGCCCGCAGCGGCTCGCCACCACCGCGCAGTGGATCGACGCCCACCGCACGCTGTGGGAGCGCAAGCTCGACGTCGTCGCCGAGTATCTGGAGGAGCACCCGTGATCGCCACCGAGCTGCACGTGCAGCGCCGCTTCGCCGCGCCGCCCGAGCGGGTGTTCGCGGCCTGGACCGAGCCCGAGGTGCTCCGCCGCTGGTGGGCGGCCGGGCCGGACTGGTCGTGCACCTCGGTCGAGACCGACGTCCGTGTGGGCGGACGCTACCGGCTGGCGATGACCGGGCCGGGAACGGGCGAGCACGTCGTCGGCGGGGAGTACCTGGAGGTGCAGCCACCGCACCGGCTGGTCTACACCTGGGCGTGGGAGGGCGCCGACGCGGCCGGTGGCGGTCCGCCCACGACCCTGGTCGCCGTCGAGTTCCGGCCCGAGGCGGGCGGGGGCACGACGGTCGTGGTCACCCACACCGGCTTTCCCGGCCCGGCTGAGCGCGACCAGCACGCCACCGGCTGGGCGGCCTGCCTGGCCAACCTCGATGTCCGGGTCCTGCGCACGGAGGTCGCGCCGTGAAGGTCGACGTGCACACCGAGACCGTCATCAACCGACCGGCCGCCGACGTGGCCGCGTACGCCGCCGATCCGTCGAACGCGCCGAGCTGGTACCGCAACATCGACTCGGTGGAGTGGGAGACGCCGCCGCCGGCCGGCGTCGGGTCCCGGGTGGCGTTCGTGGCCCGCTTCCTCGGCCGCCGCCTCGCCTACACCTACGAGATCGTCGAGCTGGTGCCCGGCGAGCGCCTCGTGATGCGCACCGCGCAGGGCCCGTTCCCGATGGAGACCACCTACACCTGGGAGCCCGCGGGCGACGGCACCCGGATGACGCTGCGCAACCGGGGCGAGCCCAGCGGGTTCGGCGCCGTCGCCGCGCCCGTCATGTCCGCGGCGATGCGGCGGGCAAACACGAAGGACCTCGCCGCGTTGAAGGAGTTGTTGGAGGCGCCGATCACGTGACCGGGCGGGCAACCCATTCCCGGACACTGCGCAGCCACTGCGGCCGCGACATCGAACGCCCCTCGGCGAGCAGTCCGGTCAACGCCGCAGCGTCCAGGCCCGGCAGGGCGACGCTGCGATCCGTTCGCCGGTACGCGCTGCCGTCGAGGATCAGGATCGCCGCCTTCCTGCCGCCGTGCCGCCAGACCTCGGCTACCCCGAACTGCGCGTACAGGGCGAGCTTGTCGATGCTGGAGCGGGTGATGTCGACCTCGAACACGATCTCCGGCGCAGGGTGGACGTCGGTGTCGACCCGCTCGACACCACGCATCGTCGCAGCATCACGCAGGTAGAAGCAGCTGTCGGGCTCGAACCCGCGTTCCCAGCGGTGGTTCCGGCAGGTTGTGGAGCCGAAATCAGCCATGTCGAGACCACGGACGTCGACGATCGCTGCGACCAGATGACCGGCGAGCCGGGCAAGGACATCGTGCAACCCGCTCGGGCTCATGATCTCCAGGACCCCCCGGTCGTAGGTGAACCGCGGGGAGCTGCAGTCCTCGTGGTCGGCGAGAATCGCCTCGTAGGCGTGCCATCCCACGTGCAGCACCATGACCCGCTCGTCCGCGCGCGCGTCGACAACCGTCATCGCTGCCTCCCTCGTCCGGCCGGCCCGATCCTCGTTGAGCCTCCTAGTTCAGCCGCAGCTCCGCGGCCGCCTTGACGACGTCGGACTGGTGCTTGAGCACCACACCGAGCGTGCCGGCCACCGCCTCGTCGTCGAGCGTGTCGAGGCCCAGCGCGAGCAGCGTGCGGCCCCAGTCGATCGTCTCGGCGACCGACGGCGACTTGCGCAGCTCCAACCCGCGCAGCACCCGCACCGTGCGGACCATCGCCTCCACCAGCGCCTCGGTCAGCTCCGGCACCCGGCTCGCGACGATGCGGCGTTCGAGGTCGGCGTCGGGGAAGTCCAGGTGCAGGAACAGGCAGCGCCGCTTGAGCGCCTCGGACAGCTCCCGGGTCGAGTTCGACGTCAGCAGCACGAACGGGCGACGGGTGGCGACGACCGTGCCCATCTCGGGAACCGTGACCTGGAAGTCCGACAGCACCTCCAGCAGCAGGCCCTCCACCTCGACGTCGGCCTTGTCGGTCTCGTCGATGAGCAGCACCGTCGGCTCCGCGCGGCGGATCGCGGTGAGCAACGGCCGGGGCAGCAGGAACTCCTCGGAGAACACGTCGTCACGGGTCTCGTCCCACGACTCGCGGGAGCTACCGCCCTGGCCCGCCGTGATCCGCAGCAGCTGCTTGGCGTGGTTCCACTCGTAGAGCGCGCGTGCCTCGTCGATGCCCTCGTAGCACTGCAACCGCACCAGCCCCGAGCCGGTGGCCTCGGCCACGGCCTTGGCCAGCTCGGTCTTGCCGACACCCGCGGGGCCCTCGACGAGCAGCGGCTTGCCGAGGCGGTCGGCCAGGTAGACGGTGGTCGCCACCGCCGTCGACGCCAGGTAGCCGACGCCCGCCAGCTTCTCCGTCACCTCCGCGACGGTGCCGAACAGCGGGGCCTGAGGGGCGTTCACACCGGTCATCCTGCCCTGCGCGGGGGTGATCCGCGCAAGGCAGGCTCCCGGGTCAGCTCCGCGGCTCCCGCCACATCGCCCACAGCGACGGCCCGCCGGGGACCGCGAGCTCGCGCGTCACCGCGAACCCGTGCCGCTCGTAGAGCCCGCGGTTGCGCGGGCTCGTCGCCTCCAGGTAGGCCGGGGTGCCGTCGACGTCCGCGCGGTCGAGCACCGCCCGCAGCATCGCGGCGCCGTGCCCCCGGCCCTGCTGTCCGGGCGTGACGCCGAGCAGCCAGAGGTAGTCGTGGTCGGTGTGGTGCGGGTGGTTCTCGTCGAGCAGCGCGACGATCTGGAACCAGCGGTCCGCGTCCGGACCCGCCGCCTCGACGCACCACGCGCCGAGCCGCTCGCCGTCCGCCTCGGTCATCGGTTCGACGCCGGCCGGTGCCCAGATCGCGCCACCCGCGGGATCCCCACCGGTGCACCAGGTCTCGTCGTGCTTGGCGAAGATCCCCAGTGCCAGGTCGAAGAACCCGGGCAGGATCGCGCGGCGGCGGCGGTCGTCGGGGGTGCACCAGGAGAACACGGGGTCGTCCTGGAACGCCGCAGCCATGGCCGCGGCGATGCCGGCCCGGTCGGACGGCCGGGCGCGGCGCGCGGTCGTCGGCGCGACGGTGATGGTCGAGCTGGTCATGGTGGTTCCCTCGCATCCGGCGGCCCCGGACGGGCCGCGTTCAGCCGAGGGTCTCCGGACGGCCTGTCGATTCGCTGCCGGTCCACCGGCAGCTCGGCGTCGGCCGGCTGTCAGCCCACCGCCGGGCCGCCTCACGCGGTCCGGCGGCGCCCGGACCACTCATCGACGTCCAGGAAGAACGCCCACTCCAGGTGCTCGACGCAGGCCCCCACGGTGGCCTTCGCCTGGTCGCCCTCGACGACGACGGCGGCCTCCCGCGTGCACCGGGCGCACCGGCGGATGACGAAGGGCCACGAACGGGACGCGTTGCTCATGCCCGCCTGTTCCCCGTTTTCCGCCCGCCCATGCAGCCCCGCCCGCACCCACCGCACAGGCCTGCGTGCCGAGCGGCCCGCACGGGCGTCGCCGGGCCCGCGCGGGCGTCCCGGCACCCGTGCGGGCGCCACGACGCCCGTGCCGTCACCGCGGCAATCGGCGCGCCACTTCGGCGAACGTGTCGATCTCCGACCAGGTCCAGCGGCTGAAGCCGCGCAGCTGGGTGCGCATGGCGTCCTCGCGGCGCTTCTCGGCGACCAGCACGTCGGCCGGCACCTCGCCCGGCCGCAGCAGGCGTCCGTACTTCACGAGGCCGTCGAACTCGCCCGCCCACCCGCACTCGGGCCAGCCGAAGTCGGCGGTGCCGAGCACAGCGCCGCCGGGCCCGCGCACCTCCCACTGCAACACCGGGGGCGCGACGCCCAGCCGTGCCATGGCGACGCGGCTGCGCGACTCGCCGGGGCTCTCGACCCGGGGGTCGGCGAACGCGGCGACGCGGCGGGCGGCCGGCGCGCCCCGCCAGCCCGCGAACCGGTCGACGCCGGCAAGCAGGTCCGAGCCGGTGACGAGATGGCGGTGCAGCGCAGCATCGGCGGCCACGACCGCCTGCTCGAAGCCGGCGGTCCGCGCGAGGTCGAGCAGGGTTCGCAGCGGTGAGGTCACGGCCATCCCGTCGACGTCCACGATCTCGTCGGGCTCCAGCGGCGCCGCGTGGACGTGCAGCCGCCCCGTGCGCAGTCCGGCGGAGCGCTTCGGGCGGGTGGTGTGCACGCGGTCGAGCGCGGTGTTCCAGACCGGCAGGCCGTGCAGGACGGCGGCCGACACGTGGCTGACCACGGCATCCTCGGCGACCCTGGCCACCGTTGCCCGCACCAGCAGCGCGTGGCGGGCGTCGCGGTGGCGCAGGCGCTCGTCGGCGGACCGGACGTACGCCCCGCGCCCGACCGCGACGAGCGTGCCCCGGCGCCGCAGCCGGCGCAGCTCGTCGTCGGTCAGGCCGGCGGCGAGCAGCCCCGGCCGCAGCAGCAGCCCGGCGGTGGCAAACGGAAGATCCATCGCGCGAGCATGCGGTGCCGCCCCGGCCGCCCGAGGCGTTTCGGCCGATTCGCGGCACGACACGGGCGTCCTGGGGTCCACACGGGTGCTGCGACGCCCGTGCGGACGCCACGACGCCCGTGCCGCCCCGAAGCTGTCGGACCGCAGGGGCACCATGGGCCGCATGACGACGACGGAACTGCCGCACCTGCGCGGGCGGGCCGAGGAGGTGCTCGCCGCGCTGGCGGGCCCGGACGCCCGCCTGCGCGAGGACCAGTGGACGGCGATCCACGCCCTCGTGGCGCAGCGCCGCCGCGCGCTCGTCGTGCAGCGCACGGGCTGGGGGAAGTCGGCGGTGTACTTCGTCGCCACCGCCCTGCTGCGCGAGCAGGGCGCCGGCCCGACGGTCATCGTCAGCCCCCTGCTGGCCCTGATGCGCAACCAGATCGACGCCGCCCGGCGCGCGGGGATCCGCGCGGTCACGGTCAACTCAGCGAACGCCGCCGACTGGGAGGCCACCTACGCCGCCGTCGCCGCGGGCGAGGTGGACGTGCTGCTGGTCAGCCCCGAGCGGCTCAACAACCCCGACTTCCGCGACCGGGTGCTGCCCCGGCTCACGGCGAGCGCGGGGCTGCTGGTCGTCGACGAGGCGCACTGCGTGTCGGACTGGGGTCACGACTTCCGGCCCGACTACCGGCGGCTCCGGGCGCTCATCGGCGAGCTGCCCGCCGGGATCCCGGTGCTGGCCACCACGGCCACCGCCAACGACCGGGTGGTGCACGACGTCACCGAGCAGCTCGGGTTCGGGGGTGCCGCGGCGGGCGGCGCGCAGGCGCCCCTGGTGCTGCGCGGTTCGCTCGACCGGGCGAGCCTGCGCCTGGCCGTGCTCCGGCTGCCCAGCCCCGCCCGGCGCATGGGCTGGCTCGCCTCGCGGCTGCCCGAGCTGCCCGGCGCCGGCATCGTCTACACGCTCACGATCTCCGCGGCCGAGGAGGTGGCGGAGTTCCTGCGCGAGCGCGGGTTCCCCGTCGCGGCCTACACCGGGCGCACCGAGCCCGAGGAGCGGCTCGCCCTGGAGGCCGACCTGCTGGCCGACCGGGTGAAGGCGCTGGTCGCCACGAGCGCGCTGGGCATGGGGTTCGACAAGCCCGACCTCGGGTTCGTGGTGCACCTGGGCGCGCCCGCGTCACCGATCAGCTACTACCAGCAGATCGGCCGCGCCGGCCGCGCGCTGGACCGGGCCGAGGTGGTGGCGCTCCCGGGCGCGGAGGACCGCGACATCTGGGCGTACTTCGCCTCGCTGGCGTTCCCGCCCGAGCCGGTGGTGCGCGAGGTGCTGCGGGTGCTGCCGGTGGACGCGCCGATGTCCACGGCGGCGCTGGAGACGCGCGTCGATCTCTCCCGCACCCGGCTGGAGATGCTGCTCAAGGTGCTCGACAGCGACGGGGCGGTGCGGCGGGTGAAGGGCGGCTGGGTCGGCACCGGCACGCCGTGGACCTACGACGCCGAGCGCCACCGCCGGGTCGCGCAGGCCCGCCGGGCCGAGCAGCAGGCGATGCTCGACTACCTCGACACCAGCGGCTGCCGGTTGGCGTTCCTGCGCGGCCAGCTCGACGACCCCGGCCCGCCCGCCCCCTGCGGTCGCTGCGACAACTGCGCCGGCCCGTTCTGGGACGCCGAGGCCGACGACGGCGCGGTGCACGCCGCGGACGAGCGGATCGCACGGCCCGGGGTGGTGGTGGCCCCCCGGCGGCAGTGGCCGGTGGGGATGGCCGAACTGGGGGTGCCGGTGTCGGGCCGGATCGCCGCCGGGGACCTGGCCGGCGAGGGCCGGGTGATCGGGCGCCTGTCCGACATCGGCTGGGGCACGCGCCTGCGCGAGCTCGTCGCGGGGCCCGACGCGCCGGTACCCGGCGAGGTGCTGGACGCCTGCGTGCGGGTCCTCGCGGGCTGGGGGTGGGAGCAGCGCCCCGTCGGCGTCGTCGGTGTCGGGTCGCGCACCCGGCCGCACCAGCTCCGCCACCTCGCCGCGCGGATCGCGGAGGTAGGGCGGTTGCCGCTGCTCGGGACGCTCGCCCCGCTCGGCGCGCGCCCCGCCGCGGCGGCCAACTCCGCCCAGCGCCTCGCCGCGGTGTGGCCCGGCTTCGACGCCGGGTCGCTGCCCGACCTCGGCGGGATCGGTGGCCCGGTGCTGCTCGTCGACGACGTGGTCGACAGCGGCTGGACGGCCACGGTCGCGGCCCGCCTGGTGCGGCAGGCGGGGGCGCCCGCCGTGCTCCCGTTCGCGCTGGCGCAGGCGGGCTGACCGGATGCCCGCCGGTTCAGCCCGGTTCGGCCGCGTTCCCGCTCCCGGTGGCCGGGTCCCGCCCCGGGCCGGCCGGGTGGTCATCCGGGCCGGCCGGGTGGGCGCCCGGGCCGGCCGGGTACCAGCCCACGGTGATCCGGCAGTGCTCGGTGAGCACCGTGGCACCCCATCCGGGCTCCGGCGCGCCGGCCGGGTGACGCCGGGGGCGCACGGTGAGCCGCAGCCCGGCGGCGGTGGGCCGCCCCGCGCCCTCCCACGCGTCCAGTGCCGTACGCAGCCTGGCGACCTGCGTCGGGCCGCCGGGCCCGTACCCCCGCAGGGCCGCCCGCTGCCGCGAGCGGGCGATCACGACGGCCAGCCCGCCGTCGCCGGTCAGCGCGAGCGTGCCGGCGTCCGGGGCCAGCGGCGCGATGCCGCCGTCAGCGTGCCCGGGGTCGGTGACGAGCACCCGGCACGCGCCGGGGGCGGTGAGCGCCAGCCACAACCCGAAGCCGTCCCACACGTCCGCGGCGCCGAGCCGCTGCGCGAGCGGCACGCAGGGCCCGGGGCTGGCGAGCGCGGCGTCCACCTCGTCCGCGGTGACCGGCCGATCGGCGCCCGAACCCGGGTGCGCGTCGGCCGCAGGTTGCAGTGCGAGTCCCGGGGTCTGCAACGCGACCGCGTGGTCCGCGCCGGCGGCGAGGCCGCGCAGGCGGATGAAGGCGCAGCTGCGCACCGAGCGGCTGCGCAGCACACCGTCGCGACCAAGGTCGAGCGCGACCGACACCTGGCTGCCGCGCAGGGTGAGCGGCAGCAGCAACCGCCCGCCCGGGCCGAGCTGCACGACCCACTCCGGGCGGACGTCGGCGCTGCCGACGGTGAGCACGATCCGGTCGTAGGGGGCGCCGGACGGGTGCCCGAGCGCCCCGTCGGCGCAGTGCAGCGCCACCCCGTCGATCCCGGCCGCGGCGAGGTGACCCGCGGCGCGGTCCACGAGATCGGCGTCGATGTCCACCGCCGTCACCGCGCCGCCAGGGCCGGCGAGATGGGCGAGCAGCGCGGCGTTGTCCCCGGTGCCCGCGCCGATCTCCAGCCCCCGGTGCCCGGCCCGCACGTCGAGCTGCTCCAGCATGATCGCCATCATCGACGGCTGCGACGCCGAGCTGGTGGCGATGCCGTCGACGTGCTGCACGGCCACGGCCTCGTCGGCGTAGGCGGCCCGCACCGGCAGCTCCGGCAGGAACAGGTGCCGCGGCACGGCCCGCATCGCCTGCTCCACGGCGGGCGTCCGCACCCGGCCAGCCGCCCGCAGGGCGTCGACGAGCCGCTCGCGCACCCGCGTGGCAGCCGTCACGCGCCGGAGTCTTCCCCGGCCACCGGCCCTCGACAACCCGGTGAGCCGATCAGGCGATCGATCAGACCAGCACGAGGTCGTCGGCGTGCACGACCTCCCGGCGCTGTTCGGGCGGCAGCTCCCGCGAGCGGCGCCCGATGAGGGCGGGCAGCTCCGCGGCGTCGAAGCCCACCACCCCGCGGGCGACGACCACCCCGTACGGCCCGACGAGGTCGACGACGTCGCCGGCCACGAAGTCCCCGCTGATGCCGTGGATCCCGGCGGCCAGCAGGGAGCGGCGCCGGTCCACCACCGCGGCCACCGCGCCCGCGTCGAGGTCCAGCCGTCCCCGCACGTCCGCGGCATGCCGCAGCCAGAACCGCCGTGCCGTCATCCGCCGCCCCGACGCCCGGAACGCCGTGCCGGGCTTGGGCCCGTCGGGGCCGGCGTCGAGCGCGGCGGCGGCGTCCTCGGCGGCCGCGAGCAGCACCGGGATGCCCGACGCCGACGCCATCGCCGCCGCGGTGATCTTCGTGCCCATCCCGCCGGTGCCGAGCGCCCCCGTACGGGCCACGGTCACGGCCTCCAGGTCGGCGGGCGCGTCCACCTCGGCCACGAGCCGGGCACCCGGACGCCGCGGGTCGCCGTCGTAGAGACCGTCGACGTCGGAGAGCAGTACCAGCGCGTCCGCGCCGACGATGTGCGCCACGAGCGCGGCCAGCCGATCGTTGTCGCCCACCCGGATCTCGTCGGTGGCCACGGTGTCGTTCTCGTTCACCACCGGCAGCACGTCGAGCCCGAGGAGCCGTTCGAGCGTGCGCTGCGCGTTGCGGTAGTGCGCACGGCGGATCATGTCGTCGGCGGTGAGCAGCACCTGCCCGACGAGCTGGCCGTACCGGGAGAACGACGTCTCGTAGGCGTGCGCGAGCAGCAGCTGTCCCACGCTCGCGGCGGCCTGCTGGGTGGCGAGGTCGCGCGGGCGCCGCGCCAGCCCCAGCGGTGCGAGCCCGGCCGCGATCGCCCCGGACGACACGAGCACGACCTGGCTTCCGGCCGCACGCCGGGCGGCCAGCGCATCGACGAGCGCGTCGAGCCGTGCCGGGTCGATCCCGCCGTCGATGCTGGTCAGCGACGACGACCCGACCTTGACGACGACGCGGCGCGCGGCCGCGAGCTGCCGGCGCGCGACGCTCATCGTCGCGCCCACCCGGACACCGGAACGCGCCGGCGCATGATCGCCGCCATCGGGACATGGCCGTCACATACGCAGCTCATGTCCCGATCCTGACGATCATGGAGCCGGTCACCGCTCGGCGTCCCCTTCGGCGAGCAGCTCCTCGTCGGTGCGGTGCACGCGGCGGTGCGCCCGCGCGGCCTTGCGCTCGGCGGCGCCGATGCGGGTGTCGGCGTCCAGCCTGCGGTCGGTGCCGCGGCCCGACAGCAGCACCGCCACCCCCGCAGGCGTCGACGGCTCCCAGTCGAACGTGACGTCGCCGATCGTGACCGGGCAGCCCGGTTCGGCGCCCGCCCCGGCGAGGGCCTCCTCGACGCCGAGCCGGGCCAGCCGGTCGGCGAGGTAGCCCACCGCCTCGTCGTTGTCGAACGCGGTCTGCCGGATCCAGCGCTCCGGGCGCGCGCCGCGCACCACGAACCCGCCGGGCAGATCCCGGTCCACCGCCACGGTGAAGCCGGCGTCGTCCACCGCCGTCGGGCGCAGCACCACCCGGGTCGGCTCGGGCACCGGCTGGGCCGCGCGGTGGCGGCGCACCTGCTCGGCCATGGCGAACGACAGCTCGCGCAGCCCGTCGCGGCTCGCCGTGGAGATGGCGTGCACCGGCCAGCCGAACCGCTCACGCAGCTCCTCGGCGACGATCTCGGCGAGGTCCCTGGCGTCCGGCACGTCGATCTTGTTGAGCGCGATCATCCGCGGCCGGTCGGCGAGGGCGCCGCCCAGCGCCGGGGTGTAGCGCGCCAACTCGTCCTCCAGCGCGGCGACGTCGGAGACCGGGTCGCGACCCGGCTCGAACGTGGCGCAGTCGACGACGTGCACCAGCACCGAGCACCGCTCGACGTGCCGCAGGAAGTCCAGCCCCAACCCGCGGCCCTGCGAGGCGCCAGGGATGAGGCCGGGCACGTCGGCGACGGTGAACACCTGCTCCCCCGCGCTCACCACGCCGAGCTGGGGCACCAGCGTCGTGAACGGGTAGTCGGCGATCTTCGGCCGGGCCGCCGACAGGGCCGCCACCAGCGACGACTTCCCCGCCGACGGGAAACCCACGAGCCCGACGTCGGCGATGGAGCGCAGCTCGAGCGTCACCTCGGCGCTCTCCCCCGGCTCGCCGAGCAGCGCGAAGCCGGGTGCTTTGCGCGCCGACGACGCGAGCGCGGCGTTGCCCAGCCCGCCCCGGCCACCGGCTGCGGCGACGAAGCGGGTGCCCGCGCCGACGAGGTCGGCGACCACGGAACCCGTGGGCGACATCACCACCGTGCCGTCCGGGACACGCAGCTCCAGGTCCTCGGCGTTGGCGCCCGCCCGGAACCCGCCCTGTCCCTGCTTTCCGTTGCGGGCCATCGCGTGCGGGCGGTGGTGGAAGTCCAGCAGCGTGTGCACGTCGGGATCGACGACGAGCACGACCGAGCCGCCGCGGCCGCCGTTGCCGCCGTCGGGCCCGCCCAGCGGCTTGAACTTCTCCCGGTGCACCGAGGCGCAGCCGTTGCCGCCCGCACCCGCGGTGGCGTGCAACACCACCTGGTCCACGAACCTCGACATCATGCTCCTCGCATAGCGATGGCGGGCCGCCTACGGGCGACCCGCCATCGTCAACTGCTTCCACACGGCTCCGCCGCGGCTCATCGAGCTTCCGGCAAGCGCAAGCTCCTTCGTCGCGCGCTTGCCGGTCAGGCCTGCGGCACCACGTTGACGACCTTGCGGCCCTTTGTGTACCCGAACTCCACCGCGCCCTCGACCAGCGCGAACAGCGTGTCGTCGCCGCCGCGACCGACACCCGTGCCCGGGTGGAACTTGGTGCCACGCTGGCGGATCAGGATCTCGCCGGCGTTGACGGCCTGGCCGCCGAAGCGCTTCACCCCGAGCCGCTGCGCATTGGAGTCGCGACCGTTGCGCGAGCTGGACGCACCCTTCTTGTGTGCCATACCTGCGTCTCCCCTGCTCAGTGAATCGTCACGGTGCGATCTTGGTGATCTGGAGCTTCGTCAGCGGCTGACGGTGCCCCTGGCGCTTGTGGTATCCGGTCTTGTTCTTGAACTTGTGGATGCGGATCTTCGGCCCCTTGGTGTGCTCGACCACCGTGGCGGTGATCGACGCGCCGGCGAGGGCGGCCGCATCGGTGGTCAGCTCGTCGCCGTCCACGAGGAGGACGGCCAGCAGGCTGACCTCGGCTCCGGGCTCACCGACGATCTTCTCGACGGTGAGCACGTCGTCGACGGCTACCTTGTACTGCTTGCCGCCGGTCTTGACGATCGCGTACATCGTGGACGCACGACTCCTGAAATCGGGGGACTACAGCTTCGGGCGGGCGGTGCCGCGCCGGCCGGGGCCGCGATCGGCTCCGGCACTCGGTGTCCCAGGGTACGGAAGGGGTTTCGCGAGGGTCAAACCGGGTCGCCCCCGCTGTCCTTCTCAGCCGCGCTGTCGTTCCCGGCCGCGCTGTCGTTCCCGGCCGCGCTGTCGTTCTCGGCCGCGCTGTCGTTCTCGGCCGCGCTGTCGTTCTCGGCCGCCGGCGGGCCCGCCGGCCGGGACGCCGCGCGCCTGGTGCGGCGCGGGCGGCTCGTCGCGGTCGGCTCGGGCTGCGGGGCGACACCCGCGGGCACGCCGACCGCTTCGCCCGTGTCGTCCGTGTCGCGTTCGGGGGCATCGCCCGGGGCGGCGACCGTGACGACCGCGACGGCGGCCTCGCCACCGGAGACGGTCGGCGCCCCGGCCGTGCGGCGGACCGCGCGGCGCCGTGGCCTCGACACGGGCGCCTCCGCGGCGGGTCCGTCGCCGGGCCCGTCGCCGTTCTGGGCCACCTCGGGAACCACTGCCGCGCCGGTCGAACCGCCGGCCGGCTCGGCCGCGGCGAACACCCGGGTCGGGGTGACGGCGACATCCGCCGCCACCTCCGCCGCCGACGTCCCTCTCTCCGGCTCGGCAACGGCCGAAGCGGCCTCGGCGGGCGCGGCGGGTTCGGCAACGGGGGCGGGCTCGGCGACGGGGACAGGCTCGGCGACGGGGGCGGGCTCGGCGACCGGGGCAGGCTCGGCGACCGGGGCGCGCTCGGGGACCGCGGCGACCGGAGCCGGCTCGACCCCGACGGCCGGCCCGGCCGCCGCCATCAACACCGGCTCAGCGACGACCGGCTCGGGGGCCCCGGCCGGCTCAGGCTGCGCCGCCGGGAGAACCGCATCGGCGACCCGGCCGCCGGAACCGTGGCGGACCGCCCCGCGGCCGGCGTCCACCGGCTGGTCCGCGCCGCGCCGCCCGCGGCCGCCGCGCGACCGCCTGCCCTCGCGGTCGGGACCACGCCCGGTCTCCACGCGCTCGGCCACGGGTTCGGCGTCGACGATCACCCCGCGCCCGCGGCAGTGCTCGCAGGTGGTGGAGAAATGCTCCAGCAGGCCGCCGCCGACCCGCTTGCGCGTCATCTGCACCAGCCCGAGCGAGGTGACCTCGGCGACCTGGTGGCGCGTGCGGTCCCGGGCCAGGCACTCGGTGAGCCGGCGCAGCACGAGATCGCGGTTGGCCTCCAGCACCATGTCGATGAAGTCGACGACGATAATCCCGCCGACGTCGCGCAGCCGGAGCTGGCGCACGACCTCCTCGGCCGCCTCCAGGTTGTTGCGGGTGACCGTCTCCTCCAGGTTGCCGCCCGAGCCGGTGAACTTGCCGGTGTTGACGTCAATGACCGTCATGGCCTCGGTGCGGTCGATCACGAGCGTGCCGCCCGAGGGCAGCCAGACCTTGCGGTCCAGCGCCTTGAGCAGCTGCTCGTCGACGCGGTACTCGGCGAACACGTCCGAGGGCCCGACGTGGCGGTGCATCCGCTCCACCAGCTCCGGGGCGACGTGCCCGACGTAGCCCGACACGGTGTCCCACGCGTCGTCGCCCGCGACCACCAGCTTGGAGAAGTCCTCGTTGAACTGGTCGCGCACGACCTTGATCAGCAGGTCGGGCTCCTCGTAGAGCAGCACCGGAGCCTTGGGCCTGCTCGGCCCGGTCGTCTCGGCCTTCTCCTTCACGACCTCCCACTGCGCCTGCAGCCGGCGGACGTCACGCTCCAGGGCCTCGTGGCTCACGCCCTCCGACGCCGTGCGGATGATCACCCCGGCCTCGCCGGGGACGATCTCCTTGAGCATGTCCTTGAGCCGGCGGCGCTCCATGTCGGGCAGCTTGCGGCTGATCCCCGCAGCACCTCCGGAGGGCACGTAGACCAGGAACCGCCCGGCCAGGCTGATCTGCGTGGTGAGCCGGGCGCCCTTGTGCCCGAGCGGGTCCTTCGTGACCTGCACCAGCACGCTGTCGCCGCTGGACAGGGCCTGCTCGATGCGCCGGGCCTTACCGCCGAGCCCGGCGGCGTCCCAGTCGACCTCACCGGCGTAGAGCACGGCGTTGCGGCCCCGGCCGATGTCGACAAACGCGGCCTCCATCGACGGCAGCACGTTCTGCACGCGGCCGAGGTAGATGTTGCCGACGATCGACTTGGTGCCCCCCTCGCCGCCCGCGGTGACGAAGTGCTCGACGAGGACGTCGTCCTCCAGTACACCGATCTCGACGCGGTCGCCCCGCTCGCGCACGACCATCGCGCGGTCGACGGACTCGCGGCGGGCCAGGAACTCGGCCTCCGACAGGATCGGGACGCGGCGGCGGCCCGCGTCGCGACCGTCGCGGCGGCGCTGGCGCTTGGCCTCGAGGCGGGTGGAGCCGCGGACGCTCTGCACGCCGTCGCCCGCCGTGTCGTCCTCGCGGCTCTCGCGGGGCGTGCGCACCCGGGTGACGGTGTTGGGCGGGTCTGCCGTGACGTCCCCGTCATCGTCGCCCGAGCCGCGGCGGCGCCTGCGCCGCCTGCGCCGGCGCGAGCCGGCGGAGTCGTCGCCCTCGTCGGGATCCGCGCCGTCGGCCTCGTCGGTCGTCGCCTCGTCGTTCGAGCCGTCATCGGCCTCGTCGTCGGAGGTGTCCTCGTCGGTGGCCTCGTCCGTGGTGTCCTCGGAGCCGTCGTCCGTGCCGTCCTCGGCCCCGCGACCACGACCGCGGCCCCGGCGGCCTCGACGGCGCCTGCGCCGGCCGCCGCCCTCGACGTCGTCGTCGTCACCGTCCGGATCGGGCTCGGTGTCGGCGACCGGGGCGTCCTCGGTCGTCTCCGGAGCGGCGGCCTCGACCGGCCCGGCGTCCCCGTCCGGCTCCTGCGCCGCCGGCTTGCGGCGACGCGTGCGCGCGGGCGGGGCCGGCGGCTGGAACAGCGGGGCCGGCGGGGCGAACAGCGGCGCGAGGGCTGCCGCGGGAACCTCCGCGCGCGCAGGGTCGGGGCGCGGGACGACGGCGCCGGGCGCGGTGTCCGCGTCGGCCGGTGCAGCCGTGTCGACCGGTGCAGCCGTGGCGGACATCAGGGCGGTGACGACCTGCTCGGCGTCCTTGCGCGTGACGCTGGACTGCACGCTGCGCACCTCGACGCCCAGCTCGGCCAGCGCGGCGAGAACCTCCTTGCTGGTGCGCCCGAGCAGTCGCGCCAGGGCGTGCACGCGCAGCTTCTCCGGGAGGTCGTCGAGGGCGGGTACGGGGACCGGCCCGCCGGGGGTTCCGGCGGGCGATTCGAGATCCGACATTCAGCTCCTTCGCCCCCGGGCGCCTCGTGGGAGGCGGCCGCGCGGGGGCCCGTGCGCTCTCTTCCCGCGGGATGGGCGGGAAGCAATCCTGTGGTGGTGCTCGTCGCCGGCGCCCGACCCGTGACGGGGCGTTCGCCGCGCGCAGTGCTCGAAGGCGTGTCGCCCGCCGGCGGGGTGCCGGTGGCGACGCCGACACGGTCGGCTCGTTCCGGGTGGTGACCCGGTCGTCAGCCGAGTGGATCGGCGAGGGCGCCCCGGTCGTCGAGCAGACCCTGGGCCATCCGGATCGCTCGCGCGGGCACCGGCGGCCGCAGGCCTGCGACAACGTCGAGTGCACCCAACACGTCGTCGGGTCGAACGGCGGGTGTCGTCTGCCGCACGACCGCGGCCAGTATCGCACAGCCGCGCGAACCGGGAGGCACCGTCGCGGGTGTGACACTCGACCGGGCGCCCTCCTGCTCGACGTCGCCGACCGTGAGCGTCACGAGCGCGGCGCGCACGTCGACCTCCCTGCGGCCCTTCGGAGTGATCCGTTCGACGATCACCGAACCGCGGGCCAGCAGCTCGTCCACGGCGACGGCGAGCGCGACCGGATCGACCTGCGGCAGTTCGATGCGCCAGGCACTCGCGTCGATGCGGTCCGCCAGCGCCGCGCCGCCGGCCGGCGCGGCCGCGAGCACGTCCAGGCCATCGGGCAGGGCGGCGTCCAGCGCGCGGACCAGCTCGCCCGGGTCGATCTCCCGGGTCAGCCCGATCTCGACGTACTCCGCCTCGCTCGCGACCCCCGTCGGTGCGGCCCCGTGCCAGGACATCCGCGGGTGCGGGCTGAAACCGTGCGAGTAGGAAACCGGCACGCCCGCCCGGCGCACGGCCCGCTCGAAGCTGCGCGCCACGTCGTTGTGCGACAGGAAGCGCAGCCGGCCGCGCTTGGCGAAGCGCAGGCGCATGCGCGCCACCGTCGGCGGGGCGGGGTTGGCGGCCTCTCCGGGACGCACGCGAGCCACCGGGCAAGCCTACGGTTCTGGCCGGACCCACCGCGCCGCGCGTGCAGGTCGGCGATCTCCAGCGATCACCAGCCGGCGCAGTGCACCTTCATGTCAGGGGATCGACACACCGATCAACCCGCAGAACGCGCCTCAAGGACGGCCGAGCACGGTGAACGTCGCGAGATGGTCGGTGCCGGTCACTTCGATCACCTCGAAGCCGAGCACCGTCCCGGCGGCCGGGGTGAGCAGCAGGTGGTCGATCGGGATCCGCAGCGGCGCCGGTGCCGACGACGGCCACGTGCCGGTCAGGCCGTTGCCGGTGATCTCAGCGGCGTCGCGGCAGCCGGCGGCAAGCAGGTCGCGCATGACCGAGTGGTCGAGCGTGGAGTTGTAGTCGCCCACGAGAAGCGTCGGCATCTCGGACGCGCACAGGTCGGACAGGAACCTGTGCCCGATTCGCCAGTCCGACTCCAGCCCCGGGATCGGCGGCGCGGGGTGCACCGCGGCTATCGCGAACGGCTCGCCGTCACGCACGATGTCGGCAGTGAGGCTGCCGAGCGCTCCCGACGGCCGCTGCAGATCGAAAGCGGGCCGGAGATCGCGCCGCACCAGCAGGGACGTGGGGTAAGGGCCGTCCGAGCGCTGGCGGGGCGACTCGTAGTCGGAGCCGGCGGCGACGAGCGGGTTGTCGGTGCCGCTGATCAGGTCGAGCCCGGAAGCGGCTGCCAGCCGGACCACCTCCTCCGCGTACGCCTGCGACGACTCCGGCAGCACGACGACATCCGCCTGGCGCTGTAGAGCGAGGGCGACCACCTGATCAAGATCGGCACCGTTCGCCTCGACGTTGACCGCGAGCACTCGCAGCATCGGCACGCCGGCTGCCTCCTGCGCCAGAACCCGAGGCAGTACCTGCGGCAGCGGGCTCAGTGCGAGCAGGACGATGGCCAACCCCCACAGCCGCCGCCGACTGAGCGCCAGAACCGCGGCGCCGCCGACCAGGAGCAGTCCCATCGCCTGCACCCGGAACGCGTACAGCTGGGCGAACGGCGTGAACAGATCCAGCCGCAGCACCCCCGCCCACAGGATCAGGGCGGTCAACAGCAGAGAGGAACCGGCGACGAGCAGCGTCGAACGCCTCAGCCATCGTCGCGTCGTCGGGGCACGCTCGACGACACTCATTCCTCCGGTCACCCGGCCCTCCACCACGGTCCCCATCGATCTCCGGCTCGGATCACTGATCACCGTATCGCCTCGGCCTACCGCAGCGTCCGAAGCTCGCCACGATCGGCCGAGTAGCGACAGCGCCCCTCCGCGTCCCGGTCCGAGGTGGACGCGGCGCCGGCTCGGTCCCGACCGAAGGCGTTGTTGAACAGGTCCATCTCGCGCTCGGCTGCCGGCTGCCCGTCCGCCAGCTCCTCATGGTTGTTGGCGACCTTGGCGGCCTGGTCCCGGCCGATGTGTCGGGTCATGAGCGCATTCCAGTAGCAGTGCCGGAATGCGTCGCCGCGGCCGTTGTGCAGCGATGTGGGATGGAGTTCCTGTGCCCGGGTCGCCGCGGTGCTCGCGGCATCGCGCGCGGTCGAGCAGTCGCCAGGTCCGACGGCGTACGCACAGTTCACGCCTTCCCGGAAGCCGGCGATCGTGTCGTAGTAGTCGACGAGGACGACGTCGGGCCGCTGCTCGACCTCGACAGCGGCTCCGCCGAACACGGCTCCGGCGGCGACCAGCCCGGCGAGTGCCATCCAGCCGACGTGGGCCGACCATGACGCTCCGTTCATCACTTCTTCCTTCCGTCAAGATCAAGACGGAAGGAGAATCCTGGACAGCCGGCCGTGGGCGAGGTCGAACGCGAAGTGCCCGCCTGATCGTGCGAACTCAGCCGGTTCCGCCTCGTCGCATCGGCCCGGCGTGCTGGCGCTGCTACTCCGGCCGTGCCGACGGGTCCAGCACGAGCAGCCCGTCGCCGGCAGGCTCGAACCCGGCCCGGCGGTAGAACCCGGCACTGCCGGCCGTCGGGGCGAGGATCAGCCGCCGGTAGCGACGGGCCCGGGCGTGCTCGACGGCGGCGGCGAGCAGGGCGTCGGGCAGGCCGCGCCCGGCGAAGGCGTGCAGCACGAAGGTGTTGCCGACGTGCCCGATCCGCCCGCCGCGGGCGCCGGGTCGAGGCATGTGCACGATCTCGACGACGTTGATCGACCCCACCGCGGTGAACCCGCTGCGCGGCGAGCCCACCTCGGCCAGCCAGAAGGTGCGCCGCGTCAGCTCGGCGCGCCACCACTGCTCGAACGCCGCCTCGAAGCCCGGGTCGACGTGCTCCGGCCCGCCGTCCCGGCCGGTGCGCTCCGCCAGCCAGGCGCGGCGCAAGCCCGCGAGTGCGGCGAGGTCGCGCTCGTCGGCAACCCGGATCGCGGGCTCGGCGCCGATCAGCGGTTCACGACCGTCAGCGGCAGCAGTGACACCGTCGCCGCTGCGCGCCGCTCGCCGTCGCTCGCTGCGAGGGTGGTCCCGCTGGGGCCGACCTCGATGTCGGTGCCCGTGGACGGGCACACCCCGCAGTCGAAGCACGGCGTCCAGCGGCAGTCGTCCTGCTCGCGCCCGGCCAGCGCGTCCTGCCAGTCGTCCCAGAGCCAGTCGCGCTCCAGGCCGGAGTCGAGGTGGTCCCAGGGCAGGACCTCGTCGCGGCCGCGCTCGCGGGTGGTGAACCAGTCGAGGGAGACCCCGCGCGACCCCAGCTCGGCGGCGCACGCGCCGACCCACCGCTCGTAGGAGAAGTGCTCGCTCCAGCCGTCGAAGCGCCCGCCCTCGCGCCACACCCGCTCGATCACCGCGCCGACGCGCCGGTCGCCGCGGGCGAGCAGCCCTTCGATCAGCGAGGGCTCGCCGTCGTGGTAGCGCATGCCGATCTGGCGACCCAGCTTGCGGTCGCTGTTGACCGCCGCGCGCAGCTTGCGCAACCGCGCGTCGACGCCCACGGGGGGCGCCTGCGCGGCCCCCTGGAACGGGGGGTGCGGCTTCGGCACGAAGCCGCCGATGGAGATCGTGGCGCGCACGTCGTTGCGCCCGGACGCCGCGCGCCCGGCGCGGACGACGTTGTGGGCCATGTCTGCGATCTGCAGGACGTCCTCGTCGGTCTCGGTGGGCAGCCCGCACATGAAGTAGAGCTTCACCTGCCGCCAGCCCTGGGAGACCGCCTCGGAGACGGTGCGGGTGAGGTCCTCCTCCGACACCATCTTGTTGATCACGCGCCGGATCCGCTCCGAGCCGCCCTCGGGGGCGACGGTGAGCCCGGATCGGCGGCCGTGGCGGCTGATCTCGGCCGCGAGGTCGATGTTGAACGCGTCCACCCGGGTGGACGGCAGGGACAGCGAGGTGTTCGTGCCCTCGTAGCGGTCGGCGAGGCCCTTGGTGATCTCGGCGATCTCGGAATGGTCGGCGCTGGACAGCGACAGCAGCCCCACCTCGTCGAACCCGCTCGCCCGCACCGCGGAGTCGACCATCGCCCCGATCCCGGCCAGCGACCGCTCCCGCACCGGCCGAGTGATCATCCCGGCCCGGCAGAACCGGCAGCCCCGGGTGCAGCCGCGGAAGATCTCCACCGAGGCCCGCTCGTGCACGGTCTCGGCCAGCGGGACCAGCGGCGCCTTCGGGTACGGCCACTCGTCGAGGTCGGTGGTGGTGCGCTTCTGCACGGCGCGCGGGACGCGCGGCCCGGCGGGCGTCACCGCGGCGATCGCGCCGTCCGCGCCGTAGGAGACGTCGTAGAGCGACGGGACGTAGCAACCCGGGGTGTTCGCCAACCTCAGCAGCAGTTCGCCGCGCCCGCCGGGGCGACCGTCGGCCTTCCACTCGGCCACGACGTCGGTGATGTCGCCGACGACCTCCTCGCCGTCGCCGAGCGCGGCGACGTCGACGAAGTCCGCGACCGGCTCCGGGTTGAACGCCGCGTGCCCGCCCGCGACGACGACCGGGTGCTCCACGGTCCGGTCGGCCGCGTGCAGCGGGATGCCCGCGAGGTCGAGCGTGGTGAGCAGGTTCGTGTAGCCCAGCTCGGTGGCGAAGCTGACGCCGAGCAGGTCGAACGCGGCGACCGGGCGGTGCGCGTCCACGGTGAAGGCCGGGACGCCGCGCTCGCGCATGAGCGCCTCCAGGTCGGGCAGCACGGCGTAGCACCGCTCTGCCACGGCGTCGGGACGCTCGTTGAGGACCTCGTAGAGGATCATGATGCCCTGGTTGGGCTGGCCGACCTCGTAGGCGTCGGGGTACATCAGCGCCCAGTGCACGGCCGCGGCGTCCCACTCGGCATCGCCGGCCACGCGGGCGTTGAGCTCGCCGCCGACGTACTGCACCGGCTTGCGGACGGCGGGAAGCAGCGCCTCAAGGGCGGGGAAGATCGACGGTGGGGCGCTCACGTCGATTGAGGGTAGTGGGCCCGGGCGCGGCCCGGCCGGGCGGCGGCCACGCCGGCCAGCAGCAGGTAGGGCAGCACGAGCGCCGCGGCAGCGATCCCCAGCACCGCGAACGACGTACCCGCCACGACCAGGCCGGCGGTGATCCCGCCGAGCGCGCCCGCGATGTTCATCGACACGTCGGCCAGGCCCTGCGCCCGGGGCCGCAGCGGCACCGGCATCGACTCGGTGAGCAGCGCCGACCCCGCGATCAGACCCGCCGACCAGCCCAGCCCGAGCAGCACCAGCCCGACCGAGAGCAGCGCGGTGGCGTGCGGGTCGGCCACGGAGGAGACGATCGCGGCCGCCCCGAGCAGCAGCGCGGCCAGGGCCAGCACCCGGATCCGGCCGGCCCGATCGGCGAGCCAGCCGAACAGCGGGCTCAGCGCGTACATCCCGGCGACGTGCAGGCTGATCACGAGCCCGACAAGCTGCAGGTCGGCGCCGCCGTGGTCCATGTGCACCGGCGTCATCGACATCAACCCGATCATGACGAGATGCCCGAGCACCACCCCGGCCAGCCCGAGCAGCGCCGGCGGCGACGCCAGCAGTGCGGCGCGCACCTGCGCGCCGCTCACCACGGATGCGGCCGCGACCCCGGCCGTGCCGTCGCGTTCCCGCGCCCGCAGCAGCGGGTCGGGCCGCAGCCCGATCGCGACCCCGGCCGGCGCACCGGCGAACGCGAGCACGCACAGCAGGAACGGGCCAGCTTCCGGAGGCAGCCCGAGCGGCGCGCCGAGGCCCTGGGCGGGCGCCGCGAGGTTGGGACCCGCAACGGCCCCGACGGTGGTGGCCCAGACGACGAGCGCCAGCGACCGCGCGCGCCGACCCGGCGGGGCCAGGTCGGTGGCGGCGAACCGGGCGGCCAGGCCGGCCGCGGTGGCCGCACCGAGCAGCACCAGGGAGGCGAGCAGCAGCCCGGCGCTGCCGAGCGCGACCGCCCCGACCGCGCCCGCCGCGCCGACCGCGCCGCCACCGAACCCCAGGGTCAGCGCGGGCCGGCGGCCCCGGCGGGTGGCCACCCGCGACAGTACGAGCGCCGCAGCAGCCGAGCCGAGCACGACGGCCGTCAGCGCGAGCCCCCCGACCGTCTCCGAGCCCGACAACCGCGTCGCGACCAGCGTGCTCACCGCCAGCGCCGTCGCCACCCCCACCCCGGCGAGCACCTGCGTGCCGGCCAGCACGGCGACCACCCGGCGCTGGACGGCCGCGTCGGTGGCAGTGAGGGGGACGGGCGCGGGCGCCCGGGTGTCGACGGGGTCGGTCACCGCCCGATCGTGCCCGCGGGACCGGCGCGGCCGATAGCGCCGGTCCGGCGACTGTGCCGGTTCCGGGCGAGGACCCGTGGCCGGGTGGGATCAGGAGTGCTCGTGCTCGGCGAGGTAGGCGTCGGCGTCCTTGTCCTCGCCGGACAGGCCCCGGCCGTCCGCGTGCATCTCCTTGAACGACCGGAACTTCGCGCCCAGCTCCTCGCGCAGCTCCCACCCGACCGCGCGCAGGAAGTCGGGCAGGTCGTCGCGCTCCTCCTCCGCGAGGTGCTCGTCGTTGGCCTCGCGGGCGGCCTCGATCCCGGCCCACCAGTCGTCGCTGCCCACCTCCGCGGCCGCGGCCCTGCGGATGCCCTCGCGGATCTCGTCGTGGTCGCTGACGGCGTCGCGCGTCTCGTCCTCGCTGCCCTCCACCCGCGCCAGCAGCGTCGGATAGAAGTGCTCCTCCTCGGCGGAGGCGTGCATCTCCAGCAGCGCGGCGAGCCCCGCCCAGAGCACGCCCGCGGCCTCGGGTTCGTCGCGCAGGCCGTCGAGCTCGGCGAACCTGCGGCGGAAGGTCTCGTGGTCGTCGAGGATCAGGCGGACGACGTCGGGCATGGCTCGCTCCTGTGGTGGCGGGTCGGTGGCGTTCGGCGCGTCCGGGACGGACGAGGAGACGTTGCCGCCGCGGGCTGCGGGCAAACCCCGACCTCCCCTCAGGATGCTGTGAAGATCGCGTGCGAACCGATCCGCCGCCAGATGATGTGGACGTCGCCGGGCCGACCTTCGCCGAACCTGAACGTCGCCCGCCCGTCCGGTGCCCAGGTGAGCTCCCGGATTCCCTCGTGGCCGCGCATCTTCTTGATCCGCAGTCCGCGTCGGAAGCCGCGCCCGTCGCGAAGGTCGGCGACGAACACCTCGACCGCGGCCCGGAAGACCTTGCGCTGCTCCGGCTTCAGCCTGCCGAGATCGCCACGGAAAGCGGCCGTGAGGTCGTACGTCGGCATGATCAGCCGTCGGTGAGGGCGGCGAAGAAGTCGTCATCCGACTCGTATCGGGTGTACCGGCCCGCCGCGATGTCGTCGTCTGCTTCGCGCTCGGCCTGCTGCCATTCCCGGCTCCAGAACCACGCCTGCTGCCGCGGCACGACCGCCACGGGCGTGACGATCACCCGATCGTCGACGAGCTCGAACGCGACCTGGTCGCCCTCGCGAAGATCGAGCTGTTCGCGAAGCTCCGCAGGCAGGGTGATGGTGCCGCCGGGAACTGTCGGGGGGCGGGCGCATGATGGACGGCGTGACCTCACCGGACGGCGCGCTCGCGGGCTTCTCACCCGCCACCCGCGCGTGGTTCACCGGCGCCTTCGCCGCGCCCACCGCGGCGCAGGAGGGTGCGTGGATGGCCGCGCAGGCGGGGCGCAACGCGCTGGTCGTCGCGCCCACGGGATCGGGCACGACGCTCGCGGCGTTCCTGGGGGCGCTCGACCGGTTGGGCGCCGCCGCGCCGCCCGCCGATCCGTTGCACCGCTGCCGGGTGCTCTACGTCTCGCCTCTCAAGGCCCTCGCGGTCGACGTGCAGCGCAACCTGCGCTCCCCGCTCGCCGGGATCAGGCAGGCCGCGCAGCGGCTCGGCGCGCCGGTGCCGGACATCACCGTCGGCATGCGCACCGGTGACACGCCCGCCGGCGAGCGCCGGCTGTTCGCGCGCACCCCACCGGACGTGCTGGTCACCACCCCGGAGTCGTTGTTCCTGCTGCTCACCTCGGCGGCCCGGGAGTCGCTGCGCGGCGTGCGCACGGTGATCCTCGACGAGGTGCACGCGGTCGCGGGCACCAAGCGCGGGGCGCACCTGGCGCTGTCGCTGGAGCGCCTTGACGAGCTGCTCGCCGACGGTCCGGCCCAGCGGATCGGGCTGTCCGCGACGGTCCGGCCGATCGACGAGGTGTCCACGTTCCTGGCCGGGGCACGGCCCGTGGAGATCGTGGCGCCGCGCACGCCGAAGACGATCGAGGTCACCGTCGAGGTCCCGGTGCCCGATCTGGGGGCGCTCGACGAGCGGCCCGCGCCGGGCAGCGCGGACGAGGAGGTGATCGGCTCGGCCGCGGGGGCGGCGCAGCGGCCGTCGATCTGGCCCGCGGTGGAGCGGCGGTTGCTCGAGCTGGTGCGCGCGCACCGCTCGACGATCGTGTTCGCCAACTCCCGGCGGTTGACCGAGCGGCTCACGGCGCGGCTCAACGAGCTGGCGGCCGAGCAGGCGCAGGCAGCGGCGGCGGAGCTGGACGACCTCGACGCCGGCGAGGAAAAGGCCGGCGAGGGCGGGATCGCCGTCGCCGCGCCGTCGCGGATCGGGCCGTTCCCGGCGGAGGCCGTCGGGCAGTCGGGCGTCGCCGCGGGCGCGGCACCGGCCGTCGCGAAGGCCCATCACGGCTCGATGTCGCGCGAGCAGCGCACGCTCGTGGAGGAGGAACTGAAGGGCGGCCTGCTGCCCTGCGTGGTGGCCACGTCCAGCCTGGAGCTGGGCATCGACATGGGCGCGGTCGATCTCGTCGTGCAGGTGGAGGCGCCGCCGAGCGTGGCGTCGGGACTGCAGCGGGTGGGGCGCGCGGGGCACCAGGTGGGGGCGATCTCCCGCGGGGTGGTGTTCCCGAAGTTCCGCGGCGACCTGGTGTCCTGCGCGGTGGTGGCCGAGCGGATGGCCGCCGGGGCGATCGAGTCGCTGCGCTACCCCCGCAACCCGCTCGACGTCCTCGCCCAGCAGATCGTGGCGATGGTGGCGCTGGAGCCGTGGTCGCTGGCGGATCTCGCCCGGGTGGTGCGCCGCGCCGCACCGTTCGCGGCCCTGCCCGACTCGGCGCTGCACGCCACCCTGGACATGTTGGCCGGGCGCTACCCGTCGGAGGAGTTCGGCGAGCTGCGCGCCCGGATCACGTGGGACCGGGTCACCGACGAGCTGCGCGGGCGGCCCGGCGCGCAACGGCTGGCGGTGACGAGCGGCGGCACCATCCCGGACCGGGGGCTGTTCACCGTCACCACCCCCGGCGGCGCGGACGGCCGGGGGTCGCGGGTGGGCGAGCTGGACGAGGAGATGGTCTACGAGTCGCGGGTGGGCGACACGTTCCTGCTGGGCACGTCCAGCTGGCGGGTCGAGGACATCACCCACGACCGCGTGATCGTCACCCCGGCGCCCGGCCAGCCGGCGCGGATGCCGTTCTGGAAGGGCGAGTCGATCGGCCGGCCACTCGAGCTGGGCCGGGCGGTCGGGGCGTTCGTCCGCGAGATGTCGGCGATGGACGACGAGCCGGCGCGGGCCCGCGCCACCGCGGCCGGGCTCGACGCCTGGGCCACCGACAACCTGCTCGCCTACCTGCACGAGCAGCGCACGGCCACCCGGCACGTCCCCAGCGACCGCACCGTGCTGGTCGAGCGGTTCCGCGACGAGCTGGGCGACTGGCGTCTGGTGGTGCACTCGCCGTTCGGCTCGAAGGTCAACCAGCCGTGGGCGCTCGCGATCGCGGCCCGGCTACGGGAGCGGCGCGGCGTGGAGGTCAGCGCGATGGGCGCAGACGACGGCATCGTGCTGCGGCTGCCCGCGGTGTCGTCTTCCGGGACGACCTCTTCCGGGACGTTTCCTTCCGGGATGGACGAGGCCGGCACCGAGATCCTGCCGACCGCCGAAGACGTGCTTCACGAACCGGCCGAGGTCGAGCAGCTCGTCGTGGCCGAGCTGGGCGGGTCGTCGCTCTTCGCGTCGCGGTTCCGGGAGTGCGCGTCGCGGGCGCTGCTGCTGCCCCGGCGCGACCCGCGGCGGCGCACCCCGCTGTGGCAGCAGCGCCAGCGGGCCTCGCAGCTGCTCGCGGTGGCCGGGCGCTACGAGCGGTTCCCGGTCACGCTGGAGGCGATGCGCGAGTGCGTCCAGGACGTCTACGACCTCCCGGGACTGCGCGAGCTGATGGCGGACGTGGCGGCGCGGAAGGTGAAGGTCGTCGAGATCGCCACGCCCGCGCCGTCGCCGTTCGCGCGCAGCCTGCTCTTCGGCTACGTCGGGATGTTCCTCTACGAGCTCGACGCGCCGCTCGCGGAACGGCGCGCCGCGGCGTTGTCCCTGGACTCCACGCTGCTCGCCGAGCTGCTCGGATCCGAGGCGATCCGCGAGCTGCTCGACCCGGACGTGCTGGCCGAGGTGGAGGCGTCCCTGCAGCGGTTGGCGCCCGAGCGCCGCGCCCGCGACGTCGAGGGTGCGGCGGACCTGCTGCGGTTTCTCGGCGACCTGTCCGCGGACGAGGCGGCCGCGCGCGGCGTCCGTCCGGAATGGCTCGCCGAGCTGGCGGCGGCGCGGCGCGCGATCCGGGTGCGCATCGGCGGCGCCGAGCGCTTCGTCGCGATCGAGGACGCCGGGCGGGTGCGGGACGCTCTGGGGGCACCGCTACCGGTCGGGGTGCCGGAGGCGTTCACCGAGCCGGTGCCCGATCCGCTGGGCGACCTCGTGCTGCGCTACGCCCGCACGCACGGCCCTTTCCCCGCCGCCGCGTGCGCGGTCCGGTTCGGCCTCGGTGTGGCGGTCGTGGCGGGCGTGCTCGACCGGCTCGTCGGGGGCGGTCGGCTGGTGCGTGGGGAGCTGCGGCCCGACGGCCCGGCGGGCGGGGTCGAGTACTGCGACGCCGAGGTGCTGCGCCGGTTGCGGCGCGGGTCGCTCGCGCGGTTGCGCGCCGAGGTCGAGCCGGTGGAGCCGCGGGCACTCGGACGGTTCCTGCCGGCGTGGCAGGGCGTGGCGCCGGTCGGCGGCGCGGCCGGGCGCCGGGCGGGTGGTCCCGGGGGTGCGCCGCCGCCGGGCCGGGCGCGGGTGCGGCGCGCACCCGGCCCGGACGACGTGCTCGGCATCGTCGAGCAGCTCGCGGGTGCGCCGCTGCCGGCGAGCGCGCTGGAGTCGCTGATCCTGCCCGCCCGGCTGCCCGGTTACACCCCCGCGCTGCTCGACGAACTCACAGCGGCGGGCGAGGTCACCTGGACCGGTTGCGGCCCTCTCGCGGGCAGCGACGGCTGG
>JBQTJE010000040.1:0-3152 GCA_052387455.1 Pseudonocardia sp.
GCGTTGTCCCACCGGCTCGCCGGGGCCCACCCGGGCGGCGAGCCGCTCGTACCCGTGCACGGCGACCTCTACGACTCCCAGCTGCTCGTCGACGGCGGGCGCGTCACCGGCCTGCTCGACGTCGACACCGCGGGCGGCGGGCACCGCGTCGACGACTGGGCCAACCTGCTCGCCCACCTGTCGGTGCTCGCCGACGAGGGTCTCGCCCCGGCCCGCGGGTACGGCGCGGAACTGCTCGCCCACGCCGAACGCCGCCTGCCGCGCGGCCGGCTGCGCCCGCGGGTCGCCGCCGCCGTGCTGGGCCTGGCCACCGGCCCGTTCCGGGTGCAGCAGCGCGACTGGGCCGCCCGCACCGAACGCCGCCTCGACCTCGCGCAGCGGTGGCTCGCCGGGGCGTGAGAACCGGCTCATGCCGGTCTCCCCGAACCCTCACCCGGCGCGGGAAACCTGGGTCCTGACAGCGAGAGAGCCCCACCGACGAAGGAGCACGTCACCATGGACCGTCCCGCCACCTGGAAGGTCGTCACCCTCGGCGCCGCCCTGACCGGGCTCGGCGTGGCAGGCGCCGGCATCGCGTCCGCAGGCGGCGGCGCCGCGCCCGCCACGATCGAGCCCATCTCGGTCGCCGCCGCCGCCGCGCCCGCCCCGGCCGATCCGCTGGCCGCCCCGGGCACGTTCGACGCCCCGGCCGCGCCCGCGTTCGACGACTCGCCCGAGTCCGCGGACTCGCCGTTCGAGAGCCCGTTCGACTCGCCCGAGTCGCCGTTCGACAGCCCGGACGACGCCACCCCGCCCAGCCCCGACACCCCCGACGACGACTGACGCCGTTACCCCCGGCCGCACCCGCCGATCCCCGCTGGTTCGCCGGGGCCTGGCAGCAAAGCCACTTTCCCGCCACCACCTGGCGTGAAAGTGGCTTTCCTGCCACCACGTGAGGGATGGGCGCGCTCGTCAGGGTGCGGCGTCGAGGCGGTAGCCCATCCCGCGGACGGTGCTGATCCGGTCCGCGCCGAGCTTGCGACGCAGGTAGCGCACGTACACGTCGACGACGTTGGAGCCGGGGTCGAAGTCGTAGCCCCAGACGTGGCTGAGCAATTGCTCGCGGGACAGCACCTGCCCGGGGTGGCGCAGGAACGTCTCGGCGAGGGCGAACTCGCGCGCGGACAGGTCGACGTGGCGTTCGCCCACCCGGGCGCGGCGGGTGCGCAGGTCGAGCTGGAGGCCGCCGTGGGCGAGGACGGTGGGCTCGGTGGCGCGGTCGGTGTTGAGCCGCAGCCGCACCCGGGCGAGCAGCTCCTCGAACCGGAACGGCTTGGCCATGTAGTCGTCGGCGCCGCCTTCGAGCCCGGCGACGGTGTCCTGCACGCCGTCGCGCGCGGTCAGCACGATCACCGGCAGCAGGCACCGCTGGGCGCGCAGCGCGCGGAGCACCGCGAACCCGTCCATCGAGGGCAGCCCGATGTCGAGCACCATCAGGTCGAAGCCGCCGGTGAGGGCGTAGTCGTGGGCGGCGCGGCCGTCGTCGACGACGGTGACGGAGAAGCCGTTGGCGCTCAGGCCCTTGTCGACGAACGCGGCGATGCGCGGCTCGTCCTCGGCGACCAGGATCCGGCTCACGGTGCTGCCGCCGGCCCGGGAGCGAGCACCGCGGGCACGACGACGGCGAACGTCGCGCCCCGGCCGGGGATGCTGTCGAGCTCCACCTGCCCGCCGTGGGCGACGGCGATGGCGCGCACGATGGCCAGGCCCAGCCCGGCGCCCTCGGTGCGCGGGCGGGCGGCCGAGCCGCGGGCGAACCGCTCGAAGATCCGGTCGCGGTCGGCGGCGGCCACGCCGGGGCCGGAGTCGGCGACCCAGAACCGCAGGTGCCCGCCCGCGAGCTGGGAGCCGACGGCGATCCGGTCGCCGGGACGGGTGTGCCGGCAGGCGTTGTCGGTGAGCGCGACGAGCGCCTGGGTGATCCGCTGGGGGTCGAGCACGGCGTCGACGCGGGCGACGGTCTCCAGCACCCACTCCCGCGTGCCGAGCCGCGAGACCTTGCCCAGGGCGTCCTCGGTGAGCGCGGCGACGTCGGTGGGTTCGAGGTGCAGGAACGACGGCTGCTCGGAGCGGGCGAGCAGCAGCAGGTCCGACACCATCCGGTTCATCCGCCCGAGCTCGTCGTCGACCAGCGCGACGGTGGCGCGGACGTCGTCGGGGTCGGTGGCGTCGAGCACCTCCAGGTGCCCGCGCACGATCGTGATCGGGGTGCGCAGCTCGTGGCCCGCGTCGTCGACGAAGTGGCGCTGCGCCGCGACGCCGGTCTGCACGCGGTCGAGCATCGCGTTCACGGTGCGCACCAGCTCGCCCAGCTCGTCGCCGGGGCGGCCCGGGCCGAGCGGGATGCGCCGCGACAGGTCGGTCTCGGTGATCCGGCGCGCGGTCTCGGCGACGTCGCGCACGGGCCGCAGGATGCGGCCGGCCACCACCCAGGCGCCACCCGCGGCGAGCAGCGCGGTGAGCGCGCCGACGGCCAGCATGACGCGGGCGACCTCGTCGGCGGGCTCGCGTTCCTGGTCGGCGAAGTAGGCGACGACGACGACGCCGCGCGCCGGGTCGCCCTCCAGCGCCACGGGCACGGCGATGTAGCGCACCTCCCCGGCCCCGCTGGCGTAGCGGCCGGACACGGGCTCGGTGACGGCGCCGGCGAGCGCGGTGAACGCCGGGTCCTGGGCGAGCTGGATGGGGGCCTGCAGGCGGCTCTGGTAGGCGAACACGCCGTCGACGTAGCCGAGGAACTTCTCGTTGGGCCGCGCGAGGTTGTAGGTGATCGCGGTCTGGAGCACCTCGTCGACGCTCGCGAACGGCCGGCCGGTGTCCGGGTTGATGCCCGACTCGGTGAGCCTGGCGAACTCGCTGATCTCCGCGACGAGCGCGGCGTCCATCCGCTCGTCGGTGGCCTGCACGAGCAGCAGCCACGTCACGAACGTGAGCACGGCCAGCGCGCCGAGCACGAGCGGCAGGACCCACCCGACGATCCGGGCCCTGGCGGTGGACGGCCACCGCCGCGCGGGGGGATGCGCGGCGGTGCCTGGGTCGCGGGGGGGGCCCGGGGGGGGGCCGGCGGGGGGCGCGGGGGGGGGGGGCGGGCGGGGGGGGGCCCGCCCGGCCCC
>JBQTJE010000041.1:0-23534 GCA_052387455.1 Pseudonocardia sp.
GCTGCTCGTGCTCGGAGAGGGGCATGGCTTCGCCTCCGGCACACGGTATTCCTGTCGGGTCATCTTCCATGGTGCCGGAACGACGCGACGAGCGCCCGGGGGTGGGCGTCTGTGCCCAAGGATACGAGTCTCCGAGCGCGACGACTACCCGGACTCGTCGAGCGGGCCGGCGGATATCCACACGGGCCCGGAACTCCCCCGATCGGACTACCGTTCCGACGCTCCGCGACCGCGCCGGCACGCCACGCGATCGCGGCGGTGTCTGCACGGCCCGGTCGCGCCGGGACGCCTCTGGTCCACGGGGCGGCACGCGGTAGGTTCGCGCAGTGCTGGTCGTCGCGATCGTGAGTCTCAAGGGTGGCGTGGGCAAGACCAGCGTGGCACTCGGTCTGGCGGGTGCCGCCCAGCGGCACGGCCTGCGCACCCTGGTCGTGGATCTCGACCCACAGGCCAACGCGACCGTGGCGCTCGACCCGCGGCCGGCCGGGGCCAGCATCGCGGACGTGCTCGACGACCCGCGGCGCTCCGTGCTGGCCCGCGCGATCGTGCCGAGCGGCTGGGGTCCGGGTCTCGACGTCCTGGTGGGCGCGGAGGAGACCGAGCGCCACGACCATCCGGACCCGGGCGCGAAGCAACTCGCCACGCTCGCGCGCGCGCTCGACCGCCTGCGCGCCCGTTCCGGAGGCGGCGCGCCGGACAGCCCCGCCGCCGGGACCACCACGACGATCGACGCCCCCGGCGCGCCCGCTTCCGCCGAGCCCGGCACCGTGCCGGCCGCCGTGGCCGGCCAGGGCCCGGCCGGAGCCGACACCGCCGACACGCCGTACCGCCTCGCGATCGTGGACTGCCCGCCGTCGCTCGGCCGGCTCACGCGCAACGCGCTGACCGCGGCACAGCGCGCCGTGCTCGTGACCGACCCGAGCATGTTCGCCGTATCGGGTGTGCAGCGGGCGTTCGACGCGGTGCAGCGCGAGCGCCAGCGGGCCAATCCCGATCTCCAGCCGCTCGGCGTGCTGATCAACCGGGTGCGGCCCCGCAACAGCGAGCACGAGTTCCGAATCGGAGAGCTGCGCGAACTGTTCGGGCCCCTGGTGCTCGGGACCATGCTTCCCGACCGCTCCGCGATCCAGCAGGCACAGGGCGCCTGCCTACCGATCCAGCAGTGGGACACGCCCGGCGCGCGCGAGGCGTCGGCCGTGTTCACCGCGCTGCTGGGCCGGGTGCTGCGCAGCGAGCGCTCCGGCCACGCTCGACGGATCCTCGCCCGGTCCGGCAGCTGAACCGCCCGCCCCGACGGCCGCTGCCGGACGCCGGCGCGCCACCGGGAGCCCGGCGTCACTCACGTCGATCTCGTCAACAGCACCGGAGCCAGGAGGGGCAGGTCCGGGTCGGCACCGTGATCGATCACATCCCGCAGCGCGGGCAGGTCGATGTGCGCCTCGACGAGGTCGCCGAGCAGGTCGAGCTGCGCGTCCCGCTCGGCGGCGAAGCAGGTGTCCGGTGCGGGGACGAACCCGGCGCGCCGGGCCTGGGCCGCGACCCGGCGCAGCAGCGCGCGGCGGAAGTCGTCGTTCTCCAGCAGCCCGTGCCGGTGCGTGCCGAGTACCCCGCCTGCGTCCGAGCCCTCGTCACCCACCAGCCCCGGATCCCCGGACCGCACGACCCGCCCGTGATGGATCTCGAAGCCGCGCACGGGCTCGCCCAGCGCCACGCCCGACGGGTTGCCGAGGTGCTTCCGCACGTCGAACACGATCTCGAGGTCGAGCAGGCCGAGCCCGTCGACGTCCGCGCCATCCGGGACCTCCACGCCCCGCGGGTCCGCGATCCGCCGTCCGAGCATCTGGTAGCCGCCGCAGATCCCCAGCACCGGGCGCCCGGCGCGCGCGTGGTCGAGCACCGCGGCGGCGAGGCCGGTGCGGCGCAGCCAGGCCAGGTCCGCGACGGTGGCCCTGGTGCCCGGCAGTACCACGAGGTCGACGTCGGCCAGCCGCGACGGCTCGGTGACGTAGCGGACCGCGACCCCGGGCTCGCACGCCAGCGCCTCGGCGTCGGTGGCGTTGGAGATCCGCGGCAGCCGCACCACCCCGACCCGCAGCCACTGCGACCCGCGCGGCGGCGCCGGCCGGCCGAGCACCCCGTCCGCCACGGCCGAGAGCGAGTCCTCGGCGTCGAGCCACAACCCGTCGGCCCAGGGGACGACGCCGAAGGTGGGCCGGCCGGTCAGCGCGCGCAGCTGGGCCAGGCCGGGCTCGAGCAGGGCCGGGTCGCCGCGGAACTTGTTGACGACGAACCCGGCGATCCTGGCCTGGTCGGCGGGATCCAGCACCGCGACGGTGCCGAACAGGTGCGCGAGCACGCCGCCGCGGTCGATGTCGCCGACCACGACCACCGGGAGGTCGGCCGCGGCGGCGAGCCCCATGTTGGCGATGTCGGTGCGGCGCAGGTTGATCTCGGCCGGGGAGCCCGCTCCCTCGCAGACCACGACGTCGAAGCGCTCCCGCAGGTCGGCCAGCGTGGCGGTGACCGTGCCCAGCAACGCGGCCGTGCGCTCCCGGTAGGACCGCGCGCTCACCTGCCCGTCGGCCCGGCCCAGCACCACCACGTGCGAGGTGCGGTCGCTGCCGGGCTTGAGCAGCACCGGGTTGAACGCCACGCTCGGCTTCAGCCCGCACGCTGCGGCCTGCATCGCCTGCGCCCGGCCGATCTCGCCGCCGTCGGCGGTCACGACCGAGTTGTTGCTCATGTTCTGCGCCTTGAACGGCGCCACCGCAACCCCCGACCGGCGCAGCCACCGGCAGATCCCCGCGACCAGCGCACTCTTGCCCGCGTCGGACGTCGTCCCGGCCACCAGCAGCGCACCACCCACGCTCGCCTACGGTAGTGGCGTGCGGTTCCTGCTCCGTCCCGGCTGGCTGGCGTTCATCGCCGTCGTGCTCGGGTTCGTCGTGGCCTGCTACACCCTGCTCGCACCGTGGCAGTTCGGGCGCGAGGCGCAGCGGGAGGCCCAGCAGGCGGCGATCGAGACCGCGACGGCGATCCCCCCGGTACCGCTCGCCGAGCTGGTCGGGCCGGCCGGGGTGCGCCCGGACGTCGAGTGGCGCCAGGTGTCGCTCACCGGCGAGTTCCTGCCCGACGCCGAGGCGCTGGTGCGGCTGCGGGTGGTCGGCGGGCGCCCGGCCATGGAGGTGCTGACCCCGTTCCGCACCAGCACCGGCACGGTGGTCGTCGTCGACCGCGGCACCGTGGCTTCCCCGGACGGGCGCGCCGTCCCCGCCTACGCGGCGCCCCCGGTGGGGCCGGTGACGGTCACCGGTCGCCTGCGCACCGACCAGCCCGACCCCAACGGCCGCCCTCCGCTGCAGGCCGAGGGCCACCGGCAGCTCTACGCACCGGACTCGGCCGTCCTCGGCCCCGCCACCGGGCTGCCGCTGGTCCCGGGGTTCGTCGCGCTCGCGGCGGGCCAGCCCGGGGTGCTCGACGCGCTGCCGGTCGAGCCGTCCGCGGGCGGGGCACCGTTCACGAACCTGTCCTACGCGTTGCAGTGGCTCACGTTCGGCGCGATAGCGGTGTTCGCGCTGGCCTGGTTCGTGCGCCTGGAACTGCTCCAGCGCCGCGGCGGCGCCCGCCGCGACCGCACCGCGCTGCGCCGCGCCCTGGCCGGCGACGAGTAGCCGCGACCGCGGCGGCGAGCAGCGCGGCGGCCGCGCCCACCACCCGGGACAGGCGTGCGGCGCGCCGCAGGTCACCCGGGACCGGCGACGGTCCATCGCCGAGCGTAGGCCGGTGCTCCACGCCGTGGGCGTAGGCCGTCCGCCCGCCCAGGGTCACGCCCAGGGCCCCCGCGGCGGCCGCCTCCGCAGGCCCGGCGTTGGGCGAGGGGTGCGCGGGGGCGTCGCGGCACCACGCCCGCAGGGCCGCCTGCGGCGTCCCGCCCACCACCGGCGCAGCGGCCGCCGTGAGCAGCGCGGCCACCCGGGCCGGGACGTAGTTGGCCACGTCGTCGAGCCGGGCCGCGGCCCAACCGAACCGCCGGTACCGCGGCGAGCGGTAGCCGACCATCGCGTCGAGCGTGTTCACCGCCCGATACCCGAGCAGCCCCGGCACCCCTGCGACAGCCCCCCACAGCAGCGGGGCGACGACGGCGTCGGAGGTGTTCTCGGCCAGCGACTCCACGCCGGCCCTGGCGATCCCGCCCGCGTCGAGCGACGCCGGATCCCGCCCGCACAGGTTCGGCAGTCGCCGCCGCGCCGCCGCCAGGTCGGCCCGCTCCAGCTCGGCGGCCAGCGCGGTGCCCTCGCGGACCAGCGACCCGCCACCGAGCACCACGAAGGTCACGACCGCCGTCACGACCGCATCCCCGGCACGCGGGCGGGACCGGGGCGAGCGCGTAGCCGGCACCTCCAGCGCGACGCCCAGCGCGACCACCGGCGCGACCAGCGCAACCCAGTACCCCAGCCCCGCCCATCGCGAGTCGGCGTGAACGCGCCGCTCCAGCGCCGCAGCGACCGCACCGAAGCCGGCGACCGGATGCCCCCGCCGCGGATCGCCGAGAAGCGCGTCGGCGACGGTCCCCAGCAGCAGCCCCACCGCCCGTGCGCGCACGGCCCGGGACGCTACGCGGTCCGCCGTCGGGGATGATCGGGCTTATGCGCACTGACCTGAACCCCGAAGAGCTCGGCCCACGCCGCTTCTACAAGCTCCTCACCGCGAGCGTGGTGCCACGGCCGATCGCGTGGGTGTCCACCCGGTCGGCCGCGGGCGTCGACAACCTGGCCCCGCACTCGTTCTTCACCGTCTCGTGCGTGGACCCGCCGATGGTGCAGTTCACCTCGGTGGGCCGCAAGGACTCGCTGCGCAACGTCCGCGAAACCGGGGAGTTCGTCGTCTGCCTGGCGTCCGAGCCACTGTTCGAGCAGGTCAACGCCACGGCGACGAACTTCCCGCACGGGGTGAGCGAGTTCACCGAGGTGGGTCTGACTCCGGAACCCAGCGCGGTGGTCGCCCCGCCGCGGGTGGCGGAGTCGCCGGTCGCGTTCGAATGCCGCCTGGCGCACGCGCTGGAACTGGGCGACTCGACGGTGGTGATCGGGCGGGTGCTGCACGCGGCGGTGACCACCGACGTGCTCGACGGCGATCCCCGCGACGGGGGCCTGCCCGCCATCGGCAAGCTGCGACCGTTGGCGCGCCTGGGCCGCAACGAGTGGTCGACGCTGGGCGAGGTGCTCGACATCACCCGCATTCCCTACGACCAGTGGCCGGGCCACTACCGGCAGCCGTAGCGACGCTCAGGCGGAGCGCCGCTCCGCCACCCGCTGAGCCTCGCTGGCGATCTGGTGCAGGCTGCAGGGCCATCGCTGGGCCGAGCCGCTGACGTTGTGCCGGCAGGTGGTGCACTGGCCGAACCGGTCCGGCACGTGGGCCACGAGCAACGTCCGCCAGACCTCGGGCATCCCGGCCATCACCTGCGCCATCGGCGCCGCCGTGTGTGGTGGAGCGGGCGGTGGAACGGTGGGTGAGTACGTCACCCAAGCAGGACACCACCTCGGCTCCCACCGTGTCCCGCCCGATCGGCCCCGATCCGGCGACCGGCGCAATCGGCTCGACCGGCGGGCGGTACCGGTTGCACTACCTCAGCGTGTGCTCGCCGGGCGGCAGGTTCGACGCGTCGGCGTGCAGTTCGCGCTCCCGCCCGCGCAGCTCGACCCGCCGGATCTTCCCGGAGATGGTCTTGGGCAGCTCGAAGAACTCCAGGCGCCGGATCCGCTTGTAGGGCGCGAGGTGGTCGCGGGCGAACGCCAGGATCGACTGGGCGGTCTCCTCGGTCGGCTCGTGGCCGGCCGCGAGCACGACGTACGCCTTGGGCACGGCGAGGCGCAGCGGGTCCGGCGAGGGCACCACCGCCGCCTCGGCGACGGCCGGGTGCTCGATGAGCACGCTCTCCAGCTCGAACGGCGAGATCCGGTAGTCCGAGGCCTTGAACACGTCGTCGGCGCGGCCCACGTAGGTGATGTAGCCGTCGGCGTCGCGAGAGCCGACGTCGCCGGTGTGGTAGTAGCCGCCCGCCATCGCCTCGGCGTTGCGCTCGGGGTCGCCGTGGTAGCCGACCATGAGCCCGAGCGGGCGCTGGGACAGATCGATGCAGATCTCGCCCTCCGCAGCGACCTGCTCGCCGGTGGCGGGGTCGACGAGCACGATCGGGTATCCGGGGATCGGGCGCCCCATCGACCCGGGCTTGACGTGCTGGCCGGGCGGGTTGCCGATCTGCAGGGTCGTCTCGGTCTGGCCGAAGCCGTCGCGGATCCGCACCCCCCAGGCCTTCTCGATCTGCTCGATCACCTCGGGGTTGAGCGGCTCCCCCGCACCGACGACCTTGGACGGCGGGGTCGGCAGCGCCGAGAGGTCAGCCTGGATGAGCATCCGCCACACCGTCGGCGGGGCGCAGAAGCTGTCGACGCCGCACCTGTCCAACACCGCGAGCACCCCTGCCGCGTCGAACTTCGTGTAGTTCATCACCAGCACGCACGCCTCGGCGATCCACGGGGCGAAGACGTTGCTCCACGCGTGCTTGGCCCACCCGGGCGAGGAGATGTTCAGATGCACGTCGCCCGGCTCCAGGCCGATCCAGTACACCGTCGACAGGTGCCCCACCGGGTAGGAGGCGTGCGTGTGTTCCACCAGCTTCGGCTTGGCCGTGGTGCCGGAGGTGAAGTAGAGCAGCAGCGTGTCGGTGCCGAGGGTGACACCGTCGGGGGTGAACTCGGGCGGCGCATCGACCGAGTCCTCGTAGCGCAGCCAGCCCTCCGGCGCGTTCCGCACGGCGATGCGGGTGTAGTCGCCCGGCACACCGTCGAACTTCCCGGCGTCCGCCCCGCCGACGATCACGTGCCTGGCGGCGCCCCGGTCGATGCGGTCGCGCAGGTCGTCGGCGTGCAGCAGGGTGGTGGACGGGATGACCACGGCGCCGAGCTTCATCGCCGCGAGCAGCGTCTCCCACAGCTCGAGCTGGTTGCCGAGCATGAGGATGATCCGGTCGCCGCGGGCGACACCCTGCCCGCGCAGCCAGTTCGCCACCCGGTTGGAGCGCTCCGCGAGCTCGGCGAAGGTCCAGTGCGCATCCGTGCCGTCCTGCTCGACGATCCACAGCGCCCGGCGCCGCCCGCGCTCGGGATCGGCGGCGACGGCGTCGAAGTGGTCGAGCGCCCAGTTGAACTCGCCGATCTCGGGCCAGCGGAAGTCCCGGTAGGCGGTGTCGTAGTCCGCGCGGTGGGTGAACAGGAACTCGCGGGCCGCGTAGAAGGCCTCGGTGGAGGGGCTCATCGGTCTCACCTCGTCGGGATCGCTCGGGTCCGGGCGCCACCCTAGTAAGTGCGGCCCGACGTGTCCCCACCTCCCGCCGGGTCGTCGCGCCCGGCGGCCTACAGTGGCGCGCCGTGAGCACGACGATCCGACGCGCCCTGCTGACGCTCCTCATCGGCTCCGCACTCGGCACGCTGCTGCTGGCCGGCTGCGGCACCGAACCCGCAGCGCCCGCACCGGCCCAGGTCACCGCACCGACGCTGCCCTGGCCGGTCGGCGACCCGGCGGGCGTGGAGCTGCTCCAGAAGCGCGTGGACGGCGGGGCGCAGCCGTGGCTGCTCGAACCCGCCGAGGTCGCCACGTCCTTCGGCACCGCCGCCTACGGCTGGCAGGACGCGCACGCCGTGCTGCCCGGCGGCACGGACACTGACACAACGGGCACGGACACAGGGGACCCGGACACCACTGGTGTCGACGCGGCGAGCACCGGCACGGCGGTCGAGCTGCACGGACCGGACGGGAAGATCGCGCGGCTGGTCCTGGCCCAGCCCGGCCGCACCGGCACGGGCGGCATCTGGGTCGTGACGCGGGCGCAGGCACCCTGACCGCGACCCCGGGCCGGTCCGCTCGTTGCACCCGGCGATGAGTGCCGTGAGTACGAGGGGTGCGCCGCGGCGTCCCCCGGCCCGCACCCTGCGCTGGGTGGTCGTCGCCGCCGTCCTCGCCGTTGCCCTCGGGGTGGCGCTGTGGCCGCGGGACGCGGCCGAACCGACCGCGGACGCGGACCTCGCCGGGCCACGGGGCGCGGCTGCGCTCGACCCGTGCCCCGAGCCGCTCCCCGGCGCGCGGCCGGGCGGGCGACTGGTCGGGATGCGCCTGCCGTGCCTGGGCACCGCGGGCGAGGTCGACCTCGGCGCCGCGCTCGCCGGGCGCACCGTGCTGGTCAACGTGTGGGCGTCGTGGTGCGTCCCGTGCCGCGAGGAGATCCCCGCGCTGGAGGCCTACCGGGTCACCCCGGGAGCCGTGGACGTGCTCGGGGTGTCCGCCGACACCGACCCGGCCGCCGCACTCGCGATGATGACCGCCGCCGGCGGGCGCTACCCCTCGGTGATCGACGCCGACGTGCGGCTTCGGCGCGCGCTGGCCGGCCCGCCACTGCTTCCGGCGAACTACCTGGTGTCGCCCGACGGCTCGGTGCGCAGGCTCGACCCGCCCGTGGTCTTCCGCAGCGCCGCGCAGGTGCACGAGGTCCTCGCGCCCTACCTCGCGCGCTCCGGCTGATCCGCACCGCCGCCCGAGCCGTCGCCGCCCGTTCGGGTGAACACTGCGGCCGGGATGGTGCGTTCTCGATCTCGCCGACGATTCCCCGGTCGTAGCCGTCGCACCAGCGATCGGCACCGGGCATTGCGGGAGCGACGATGACCACCGACTCCGTCCAGCAGGACATGTTCACCGTGCTGCACGGTCAGCCCGCACCCGTCGTGACGCGCTGGACCTACCAGACCGGCGACCCGTTCGCCGTCAGCTTCGCGGTCCGGACCAGGAAGGACCGCTGGGTGGAGTGGCTCACCTCACGCGACCTCGTGCTGGCCGCCCTCACCGGCCCGATGGGCCAGGGCGACATCCGGATGCGCCCGCGGGAGGTGCACGGCTACGACATCGTCGAGATCGAGATCCGGTCGACCGACGGCCGCGCGGTACTGGAGGTCGACCGCGACCTGCTCCAGCACTTCGTCGACGCGACCCTGGAGCTGGTCGCGCTCGGTGACGAACCCGGGCACATGGACCTCGACCTGGAGATCGACAAGATCGTCCGTAGCTGCGCCGAGTGACCGGGGGTCAGGCTCCGGTGACCTCGTCGGGCCGTTCGCGGCGCAGCCGGTCGTCGTGCGACTCGCCCTCCCGCATGCCGGCCGCGGTCACCCCGTCCTCGTCGAGGGCGTAGGGCCGGTCCGGCGGCTCGTAGCCGGCGTCGAGGCCGTCGCCGCCGGCCGGCCCGTCGAGGGTGTCGGAGTTCTCCAGCTGGACGGATGCGCCGAGATCGGGCGCGGACCGGGGCTCGCCTTCGCGCTGTGTCATGGCGGCGACGTACCCGAAGCGGCCGGCCGCCACACGGTGATCCGATCCCGAGTGGAAGCCGGTGCCCGGCGCCATTAGCTTCTCGGGTGAACCACCGGGAGACCGATGACCGACGCCGCGCGCACCGGCCCGTCCGGGCTGTCCTCCGGCGACGGGACGGTCCGGCGCATCGCCGCACTCGACTGGTCGGTCACCCCGCTGGGCTACCGCAGCGGCTGGCCCGCCGTCCTGCACGACGCGCTCGACGTCTGCCTCGGTGCGCGGCTGCCCATGGTGCTGTTGTGGGGCCCCGAGCTGGTGCTGCTCTACAACGACGCGCTGGTCCCGCTGCTCGGCGCGAAGCACCCCGCGCTGGGCCGCCCGGCCACCGAGGTCTTCCCCGAGGCCTGGCAGGCCATCGGCGCCCGGCTGCGCGGCGTGCTCGCCGGTGGCCCGGCCGTGCACTGCGAGGACGCGCTGCTCGCGGTGGCCCGTTCGGGGTACCGGGAGGAGGCCTACTTTACCTACTCCTTCAGCGCCGTGCGCGACGCCACCGGCCGGCCACACGGCGTGCTCGGCGCGGGCGTGGAGACCACGGCGCACGTGCTCGGCGGACGCCGGCTCGCGACGCTGCGCGGACTCGGCGAGGTCTCGGCGGTGGCGGCGCGCAGCCCGGAGCAGGCGAGCGCCACGGCGCTGGAGGTGCTGGCCGCCAACCGCGCCGACGTGCCGTTCGCGATGGTGCACCTGCTCGACGAGGACCGCCGCCACGCCCGGATGGTCGCCTCGTACGGCATGGGCGCCGGCGTGTTCGACTGGGCGACGATCCCGCACCCTGCCGGAGGGGCGACCCGCTGGCGGGTGGCGACCACCGGCGTCGCGGCCGTGACGGCCGACCTGCGCACCCGCTACCCCGGCGGCACGCTCCCGGGTGTGGGCCCCATGGGCACCGATGCCAGCGACGGCGCGGTCGTGCTTCCGCTCACCGTCGCAGGCGCCGAGCAGCCGATCGGGGTGATCAGCCTGGGCCTCAGCCCCTACCGCGAGCTCGACGCGGACTACCGCGGTTTCCTCGACCTCGTGGCCCGCCAGATCGGCACCGCGGTCACCGACGCCCGCACGCACGCGGCGCAGCGGCGCGCGACCGAGACCGAGCGGGCCGCGCGCGACGCCGCCGAGGCACTCGCCGCGCGGTTGCGCGCGCTGGTCGACGGCCTGGCCGCCGTCGTGTGGGAGATCGACGCCCGCACCTGGGAGGTGCTCTTCGTCTCCGAACGGATCGAGGAACTGCTGGGGCATCCCGTGTCGCGCTGGCTCGGGTCGATCGAGTTCTGGCGGTCGACCGTTCACCCGGACGACCGGGACGCGGTCGTGTCGGCCGCACGGGCAGCCGTGGCCGCCGGCACCGACTACGAGGTGACCTACCGTGCTCACGCCGCCGACGGCCGGACGGTGTGGGTGCGCGACCTCGTGCACGTCGTCGCCGGCGCGGGCGGCGCGGTCGAGCGGCTCCAGGGTGTGCTGGTCGACGTGACCGCGCAGGTTCGGACACGCGAGGTCGGCACGCTGCTCACCGAGATCGGCCGCCAGGTCGACACCGGGTCGCTGGCGCAGCGGCTCACCGGGCTGCTGCGCCTGGCCGTGCCCGCCCTGGCCGATCTCGGGGTGATCTCCGCGCTCGGCCCGGACGGCATGTTGCGCCCCATCGCCGCCGCCCGGCCGGGCCGACCTTCGGTGGCGGAGGCGGTCCTGGCGGTGAGGAGCTACCCGCTGTCCCCGGCGCTGCGCCCGGCCTACGCGGCCGGCCGGCCGTTCGTCGTGGCCTCCCCCACCGACGCCGAGCTGCGGGCGCTGGCCGCGGGCGAACGCGACTACGCGATGCGCCGCGAACTCGGCGTCCGCTCCACCCTCATCGTCCCGCTGACCGCAGGCGGGCGGATGCTCGGGACGCTGTCGATGGTGTCCACCGAGATGTCCCGCGAGCACGACACCGGTGACCTCGAGCTGGCCGGCGAGCTCGGCCGGCGCGCCGCGCTGATGGTCGAGAGCGAGCGGCTGGCCACCCGGGAACGCCAGCTCATGGACATCACCACAGCACTGGCGGCGGCCGGCACCGTGGCCGAGGCCGCCCGGGTCCTGGTCGCGGGCGTGCGGGAGTCCTTCGACGCGACCGCCGTGGCCGCCTACCTGCGCGACCCGACCCTCGGGCTGCGGGTGGTGCACAGCACCGGCTTTCCCGAACTGATCCTGCGCCACTACGGGGTCGTGCGGGCCGACGACGACCAGCCCGTCGGCGTCTGCGCCCGCACCCGGGAACCGGTGTGGCTGCGCACCGACGACGAGTGGCGGGAGCGCTTCCCGCACCTGATGGAGCACCACGCCGTGAGCGGGAACGTGGCCCTCATGGCGCTGCCGATGGTCGTCGGCGGGCGGGTGGTCGGTGCGCTGGCGGCGAGCTTCGGCACACAACGCACGTTCGACGCCGACGAGCAGCAGTTCGCCCGCACCGTCACCGCCCATGCCGCGCAGGCGTTCGAAAGGGCCGCGCTCGCCGACACCCGTCGCGAGATCGCCGAGACGCTGCAACACAGCCTGCTGCCCGCCGCGCTCCCGTCGATCGACCGGCTGGCCCTGGCGGCCCGGTACGAGCCCGGTGCGCACGGCTCCCAGGCCGGCGGCGACTGGTACGAGGTGCTGCCGCTGGGAACCGACCGGGTGGCGATCGTCGTCGGCGACGTGGTCGGCCAGGGCGCGGCGGCGGCGGCGGTGATGGGCCAGCAGCGCAGCGCGCTCGCGGCCGCGCTGCTCGACGGGTGCGGGCCGGCCGCCGCACTGACCCGGCTGGACCTGTTCGCCCGCCGGGTCGAGGGGGCCCGCGCGAGCACCGTGGCGTGCACCGTGCTCGACGTGGCGACCGGGATGCTGCGCTGGGCACGCGCCGGGCACCCGCCGCCGCTGGTACTGGACGGGCCGGCCGGCGGCGGCGCCCGCTACCTCGACGGCGCCGCGGGGACGGTCCTGGGAGCCGCGGGCGGGTTCACCGAGGAGCGAACCACCCTGGTGCCGGGCTCCGTGCTGATGCTGTACACCGACGGCCTCGTGGAGCGGCGCGGCGAGGTGATCGACGACGGGCTGCAGCGGCTGCGTGACGCGGCGGTGGCCGCCGGCCCGGTGGCCCCCGACCTGCTCATCGACGAGGTGCTGTCCCGAACCCTGCACCCGGCCGGCCCGCCCGACGACGTCGCGGTGATCGCCGTCCGGCTCGGCCCGCAGCCGCTGCAGCTCGTGCTGCCCGCTCACTCGGCGCAGCTGCGCAGGATGCGCCGGGCCGTCGCAGCATGGACCGAGCTCGCGGGCCTCGACGCCAGGGTCGCCGACGATCTCCAGCTCGCCCTCGGCGAGGCCGTCGCCAACGTCGTCGAGCACGCCTACCCGGCCGGCGCCCCCGGCACCGTCGAGATCGAGCTGCGGCACGAGGCGGGTGCGGCGGCCTGCGTGCGTGTGCGCGACTCCGGCGTGTGGCGGCCGCCGCCGGCGGACCGCGGGTTCCGGGGACGCGGGCTCGACCTGATCCACCTGCTGGGCACGGACGCCGCGGTCACGACGGGGCCGGGCGGCACCGTCGTCGAGTTCCGGGTACGGCCGTCCGCGAGCGCAGGCGCGCCGATCACCCCGGCCGGTCCCGCCCCCGAGGAGGGCCCGGCACGGTTGCACGTCAGCGGCGGGCACCCCGTACGGCGGATCGCGCTCACCGGCGAGCTCGACCTCGCCGGGGTGTCGGCCGTCCGTGCCGGGCTTCGCGCGGCGCTCGCCGGGGCCGGGCCCGCCTGCATCGACCTCACCGGGCTGAGCTACCTCGCCAGCGCTGGGGTGGGCCTGCTCGTCGAGGCGATGGACCGCTGGCCCGAGGTGTCCCTGCGGATGCCCGCGGGCGGGCCCGTGCGGGCCGTCCTCGACCTCGTGGGGCTGAGCGGCACCCCGCGGTCCTGAGCAGGCCCTGCTCAGGACCCGCCCGGCTCGGGCCGGCCCAGCAGGCGCAGTGCCTGCTCGAGGGAGCCGAACCGGCTGAACCCCGCCAGCAGTCCCGTCACGCGCTGCGGCAGCAGTCGTTCCCGGTCGCCGGGCCGCGCCAGCGGTGGTGCGGTCGCCCGGTCCAGCTCGCCCGCCACCAGCACCACCCGCAGCCCGCAGGCCGGGGCCTCGACCGCCAGCTGGATCCCGTCCGCGCCCACCACGGTGGCCTCCCCCGCTCGCGCAGGCGGCACCGCCCTGCGGACCGGGGTTACCCCGCCGAACGGCGCAGCTCCCGCCGCGACCCCACTGCACCGATCCACCTGACGAATAGCCCTGGCAAGTTACCCGTCGGTAGGACAGGATGGGTCCATGAGCGAGTTCGCGGGACGGGTCGCGGTGGTCACGGGCGCCGGATCGGGCATCGGCCGGGCGCTGGCACAGGACCTGGAGCGACGCGGCGCCCGCCTGGCGCTGTCCGACGTCGACAAGGACGGCCTGGCCGAGACCGTCGCCGGCCTCGCCGCGACAGCTCCGGACCAGGTCCGGTCCGACGCCCTCGACGTCACGGACCGGGCGGCCGTGCTCGCCTACGCCGAGGAGGTCGCCGGGCAGTTCGGCCGGGTCAACCAGGTCTACAACAACGCCGGGATCGCGTTCGCCGGCAACATCCTCACCTCGACGTTCGAGGAGATCGAGCGGGTCGTCGACGTCGACTTCTGGGGTGTGGTGAACGGCACCAAGGCCTTCCTGCCGCACCTGATCGCCTCGGGTGACGGGCACGTCGTGAACGTCTCCAGCCTGTTCGGCCTGCTCGCGGTGCCCAGCCAGAGCGCCTACAACGCGGCGAAGTTCGCCGTCCGCGGGTTCACCGAGGCACTGCGCCAGGAGATGCTGATCGCGAAGCACCCGGTGCGGGTCACCTGCGTGCACCCGGGCGGCGTGCGTACCGGCATCGCCCGCAACGCCGCCCGCGGCGAGGGCTTCACGGACGGAGCGGCGATGGAACGCTTCGAGCGCACCATGCTGCGCATGACGCCCGAGGACGCCGCAGCGACGATCCTGTCCGGCGTGCGCCGCAACCGGGCGCGCGTGCTGGTCGGCAACGACGCGCGCGTCCTCGACCTCGTGGTGCGCGTGGTCGCATCGGGTTACCAGCGCCCCTTCGCCTTCGTCGCCGGCCGCCAGCTGCGGTAGCCCGCCACTGACGTGCCGACACCTCAACCCGGGCCGGCCACCGAGCGTGCGATGACCGGTTGGGACGCACCACCACCGTGGCGCAGCAGGCTCACGAACGCCCCCGCGGCGAGCAGGGCGACGAGTGCGCTGAACGCCACCCCGGCCGGCACGAGCCCGAACGCCTCCCCGGCAGCGCCGATGCCGATCACCGGGAACGAGATCGCGAGGTAGAGCACGAGGAAGAAGCTCGACACCACCTCGCCCCGCCGGGCATCAGGTGCGCCCGCGGCGACTGCGGCTACCCCCGCGCGGAACGCCGCGCCCTGCCCGAGCCCGGCGACGGCACCCCCGGCCAGCAGCAGCGGGAGCGACGCCGTCGCGATGGCCGCGCCGACCAGCGTGATGCCGGCGACGAGCCCGGCGCAGCCGCCCAGCAGAGAGCGGTGCTCGTCGACCCGCGCCGACAGCACCTGCCCTACCGCGGACGCGCCGAGCAGCGTGAACACCACCAGACCGCTGAGCAGCGGGCTGGTCCGCCCGAGCACCTGCGCAAGCAACGCGGGCGACACGGCCGCGAACAGTCCCAGCACGGCGAACGACGCGAACCCGGCGATGCCGGCCCGGACGAAGGTGCCCCGGACCTGCGCGGGCACGCTCAGCCGCTGCGGCCGGATGCGCACCCGGCCGCGCCGCACCGCAACCGGCTCAGGCATGATCCACACTACGGCGGCCGCAGGCACCAGCAGGCCGAGGTGGACCAGGTAGGGCAGCTGCAGCGGGTACGACGTGGTCTGGGCGAGTAGCCCGGCGATCGGCGGGCCGAGGCCCAGCCCGAGCATCGTGATCACCGCGGCGAGCAGTCCGGCTCCCCGGCGGCGCTCCGGCGGGGCGAGATCGACGATCGCCGCGGTGGCGGTGCCGGTGAAGATCCCGGCCGAGAGCCCGGACAGCGTGCGGCCGACGAAGAGCGCGGCGAGGCTGTCGGGCACCAGGAAGACCGCGGAGCTGACAGCGGCGAGGATCAGGCCGGCGGACAGCATCCGGCGGCGGCCGACCTGGTCGGACAACCGGCCCAGGAACATCAGGGCACCGACGACTCCGGCCGCGTAGGTGGCGAAGACGACGGTGGTGACGAGCCCGCCGTGGCCGAGACGCTGTTCGTACAGCGGGTAGAGCGGGGTGGGGAGGGTCGCGCCGAGCATCGCGACAAGGAACGCGACGGCGACGGCGGCCTGCGCCGGAGCACCCTGGTGGAGCCTCGCTGGGGTCATGTCCACCCCAGCCTAGGTCGTGCCGGGCCCCCAGATCGTCGGCTCAGATCGTGGTCAGGCGATCGGGCCGAACGCGAGCAGGCCGACGAAGAACAGCACGACGGTGGCGGCGAAGAAGAGGTTGATCACCTGCCCGCCCCACGGGCCTGCGGTGAGGGCGGGGCGGGAGCCGGCCGCGGCGGCACGGCCCGGGGAGATGGCGGTCATGCCTGGTCATCGCCGGTCGCGCCGTGACAGTTACCACCCGGGCGGGTGATGGCGCCGCCGGGGTCAGAAGGGCGGCGGATCGTTCTCGAAACCGCCCGGATGGCCGGTCATGCCAGCGCCGCGAGCAGCTCCCCCTCGACGAGGGCAAGCGCGGTCGGTCCGCGGGGCCGGGGCAGGTCGACGGCCACCTCGTTGCGCACCCCGGCAGGCCGGGTGGTCAGCACGATCACACGGTCGGACAGCAGGGCAGCCTCGCGGACGTCGTGGGTCACCATCAGCACCGTCGCGCCGAACCGGGCGCGGACGTCGGCGAGCCAGTCCTGCATGGCGCGACGGGTGAGCGCGTCCAGCGCGCCGAGCGGCTCGTCGAGCAGCAGCACGGGGCGGTCCTGGACGACGGTGCGCAGCAGCGCCGCCCGCTGGCGCATGCCGCCGGACAGCGCACCGGGGCGGGCGTCCTCGAATCCCGCGAGGCCGAACGGGGTGAAGAGCGCCCGCGCCCGCTCCCGGGCCGCCCGCCGCGGCACCCCGGCGACCTCCAGGCCGAGCGCGGCGTTGGCGAGCCCGCTGCGCCACGGGAACAGCAGGTCCTGCTGCGGCATGTAGGCGAACGGGTGCGTCTGCCCGGTGACGTCGGTCCCGTTGACGAGCACGCGCCCGGAGTCGGGCTGTTCCAGGCCGGCGATCACGTTGAACAGGGTGGACTTGCCGCATCCGCTCGGCCCGACGACCGAGACGAACTCGCCCGGCGCGACGTCGAACGACACGTCGTCGAGCACCGCGAGCGCGCCGAAGGCCTTGCCGATGCTGTCGAGCCGGAGCTTTACCGGTTCCACGCGACCACCAGCCGTTCCACCAGGTAGGTCAGCGCGAACAGGGTCACCGACAACGCCGCGGTGACCAGCACGGCGGCGAGCACCAGGTCGGTGCGGAACGAGTTCTTCGCGACGTTCATGAAGATGCCCAGGCCGGTGGCGGCGCCGACGTACTCGGCGAAGATCGCGCCGACCACGGCGTAGGTGATGCCGATCCGCAGCGCGGTGAAGAACCGCGGCATCGCGCCGGGCAGCCGGACGTAGCGGAACTGCTGCCACCGCGAGGCGCCCATACTGCGCAGCAACCGCGTCGCGGCGGGGTCGGTGGCCGCGAAGCCCTCGATCAGGCCCACCGCGATCGGGAAGAACGTGACGAGCGTGACCACCAGCACCTTCGGCAACAGGCCGAACCCGAACCAGATGATCAGCAGCGGGGCGATGGCGATGATCGGCAACGTCTGCGAGGCGACGAGCAGCGGGGTGATCGCGCGCCGCAGCCACGGCGAGAAGTCGACGGCCACGGCCAGCGCCCAGCCCAGCAGCAGCGACACCGCGAAGCCCACCGCCGTGACCTGCAGCGTCGGGACGGTGTGGGTCCAGATCTGCTCGCGGAACGCCCAGCCCTGCTCCAGCACCCGCGCCGGCGAGGGCAGCACCTGCGGGCGCACGTCGTACGCCGTCACGTACCACTGCCACAGCGCGAGCCCGCCCGCGACGAGCACGAGCGGCGGCGCGACCGCCCTCAGGGGGCGAGGTGGTCGTTGGTGAACCACGTCGCGAAGTCCGGCCGGGTGGCCAGCGGCGCGCCGTCCGGGCCGGCGAGCAGTCCGGCGTCGAACAGGAACCCGGAGAACCCGGCCCACTTCTCGACGGTCTGCGGCCCGACCTTCCCGGACGGGTCGCGCAGGAACGACGCCGCGAGCATGTCCTGGCTGCGCGTCACCAGCTCGGGCTCGGTGAACACGCCCGGGTGCGCCGCCATGAGCAGCTCGGCCCCGCGGGCCGGGTCGTCGGCGCCGAGCTGGTAGCCGCGCTGGGCGGCCTGCACGAACGCCCGGGCGGTGGCCGGGTCCTCGCGCAGCCAGGTGGAGTTGGCGACGAGCAGCACGTTGTAGGCGTCCGGGAAGCCGTAGTCGGCGTACGCGAACGTCTTGAGCGGCTGCCCCCGCAGCTGCGCCTCGATGCCCTCCCAGGCCACGAAGGGCTCGGTGAAGTCCACCTCGCCCGCGTAGAGGGCATCGTAGGCGGCGGTCCCGAGCACCACGTTGGTGAACTCGCCGCGCCCGCCCGCGTCCTGGATCACCGCCCGCATCTTGGGCACCTCGTAGCTGGCCCCGAACCCGCCGTAGATCTTCCCGTCGAGGTCGGCGGGAGTGCGGATGTCCGCGCGGTCGGCCTTGACCGCGATCTCCGTGGCCCAGGTCTGCAGGATCGCCATGACGGAGGTGATGTCCGCGCCTGCGGCCTTCGAGAAGGTGAACGAGTCCTGGAAGCTGATGCCGACGTCCGCAGCGCCCGAGTCGACGAGCGTGTCGGGCGAGGTGTTGTTGTAGGGCAGGAACTCGACGGTGAGCCCCGCGTCGGCGAACCAGCCCTCCTGCTGAGCGACGAACAGGCCGGTGTGGTTGGTGTTGGGCGTCCAGTCGAGTGCCACCCGGACGGTGCGGGGCGCCTCGGCGCCCGCGCAGCCCGCCAGGAGCAGCACGACGGCCGAGACGACGATCATGAGTGGACGGCAGCGCATTCGAGGCCTCCCTACGCCGGTGTGAACCGGGTCAGGTTCGAACGGTCGACGGCCGGTCCTGCCGCCCTCTCAGCGCCGGTACGTGGCGCTCCCGCGGGTCGTGGTCGACCATACGTCGGCGAGCCCGCGCTCCACCAGATCGGGTGATGGCGCGATACTGCGCCCGTGATCTCTTCGCGCACCGCCGTCCTGCTCGCCGGCGCCGTCCTCGCGCTCGCCGGGTGCACGGGTGGCACGACCACGACCACGAGTGGCTCCGGTGGCTCCGGCGGCTCGGGTGGCTCGGGTGGCTCGGGTGGCTCGTCGAGCTCGGTGTCGTGCGTGAACGACCTGTGCCGCGTCGAGGTGTCGGGCGACGTCACCCGCAGCCGCCTCGGCGTACTCGGCGCAACGATGCGGATCGGGCTGATCGAGGAGGGTGCGGTGGTCGTGGCCGTCGACGGGCGGTCGGGCGGCGGGGAGGTCCGGATCGTCGCCGGGCGCACCGAGATGGTCGGCGGCCTCGCCGTTCGGGTGGTGTCGGCGGGCGACGGCGCAGCCCTCCTGGAGGTCCGTCGGGCCTGAGCGCAGCGACGAATCTGATCACGGAGGGTGATCGTTCCGGTCCCGAGATCGCAGCGCGACCGCCGCCACGACAGCCCCGATCCCCACCGCCTCCAGCAGCCCCGGCACCTGGCCCAGGGCGATCAGCCCGATCACCGTCGCCGTGGCGGGCAGCAGCGCGAGCAGCACGGCGAACCGGGCGCGGCCGACCCGCCGCAACACCACCTGGTCCAGCACGTAGGGCACCACGCTCGACAGCACGCCCACGCCCACGGCGAGCCCGAGCACCACCGGGTCCGCGAGCGGAGCGAGCGGGGTGAACAGCAGCACCGGCGCGAGCAGCACGCTCGCCACCGCGAACCCGACCGCCATCCCGTCGAGCCCCGCACCGGTCTGCGCGACCCGCTTGGCGAGCAGGATGTAGGCCGTCCACATCACCGCCGCGGCGAGTGCCCACAGCACCCCCGATGGGCTTCCCGACCAGCGCACATCGGCGATGAGGGCCACCCCGAGCGCGGCCAGCACCACCGCCGCGACGTCCCGCGCGCGGCGGGAGGCCACCGCCGCGACCAGCACCGGGCCGCAGAACTCGATCGCGACCGCGGTGCCCAGCGGCAACCGGGCGATGGCCTCGTAGAAGGCGAGGTTCATCACACCGGTCGCGAGCCCGAACGCCACCGCCCCGAACAGCGCAGTCCCGCGCCATGCCGCGCGGCCCGGCCGCCGCCACGCGAGGAGTACCGCCGCTGCGCCCACAAGGCGTAACACCGCGACTCCGGATGGCGACATCCGGTCGAACAACCCGACGGCGAGGGCGGCACCGAGGTACATCGAGGCCCCGCCGAGTACGAAGAGGGCAGGCGCCGGGACCCGGCTCCCGACCTCGACAGGTCGGACACGCAGCGTAGTCACCCCATCGCTGTTGTTAACCTGTTACCGCTTGCGTCGTCACGAGCGGGCACCGCATCATTCACTCGTAGTCAACTGAATCCGCCGAGCGTTCGATCGTGACGATCGTCGCTCACGCTGGGGAACACCAGCGGGTGCGACGGCGTCTGGGTAAGTGGGGCGTACCGCAGCAGCGGTTCGTCGCCAGCGATGGAAGGAGCGCTATGCAGCCGGGAACTCTGAGCCGACCCGCTTTGACCACCGCAGACCGCTGCGACCGGTGCGGGGCGGCCGCCAAGGTCCGAGCGGTGCTGCAGTCCGGCGGGGAACTGCTCTTCTGCGGCCATCACGCGCGCGCACACGCCGACAAGCTGCGCGAGCTGGACGTCGACGTCCAGAGCGGCGGTTGACCTCTCGCCTCCTCCTGACGGAGTGAGGAAGGACACAGCAGCGACCACGCTCATACGCACTGCCCGCGACGGGGCGGGGACCGGCAACGGTTCCCGCCCCGCGCGCATCGCGGGGCGGTTCGTGACGAGCGCGGTCACCAGGTCCGCATGACCGCGATGCGCTCCTCGAGCTGCTCGATGGTGGCCATCGCCGTCGGCGGACCGCCGCAGGCGCGGCGCAGCTCGCCGTGCACCGCGCCGTGCGACTTGCCGGTGCGGTGGTGGTGCAGCGCGACGAGGGTGTTCAGCTCCCTGCGCAGGGTGGCGATCCGCTCGCGCACCGAAGGGGCCGCCCGCGCCACCTGCGCCGCGGGCGCTGGTCCGGGACCGTCCGAGCGCGCCAGCCACTGCTTCTGACGCTGGTCGAGCAACGTGCGCACCTGCTCGGGTTCGAGCAGCCCGGGCAGGCCCAGGTAGTCCTCCTCGTCGGCGCTGAACCCGCCCGCGCTGAAGGAGGTGCCCTCGTAGATGAGCTGGTCCAGCTCGGCCTGCGCACCCAGCGCGGTGAACGCCGGCTCCTCCTCCCCCGGCTCGTCCGCCTGGCGGTTCGCGGCGGCCAGCAGGTCGTCGTCCCACTGGTCGTCGGTGCGGTGGGGCTTGCCCAGCACGTGGTCACGCTGCGCCTCCAGCTCGCTGGCCAGCCCGAGCAGCACCGGGACGCTCGGCACGAACACCGACGCCGTCTCCCCCGCCCGCCGCGACCGCACGAAGCGGCCCACCGCCTGGGCGAAGAACAGCGGCGTGGACGCGCTCGTCGCGTACACCCCGACGGCCAGCCGCGGGACGTCGACGCCCTCGGAGACCATCCGCACCGCCACCATCCAGCGCTCGTCCGAACCGGCGAACCGGGCGATCCGCGCCGACGCGCCCGGCTCGTCGGAGAGCACCAGCGCGGGGGCGGTGCCGGTCAGCTCGGCGAGGATCGCCGCGTACGCCCGCGCGGCGGCCTGGTCCGAGGCGATGACGAGGCCGCCCGCGTCGGGCATCCCCCCGGCCCGGTGGGCGGCGAGCCTGCGGTCGGCCGCGGCGAGCACCGCCGGGATCCACTCCCCGCCCGGGTCCAGCGCGGTACGCCAGGCCCGCGCGGTCTGCTCGGGGGTCAGCGGCTCACCCAGCCGTGCCGTGAACTCCTCCCCCGCGCTCGTGCGCCAGCTCGACACCCCGGAGTAGGCCAGGAAGACCACCGGCCGCACGACCCCGTCGGCCAGCGCCTCGGCGTACCCGTAGCCGTGATCGGCACGGCTGCGCAGCGCACCGTCGGCATCCGGGAGATAGTCGACGAACGGGATCGGATTGTCGTCGCTGCGGAACGGCGTGCCCGTCAGCGCCAGCCGCCGCGTCGCCGGCGCGAACGCCTCGCGCACCGCCTCCCCCCAGGACCGCGCGTCCCCGGCGTGGTGCACCTCGTCGAGGACGACCAGGGTGCGCCGGTGCTCGGTGCGCGAGCGGTGCAGCGGCGGGTGCGCGGCCACCCCGGCGTAGGTGACGGCGATGCCGGTGTAGTCCGCGGACGTGCCCCCCGCCGAGTTGCGGAACTCCGGATCGAGCGCGATGCCCGCCGCCGCCGCGGCCAGGGCCCACTGGTGCTTCAGGTGTTCGGTCGGGGTGACGACCGTCAGCGCGTGGATCGTCCGGTCGGCCAGCAGCTCCGCCGCCACCCGCAGCGCGAAGGCCGTCTTCCCGGCCCCCGGGGTGGCCACCGCGAGGAAGTCGCGCGGCCCCGCCGCCAGGTAGCGCGACAGCGCGGAACGCTGCCACGCGCGCAGCGGGCGGGCGGCGGGCTCGGCGCCGTGGGCCGCCTGGCGGCTCGCACCGGGAAGCGCGTCGGAAAGGGCGTCGGGTACGGCTCGGGGGACTCGGAACACGCGTCGGAAGGCTACGGGTCGGCCACACCGGCGCGTCCGCCCGGTGCGGTCGGCGGTTCGTGGTCCATCCTTGGGGGGCCATGACGAGTGAGCAACCGGCCCGTTCCCGGGGAGACGACGTACGACGCGTGGGCTTGCGGGCCCTGCGGCGTGCCTGGGACCAGGACATCTTCTCCCACTCGGCGCAGGCGGCGTTCTGGCAGGCGCTGTCGCTGCCGCCGCTGCTGCTGGGCCTGCTCGGCTCCCTGGGGTACGTCGGGGACCTGTTCGGGCCGGCGACCGTCGACCAGGTCGAGCGCGGGATCGTCAACTTCTCCCGCCAGGTCTTCACCCCCGAGGTGGTCGACCAGATCATCGCGCCCACGGCGTCGACGATCCTCACCATCGGGCGTGCGGACGTGATCTCGGTGGGCTTTCTCATCGCGCTGTTCGCCGGGTCGTCGGCCACCGCGTCGCTGGTCGACTCGATCACCGAGGCGCACGGCCAGAAGCTCGTCCGGCACCCGGTGTGGCAACGCATCTTCTCGCTGGTCGTCTACCTGCTGGCGCTCGTCGTCGCCGTGCTGACGCTGCCACTGGTCGCGCTGGGTCCCGACCTGCTCGTGCAGGTGCTGCCGTTCGACTGGCAGCCCACGGCGGCGCGGTTGATCGGCGCGTTCTACTACCCCGGCACCGGCCTGATCTTCGTGCTGGTGCTCACCTGCTTCTACAAGCTCGCGCTGCCGCACAGCCTGCCGTGGCGGCGCCTGGTGCCCGGCGCGCTGCTGGCGATGCTCGTGTTCATCGCCTCCGCGACGGGCCTGCGGTTGTACATCGCCGTGCTCACCAGCACCGGCTACACCTACGGGGCGCTCGCGACGCCTATCGCGTTCCTGCTCTTCGCGTTCCTGCTGGGGCTGTCGATCGTGCTCGGCGCGCACCTCAACAGTGCCGTCGAGACGGTGTGGCCCGCCCGGCCCACGCGGCGCCAGCGGCGCCTGGCTCGGCTGCTGTCGATGCGCCGGATCGCCGCGGCCCGGGCCGCCGGGGCACCGGAGACCGCCGCGCCGGACGACACCGGCGCACCCGGCAAGACGAGTGGCGACGGGACCGGCTACGCGGGCGGGGGCAGCCGGGCCTCGGCAAGCCGCGCGGAGGCCGACCGCGACGCCGCGAGCGTGACCAGCTCCAGCAGCTCCAGCCCCGCATCGTCGACTGCCGCCCGGAAC
>JBQTJE010000042.1:0-7313 GCA_052387455.1 Pseudonocardia sp.
CACCCCCTGCCGCCACCGAACGGCCACGGGCCCAACCCGCCGTTCGCCCGCCCGGCCGCCGAGTCCCCCACCGAGCTGCTCCCCGCCGTCACCTCATCCGCCGCGCCGCCCCCGGAGCTGCCGGACCAGGGATCCGCACCGAGCTCCCGCCGGCGCCCGGTGCTGGTAGCGGCGGCGGTGCTGGGCCTGCTCGCGCTGCTCTACACCGTCGACGTCGTGCTCAGCCTGGGCGCGGTCCCCCGCGGCGTCACCGTCGCCGGCGTGCCCGTCGGCGGATTGTCCGACGTGGCCGCGGAGAGCGAGCTGCGCTCGGAGATCGAGCCGCGCACCACCCGTCCGGTCGCCGTGACGGTCGGCCAGGTGCAGAGCGAGCTCGACCCCCGCGCCGCTGGCCTCGCCATCGACTGGTCCGCCACGCTGGACCGGGCCGGCAGCCAGCCGCTCAACCCGTTCACCCGGATCGCGTCCCTGTTCGGCGAGCGCGAGGTCGGGGTCGTCACGGTCACCGACACCCCGGCGCTGCTCGGCGCGCTGGAGCAGCTCGCGCCCGTGGTGGACCGGGCGCCCGTCGAGGGCACCGTCGCGTTCGAGGGCACGACGCCCACCCCGGTCGACCCGGTCCCCGGCCAGCGCCTCGAGGTCGCCTCGGCCGCGAACGTGCTGCGCGAGCAGTGGGCCAACGGGACGGTCGTGGCGCTGCCGCTGACCGAGCTGCCGCCGATCACCACACCCGCCGACGTCGCCACCGCGATCGACCGGATCGCCGAGCCCGCGATGTCCGGGCCGGTCACGGTGCTGGGCGAGCAGGGCGCGCGCGCCACCATCACCCCCGAGGACACCGCCGCCGCGCTGAGCTTCCGCGCCGAGCCCGGCCAGGGGCTGGTCCCGGAGCTCAACCCGGTCACGATCGAGGAGGCGCTGCGCCCGCAACTGGCGTCCACCGAGACCCCTGGCCGTGACGCGACGCTCAACTTCTCCTCGGGAGCGCCGGTCGTCGTGCCGTCCCAGGACGGGCGCGGGATCGACTACGAGGTCACCCTCGCCGACCTGCTGCGGGTGCTCACCGGCACCGGCGCGCGCGAGATCACCGCCGTGTACGCCGAGCAGCCCGCCGAGCTCACCACCGAGGAACTCAACGGCCTGGGTATCACCGGCCTGATCAGCGAGTTCCAGACCGGCGGCTTCGCCCGCGACTCGGGCCTCAACATCAAGCGGGCCGCCGAGCAGATCAACGGCCTCATCGTGGAGCCGGGCGCGACGTTCAGCCTCAACGCCGCCACCGTGCCGCGCAACGCCGCCAATGGCTACGTCGAGGCCGGCATCATCGACGACGGCGCCCCGTCACGAGGCATCGGCGGCGGCGTCTCCCAGGTCGCCACGACGCTGTACAACGCGGCCTATTTCGCCGGCATGGTCGACGTCGCGCACAAGGAGCACAGCTTCTACATCGGCCGCTACCCGGCCGGGCGTGAGGCCACCGTGTTCGAGGGCTCGATCGACCTCAAGTTCCGCAACGACAACCCCACCGGCGTGCTGATCCAGACGGCGTGGACGCCCACGTCGCTCACGGTGCGGATGTACGGCACGAAACGCTACGAGGTGACCTCCACCCCGGGCCCGCGGACCAACCCCACGCAGCCGCAGACCGTCACCATCCCGGCGGGCAAGCCGTGCAGCCCGAGCCAGGGCGCGCCGGGCTTCACGATCACCGACACGCGCACGCTGCGGGAGATCAGCACCGGCCAGACGCGCAACGAGACCCGCACCGTGAGGTACAACCCGTCACCCATCGTCGTGTGCGCCGAGTGACTTGCCGAACCTTTACTCAGCCGAACGAGGGCTGACCCTTCCGATCCTGCCGTGACGCTTCGTACTCTCGATGGAGACGGCGCCACGACCATGATCGGAGGTCATCCCATGCGGATCGCGGACGTGCTTCGCGGCAAGGGTTCGGACGTGCTGACGGTGGGCCCGGCGGCCACGGTCGCGGAGCTGATCGCCGTGATCGCCGAGCGCAACATCGGGGCGCTACCGGTCGTCGACGGCGGGCGGCTGGTCGGGATCGTCTCCGAGCGCGACGTCGTGCGGCGCCTGCACGACGGCGGCGCGGCGTTGCTGGAGCGGCGCGTCGCGGAGATCATGACCACCGACGTCACGACGTGCGGGCCCGGCGACAGCGTGGTCGACCTCGCCCGGGTGATGACCACCCGGCGCTTCCGGCACCTGCCGGTGGTGGTCGACGGGGAGCTGCGCGGCATCGTCAGCATCGGCGACCTGGTGAAAGCCCGTATCGACATGCTGGAGGTCGAGCGCGAGCAGCTCGCGTCCTACATCGCGAGCTGATCCCGGGACGGTCGTGCGGCGGTAACGGCCGCGTGGCGGGGGCACCGGGAACGCGCCCGATCATGACTGTCGAATAGGACACCCCACGTAAGTCCCGCACAGGCACGCCTTCGCGCGCGCGATCGGCCTCCCGGCAGCCAACGGTCAGGGTCGTGGCCGGCGTGTTCGCCCTGATTCCGGTCGCCTACATCGTGCTGTTCGTGTTCGAGTCGAACCCGGCCAACCCGCACACCCTGCTCGTGCGCGACCTCGCCATGAGCCTCATGCCGTGGTTCGGCGGGCTGATCACCCCCGACGACCCGAAGATCGGGGTCACCGTGAACTATGGCCTCGCCGCGGTGTTCTGGCTGGTCGCCGGGTCGATCGTGGCGCGACTGCTACGCGCGGCGCGCTGATCGCGAACGCCGCGCACCATCCGTACGACACCGGATCGGCGGCGATGCGGAGAGTGACGAATAGCTCGATCAGGCGGCTCGATCTCGTTTTGCCCACGGCTTCTCGGCATCTCCCTTTCCATGTTTGCACTCGTCGCACGCCGTGCCGTGATCGGCCTCGTCGCGGCAGCCGGGATGACGCTGCTCACCGCCGCACCTGCCGCTGCTGAACCTGTTGCCGCCGAAAGCTTGCCGTCCTGCCTCGACCATCAGTGGGCCGGTAACGCCGGGGTCATCAATGTCCGTACCAGCCCGAGTCGGACCATCGCGTGGAATGTTCAGGATTACACGGACAACAGTGGCTTCTGGCAAGCCATCGTGTACGTCGACGACAAGAAGGTCGACGAGAAGCGCCAGAACTATAATCCACACGGTAGCGTCAGCCCGAGGCACTCTCGCTCCGGATCGATCTTCCGGCTCGACATCACGCACACCGACACCCAGGGAAGGACCTCGCACAATGTCCCCAACGGCTGCGTCGTCCCGTGACCTCGCTCGGGCGCTGGCCTCTCGGCTCGACGCCGTCGCACCTGAGGGGCTGGAGGTGCGGGCGGACGGGGACCAGGTCAGTGTGTACCGCGACCAGATGCTGATCGGCGGGTCGGCGGCGCCTCGGGTGGTCGACGACGTCCTCGACGACCGAAGCGTGGAGACCGCCGCGTACTCGACGATCAATGCCGTTCAGGATGTGTTCGCCGAAGAGCTCACGACGCCGTGGCCGGCGTCGTCGGGCGACATGCCAGATCCGGGCACGCGCGTCACCGACGGCGTTCTCCTGGCGTGGTTCGGGTCGGCGCAGCAGCCCGTCGTGGCGCTCGAACCGATCGACATCTCAGGCCGGTCCGACGAACCAGCCTGAGCCGCCAGCACGAACGGCGCTGCCGCCCCGAACCGATCGGGCGGCAGCGCCGTGCCGGGTCGGGCAGCCGCACGGGAGTCGGCAGCCCGCGCCCCGGACCGGTCAGAACGCGGCTTCGGGCAGCTCCATCAGCGCGTTGTCGGCGTGCTCCACGATCCCGCGCTGCGCGGTGAGCAGCGGCAGCACCGTGGCGGCGAAGAACCGCGCCGCGCCGACCTTGCCCTCGTAGAACGCCTGGTCCTTCGCCGAGACCTCGCCGCCCAGCGCGGCCAGCGCCACCTCCGCCTGGCGCAGCAGCAGCCAGCCGACCATGAGGTCGCCCACCGCCATGAGGAACCGCACGCTGTGCTGGCCGACCTTGTAGACGTTCGACGGGTCCTGCGCCGACGCCATGAGCTGCCCGGTGAGCGCGCCGAGCATGCCCTGGACGTCGGCCAGCGCCGTGGCGAGCAGCGCCCGCTCCTCCTTGAGCCGCCCGTTCCCGGCGTCCGCGTCGAGGAACGCCTGGATCTCCCCCGCCACGTGCGTCAGCGCCCGCCCGTTGTCGCGGACGATCTTGCGGAACAGGAAGTCCAGCGACTGGATCGCCGTGGTGCCCTCGTACAACGAGTCGATCTTGGCGTCGCGGATGTACTGCTCGACGGGGTAGTCCTGCAGGTAGCCGGAGCCGCCCAGGGTCTGCAGCGAGAGCTGGAGCATCTCCGAGGCCCGCTCCGAACCCACCCCCTTGACGATCGGCAGCAGCAGGTCGTTCACGGCCTCGGGCAGCGCGACGTCCTGCCCGGCGGCGCGGCCGGCCCGGATGGCGTCCTGGAACGTCGCGGCGTAGAGGTACACCGCGCGCAGGCCCTCGGCGTAGGACTTCTGCAGCATCAGCATCCGGCGCACGTCCGGGTGGTGGGTGATCGTGACGCGCGGGGCGGTCTTGTCGAGCATCCGCGGCAGGTCGGCGCCCTGCACGCGCTCCTTCGCGTACTCCAGCGCCGCGAGGTAGCCGGCCGACAGCGTGCCGATCGCCTTGGTGCCCACCAGCATCCGCGCGTGCTCGATCACCTCGAACATCTGCGCGATGCCGTCGTGGCGCTCGCCGAGCAGCCAGCCGACGGCCGGCGTGCCGTGCTGGCCGAACGTCAGCTCGCAGGTGGTGGACGCCTTCAGGCCCATCTTGTGCTCGACGCCGGTGACGAACGCGCCGTTGCGGGCGCCGGGTTCGCCGGTCCGCGCGTCGAAGTGGAACTTGGGCACGAGGAACAGCGACAGGCCCTTCGTGCCCGGTCTCGCGCCGTCGGGGCGGGCGAGCACGAGGTGCATGATGTTCTCGGTCAGGTCGTGCTCGGCGGAGGTGATGAAGCGCTTCACCCCGTCGATGTGCCAGGTGCCGTCGGGCTGCTGCACGGCCCTGGTGCGCCCGGCGCCGACGTCGGAGCCAGCGTCGGGCTCGGTGAGCACCATCGTCGCGCCCCAGCCGCGCTCGATCATCAGCTCGGCCCAGCGCTGCTGCTCGTCGGTGCCGTTGCGGTGCACGATCGAGGCGAAGTTCGGCCCGGCGAGGTAGAGGAACGCCGGCGCGTTCGCGCCGAGGATCAGCTCGGCCGCGGCCCACTGCACCGACGGCGGCACGCCGTGCCCGCCGAGGGTCTCGGGCAGGCCCAGCCGCCACCACTCGCCGTCCCAGAGCACGCCGTAGGCGTCCTTGAGCGACTGCGGCAGCGTGACGGAGTGGGTGTGCGGGTCGAACACCGGCGGGTTGCGGTCGGCGTCGACGAACGACGCGGCGAGCGGGCCGGTGGCGACGGCGTTGAGCTCGGTGAGGATGTCGCGGGCCGTGCCGAGGTCGACGTTCTCGAACGGCGCGGAGCCCAGGCGCTCCTGCACGCGGAAGACCTCGAACAGGGAGAACTCGAGGTCGCGGAGGTTGCTCCTGAAGTGACCCATGGCGGCCTCTCCTCAGCTCGATGACTGTCTCGACAGCGGTGCGACGGCATCGCCCGGTCGGGCGCATACTCGCCGGTAACTCCAGCTTATTACCGATGGGTAACTGAGGCAATACCGGGCCTTACCCGTTCCCCGAGCTGCGCGCAGAGGCGTCACCCACCGTTGCGGGGACTGTCGCAGATCGCGCCGGTGAGTGATCGTTGATCTCGGTCGGGTGGGGCGGGGCGGGGGTGACGGGATGACCGGACACGGTGCGTCGCGGCGGGCGTTCCTCGCCGGCGGTGCGGCCCTCGCGGGCGGTGCGGTGTTCCTGCTCGGCGGCGGGGTGGCGGTGGCCGCGGTTGCGGCGGGTGGGGTTGCGGCGGGTCAGGTTCCGGCGGGTGGGGTTCCGGCCCGTCGGACGGCGGCAGCGGCCCGGAGCGCGCCGATCCCGGAGATCATCGACTGCGACGGCTGGGGCGCCCGCCCGAACCGCGACGTCATCCCCGTACTGGCGCGGCGCCCGGTGCGGATCATCGTGCACCACACCGCGGACGCCAACGGCCGCGACCTCAGCCGTGACGCCGCGATCCGCGTCGCCCGGGGCGTGCAGAACTTCCACATGGACCGGCGCGGCTGGATCGACTCCGGCCAGCAGTTCACGATCAGCCGCGGCGGGTTCGTGCTGGAAGGCCGCAGGCGCAGCCTTGAGGCGCTGCGCAGCGGGCGCCGCCACGTCGTCGGCGCGCACTGTACCGGCCAGAACGAGGAGTCCGTCGGGATCGAGAACGAGGGCACCTACGGCAGCGCCACCCCACCGGGCGCCCAGCTCGACCGCTTGCGCGAGCTGTGCGCCGCGATCTGCGGGCAGTACGGGATCGCGCCGACCGAGATCCAGGGCCACCGCGACTACCGCGACACCGCCTGCCCCGGCAACCAGCTCTACGGGCTGCTTCCCCAACTGCGGGTCGACGTCGCCCGGCTTGCCGGGGTGTCGCTGTCCCTCGCCCGCGCCACGCGGCCGGTCTGGCCGTTGCTGCGCGAGGGCGACCGCGGGCGGTCCGTGCTCGCCGCCCAGCACCTGCTGCGCGGGGCGGGGCGCGGCGAGGTGGACCCGGACGGCGAGTTCGGGCCGTCGATGGCGGGGTCGGTGCGGCGGTTCCAGGCCGACCGGGGCTGCGAGGAGGTCAACGGCCTCATCGGCGGGGAGACGTGGCCGCAGCTCACCCGAGGCGTCCGCGTCGACCGCGGGGACGGGGCCAGCGCGGTCGGGTCGCTGCTGGACGGCCTCCTGAGGCCGGTCGACGCCCTGCTGGACGCGCTGGGCTGGCAGGAACTGCTGGGTGCCGTCGGCTGATCCGGCTCGGCCCGCGGTTCGGCCGCCGGCTCGGCCCGCGGTTCGGCCGCCGGCTCGGCGTGCGGTTCGGCCGCCGGCTCGGCCCGCGGTTCGGCCGCCGGCTCGGCGTGGGCTTGCCCGGTTCGACCCCGGCTCGGCCGATACCCCCATGATCACCAGCCGCTCTGCCGCCCGCCGCCAGCCGCCAACCCGCCGCCAGCCGGCCGCCACCCGCCACCGCGCCAGCCGTGATCACCAGTTGGGGACGCCACGCCGCACCACGCACGGTTCCCCGTCCCGAAACGACGATCACCACCCGCCACCCGCCACCCGCCGCCCCGCCCACTTGCCAGCGCCCCGCCCACTTGCCACCCGCCACCCGCCGCCCCGCCCACGTGCCAGCGCCCCGCCCACTTGCCAGCGCCCC
>JBQTJE010000043.1:0-20558 GCA_052387455.1 Pseudonocardia sp.
GGTGGGGGAGGGCGTGGGCGGGGAGCCGGAGGTGCAGCACGCGCCGACGCCCACGTCGGAGCGGTTGAGCCTGCCCGCCCGGTTGTTCGCCACGGTGCCGCTGGACCCGGACCGTCGTCACGTCCGCGCGGGTGCGGCCGCCGACCGGGTGCTGGCCGCGGCGGCGCAGGCCTACGTCGACCTCGTCCGCGCGCTCGACCCGCTCGCTCGTCTCGCGCTGGTGCCGGCGGCCGGCTTCCCGCGGTCGGCGACCGACGGCCGGCTGCACGAGCTGATCCTCGACGCGCTGCGCGCCGCGGAGTGGCTGCCGGGGGCGGCGGGCGCGGACCTGGCGCCCGGACGGGCGGAGTGGCTCGACGTCCCAGGGGATGCGCTGCCCGCGCTGCTGGCCGGGTGCGGAGCCTTCCCCGGGCTGCTGGCCCCCGTGCCGCGCCCGCCCGCCGCGCTGGGCGTCGAGCGCCTGGGGCCGGCGGCGCTGGCCGACCGGCTGCTCGGGGTCGAGATGGCGCCGTCATGGTGGCGGGCGCTGTACGAGGCGCTGGTCGAGGCCGCCGACACCGTCCCCGGGCTGGTCGACGAGCTGCGCGCGCTGCCCGTGCCGCTGGTGGTCGCCGACGATCACCGGCGCGGCCGCAGCGTCGCGGGCCCGGCCGGGGTGCTGCTCGCCGCGGGCGTCCTGGCCGGGCCCGGCGGCCCCGCCCGGCCCGGCTACCTCGGCCGGCCCGGCGACCCCGGCGTACCCGGCGGCTCGGCGGGCGCCCCGGCCGTGGAGGCGATCGCGGCGCTGGGCCTGCCGGGGCTGCACGTGGCGCACCCGGACGCGGTGCACCCGTTGCTGGCCCGGCTCGGTGCCGCACCGGCGGACGCGGCCGCGTTGCTGGCGCACCCCGCGGTGGTCGCGGCCGTCGAGCGGTCGGTCGACGACGCCGACGCGGGGCTCGGCCCGCAATCGCTCGCCGCGGCGGTGCTCGGGCTGCTGGGGCAGGCCGGCGCGGCCGACGTCGCCGCGCTCGCCCTGCCCGACGCCGACGGCGGAGTGGCCCGCGCCGACGAGCTGATGCTGCCCGACGCCGCGCTGCGCCCGCTGCTCGCCGACGACGCGCCGCTGGGCGTGCTCGACCCGGCGTGGGCGGCCCGGTTCCCGCGCGCCGTCCTCGCCGCGGCCGGGGTGGTGGACGGGTTCGCGGTCCTCGCCGACGACCACCCCGCCGGCCCCGACCACGACCTCGACGACGAGGAGCGCTGGTGGGACGCGCTGGCCGCGCCCCCCGCGCGCCTGGTGGCCGTGCGCGACCTCGACCTGGTCGCCGGCGAGGCCTGGCCCGCGGCGCTGGCGCTGCTCGCCGCCGACCGCGACACGCGCGCCGCGGTGCTGGCGCCCGGGTCGTACACCGCGTGGTGGCTCGCCCGGCACGCGCGGCTGGGCGGGCACCGGCCGGGCCACTGGCGGTTGCCGTCGGCGCCGGGCCTCGCGGCGCTCTACGACCCGGTGCCGCCGGTGGCGGCCGACGACGCGTTCCTGGGCGCGGTCGGCGTGCGCGCGACGCTCGCGGTGACCGGCTCGCGCGACGCCGCCGACCTGCTCGACCGGCTCGCCGACCCGCAGCGCCGACCCGATCCCGCGCTCGTCGCCGCTGCGCACGCCGCGCTGGCCGCGGCGGTGCGCGACGGCGTGCTCGACCCGGCCGACGTGGAGCCGCCGTCGCGGGTCCGCGCGCTGGACGGCACCGTCGTCGACGCGGGCGTCGCCGTCGTGCTCGACCTGCCCTGGCTCGCCGCCGTGCTCCCGGCCGGGGAGGTCGTGGCCGGCGGGGACGTGGACGCGCTGGCCGAGCTGCTCGACCTGCCCGCCGCCTCCGAGGTCGTCGACGCGCGGGTGCGCGGGCAGGGGCGGCCGGTCTGCTGGGTTGACCTCCCCGACGTGGTCCTCGCCTGCGCGGTGCTCGACACCCCCGTCCCGGCGGGGGAGCTGCACCGCCACGACACGCTGACCGTCGAGCTGCGCCGCCCCGGCGGCGCGCCCCGCGAGGTGCCGGCGTGGCGCGACGAGCAGGGCCGCTGGCACGCCGGCGACCCGCTGCGCGCCCTGCTCGGGCTGCTCGCCGCACGGGGCCGGGACGGCTCGCGGTGAACGACCGGATCGCGTGCTAGGAAGGGACGTGCCCATCCCCCGCGCGACGCCGCGCCGCGTCTGCGTCCTGTCGGTGCACACCTCCCCGCTGGAGCAGCCGGGCACCGGCGACGCGGGCGGCATGAACGTCTACATCGTGCAGACCGCCCTGCGGATGGCGGCTCGCGGCGTCGAGGTGGAGATCTTCACCCGGGCCACGTCGTCGGGCCACGAGCCGGAGGTGGAACTGGCGCCCGGGGTGCTGGTGCGCCACGTCGCCGCCGGGCCGTACGAGGGCCTGGGCAAGGACGACCTGCCGAGCCAGCTCTGCGCGTTCACCGCCGGGGTGCTGCGCACCGAGGCCCGCCACCCGCCGGGGCACTACGACGTCGTGCACTCCCACTACTGGCTCTCGGGGCAGGTGGGCTGGCTCGCGCGCGACCGGTGGGGGGTGCCGCTGGTGCACACCGCGCACACGCTGGCGCGGGTGAAGAACGCCGCGCTCGCCGACGGCGACCCGCCCGAGCCGGTGGTGCGGGTGATCGGCGAGGACCAGGTCGTCGCCGAGGCCGACCGGCTCGTCGCCAACACCCACGCCGAGACCCGCCAGCTCGTCGAGCTGTACGGGGCCGACCCGACGCGCACGGTCGCGATCCCGCCGGGGGTCGACCTGGCGCGGTTCACCCCCGGCGACCGCGGCGCGGCCCGGGCCGCGCTGGGCATCCCCGTCGACGCGGTGGTGCTCGCGTTCGTCGGGCGCATCCAGCCGCTCAAGGCCCCGGACGTGCTGCTGCGCGCCGCGGCGGAACTGCTCGACCGCGACCCGGCACTGCGCGCCCGGCTGTGCGTGCTGGTCGCGGGCGGACCCTCGGGCAGCGGCCTCGCCGAGCCCGCCGCGTTGCAGGTGCTGGCCCGCTCGCTGGGGCTCACCGACGTCGTCCGGTTCCTGCCGCCGGTGTCCGGCGCCGCGCTCGCCGGGGTGTTCCGGGCGGCGGACGTGGTGGCGGTGCCCAGCCACAACGAGTCGTTCGGGCTGGTGGCGTTGGAGGCCCAGGCGTGCGGCACGCCCGTCGTCGCGGCCCGGGTCGGTGGGCTGCCGGTGGCCGTCGCCGACGGGCGCTCGGGCCTGCTCGTCCCCGGTCACGACGCCCGCGACTGGGCCGACGCGCTCACGGTCGCCCTGCGGCGCCGCGCGGAGCTGTCGCTGGGCGCCGTCGCGCACGCCGGGCGCTTCTCGTGGGACCGCACCACCGACGCGCTGCTGGCCACCTACGCCGACGCCGCCGCGGAGTTCACCAAGGCCGGGCTGCTCACGGTCCTGACATGACCGAGCTCGCCGTCCACGACGCCACCCTCGCCGCCGCGCTCGCGGAGCTGGAGGTCGAGCACGCCCGCCGCGACACCGGCCAGTTCATCGTCACGCTGCCCGGCACCAACCGGCTCCAGACGCACTGCTGGCTGGTGGTGGGTGACCACGCGCTGTTCGTGCAGGCGTTCGTCTGCCGGCGCCCCGACGAGGAGCACGAGGACGTCTACCGGTTCCTGCTCCAGCGCAACGCCCGGCTCTACGGCGTGCACTACGCCCTCGACCGGGTCGGCGACATCCACCTCATCGGCCGAGTCGCGCTGCACGCCGTCACGGCGGGGGAGCTGGACCGCGTGCTCGGGCAGGTGCTGGAGGCCGCCGACGGCGACTTCAACACGTTGCTGGAGCTCGGCTTCGCCACCTCCATCCGGCGCGAGCACGCCTGGCGCACCGAGCGCGGGGAGTCGCTGGCCAACCTGCGGGCGTTCGAGCACCTGTTCGACTGAAGATCGCATCTGGTGGGCGGTCATGGCGGCCCGAACCGCCGGCACCGCCCGATGGACGCGATCACTCGTCCCGGGCGTGACCGAACCGTGACCTGAGCTGCCCAACCGCGCGACCCGCTCGTCGCGTCCCCACGACACCGGACGAACCGGGACGAGGAGGCGATCGTGGAGTTGCAGCGGTGGGGGAACAGGTCCGGGCGCTGGTCGCGCCGGGGCGTGCTGGCGATGTGGGCGGTCGTGCTCGTGGTCGCGTTCGTCGTGGCCGCCGGGGTGGTGGCCGGGTCGTCCTCGTCGCGGATCATCGACACGGAGCCGGCCGCGTCCCCGGCGCAGGCCGGGACGCAGACCGAGGGGGGCGCCGCGGCGCCGTCGACCGGGTTCGCCGCGGACGCGGCCCGCAGTGCCGCTCCGGAGCAGGCCGACGCCGCCGCGCCGGCCGTCCCCGCGCCCGGGGCGCCGGCCGCGCCCGGGGTGCCGGTCGGCGCGGTCGACCGGACGCTCGTGCGCACCGCGCAGGTCGAGGTCGAGGTCGACGACCCGGCGGCGGCCGGGCGGCAGGTGCGCACCGCGGTGGCCGCGGCGGGCGGCTTCGTCACCGAGGAGCAGGCCGGGACCCGCGGCGCGTTGCTGGTGGTGCGCGTGCCCGTGGCGGCGCTCGACCGGTTGCTCGACGACGTCGCCACGATCGGCACGGTCGTGGAGCGCAGCGGGCAGGTCGTGGACGTCACCGAGGAGGCCGTCGACCTCGACGCGCGGGTGGCGAGCCAGCAGGCGAGCGTCGCGCGGGTGCGGGCGTTGCTGGCGCAGGCGGAGTCGATCGGCGACGTCGTCGCGATCGAGTCGGAGCTGGCCCGGCGCGAGGCTGAGCTCGACTCGCTGACCAGCCGGTTGACGGTGCTGCGCGACCAGGCCGCGCTCTCCACGCTCACCGTGGACCTGCGCCCGGTCGACGCCGAACCCGGCGCCGACGACCGCGCGCTCGGCTTCGGTGACGGCCTGGGCGCGGGCTGGGACGGGCTGCGGGCGCTCGGGCTCGCGGTGGCGGTGGTGGTGGGGTTCGTGCTGCCGTTCCTGCCGCTGCTGGCGGTGCTGGCCGGCCTCGCGTGGCTGGCGCGGCGGCGGCTGCGGCTGCGCCGCCCGTGAGCACGCCTCGTGAGTGCTCACCGGCGGCGGCGCTGCAGCCTCTACGATGCCTGGCACGCCCGGCGGCGCGCCCAGGCAGCGCCGCCCACCGCCGCCCACCGCCGCCGTCCATCGCCACGCAAGGGAGCGCCGCCATGCCCATCCGCAGCCCGTACCCCGACGTCGAGATCCCCGAGGTGTCGCTCCACGACTTCCTCTTCGCCGACTTCGGCGACCGCGCGGGCGCCCCGGCGTTCGTCGACGGCGGGTCCGGCGCGTCGATCAGCTTCGCCGAGCTCACCGGCATGGTCGCCAAGATGGCCGCCGCGCTGCACGAGCGGGGCATCGGACGCGGTGACGTGGTGGCGATCTTCTCGCCGAACACGCCGTACTACCCGGTGGTCTTCCACGGGATCATCCGCGCGAACGCGATCGTCACCAGCGCGAACTCGCTGTACTCGCCGAACGAGCTCGCGCACCAGCTGCGCGACTCCGGCGCAAAGATGATCTTCACAATCTCGCTGTTCCTGGACCGCGCGAAGGCCGCCGCGCAGGAGGTGGGCATCGGCGACGACGCGATCGTCGTGCTCGACGGCGCCGAAGGGCACGCCTCGCTGCGCGACCTGCTCGGCACCTCCGCCGAGCCCCCGGCGCACGTCGCCGAGGCCGGCGACACCTGCGTGCTGCCCTACTCCTCGGGCACCACGGGCCTGGCCAAGGGGGTCATCCTCACCCACCGCAACCTCGTCGCGAACCTCTGCCAGATCGACCCGATCTTCTCCGGCGACGAGCAGACCAAGATCCTCGCCGTGCTGCCGTTCTTCCACATCTACGGCATGACCGTGATGATGAACGCCGGCATCCACCAGCGGCAGACGGTCGTCACGATGCCGAAGTTCGACCTGCCGGAGTTTCTGCGCGTGGTCGCGGAGAACGGCATCCAGCGGGTGTACATCGCCCCGCCGGTGGCCGTCGCCCTGGCCAAGCACCCGATGGTCGACGACTACGACCTGTCGTGCGTCGACGTCGTCTTCTCCGGCGCCGCGCCGCTCGACGCCGAGCTGGGCAACGCGGTCGCCAAGCGGCTGGGCTGCGAGGTGCTCCAGGGCTACGGCATGACCGAGATGAGCCCGGTCAGCCACGCCATCCCGGACGGGCGCACCGACATCGACCTCAACAGCGTCGGGTTCGCGGTGCCCAACATGGAGTGCAAGCTGGTCGACCCGGAGACCGGCGAGGAGGTCGGCCCCGGCGGTCGCGGCGAGCTGTGGTGCAAGGGCCCGAACATCATGGCCGGCTACCTCAACAACCCCGAGGCGACCGCGGCCACGCTCGACTCCGACGGCTACCTGCACACCGGCGACGTCGCCGTGGTCGACGACAGCGGGGTCTTCACCATCGTCGACCGGGTCAAGGAGCTGATCAAGTACAAGGGCTACCAGGTGCCGCCCGCCGAGCTGGAGGCGCTGCTGCTCACCCACGACAAGGTCGCCGACGTCGCCGTCATCGGCGTGCGCGGCACGGGCGAGCACGAGGGCGAGGAGGTGCCCAAGGCGTTCGTGGTGCTCCAGCAGGGCGCCGAGCTCTCCGGTGACGAGGTCATGGCGTTCGTGGCCGAGCGGATCGCGCCGCACAAGAAGGTGCGCGTGGTGGAGTTCATCGACGTCATCCCGAAGTCGGCCAGCGGCAAGATCCTGCGCAAGGACCTCCGCGCCCGCGAGGCCGCCGCGACCTGATCGCGGGCCGAGCTGCGCGCTTGACCGCGCAAGATCTGCCCTTGCGGTGCGATCCGGTCGGATCTGGCCGGATCGCACCGCAGACGCGGATCAACGTGATCTCTGCGGGGGATTCGTGTCGGGTGAGGTGTGCTGGTGGGGCTGCGCGGCCTACGGTGTACGGATGGCCGCGTCCGACCCGCCCGGGTTCACCCTCGACGAGCAGCTCTGCTTCGCGCTCTACACCGCGTCCAGGGCGATGACGGGCTGCTACCGGCCGCTCCTGGAGCGGATGGGCCTGACGTACCCGCAGTACCTGGTGATGCTCGTGCTGTGGGAACGCGGCGAGTCCACCGTCGGCGGCCTCGGTGCGGCGCTGCACCTGGAGACCGGCACCCTGTCGCCGCTGCTCAAGCGGCTGGAGGCCACGGGCCTGATCTGGCGCCGTCGCCGCCGCGACGACGAGCGCTCGGTCATGATCGGGCTCAGCCCGACCGGCGTGGAGATGCGCGAGCGCGCCCACGGCCTGCCCAGCACGATCGGTGCGGCCACCGGGCTCGACCTGCCGGCGATGGAGGAACTGCGCGACACGCTGCACCTGCTGGCCGAGCGGATGCGCTGCGCGGACGTCGCCGAGACCGCCTGAGCCCAGCGACCCCACGACCCAGCGACCCGCCGCGACCCCCGCGCCCGGCGAGACCGCCGGGATCAGCCGGGCCCGTCGAGGGCGAAGTGCACGCGCACGGTGGTGCCGCAGTGGTCGCGGTGCACGCGCACCAGGTCGGCGAGCTGGTGCACCAGGTACAGCCCGTGTCCCACGTCCGGGGGGTCGGGCGGGCGGCGCCCGGCCAGCACGTCGGGCAGCCAGCCGCGGTCCTCGACCTGGCAGACGACGTGCTCGCCGGTCGTCCACGCCGAGAGCAGACCCTGCCCGCCCGCGTGCACCAGCGTGTTGACGACCAGCTCCTGCACGGCCGCGCGCAGGTCGGCCACGCGCGCGGGGGACAGCGCGGTGCGCCCGGCGACGTCGTGCACGAGGCGGCGCGCCGCGCGGGGTCCGTCGGCGCCGATGACCTGGATGTCGGCTTCGAGGGGCGGCGATGGCAACGGCCGGTCGAACGTGGCGGCCAGCGCGGCCGGGTCGGTGTAGGCCTGGCTGTGCCAGCGGTGCGGTCCCTCGATGAGGACGGGGTGGGTGCGGGTGGCGTCGAGCAGCCGCTGCGGGCTGAGCGCGGCGGTGTCGTACGGGCAGAGGATCGACGCGGGCGCGTCGTGCAGCGCCACGTTGATCAGCGCTTCGTGCTCGGCGCAGGCCGGGTACTCCTCCTCGGACCGGGCGGCCCAGATCGGCTCGCCGACGATCCGCACCCGGCGCCCGGCGTGGCGGCGGACGAACGCGGTGAGGACGCCGCCGATGATCCGGCCCGGGTTGCGCCCCGCGCGGCCCATGTCGGCGGTCTCGACGTCGTGGTGCTCGGCCGGGCTCATCGCCGCGCGCAGCGTCGACAGGTTCGGCTCGGGCACCGCCACCAGGGCGGGCTCGGCGCGTTCGAGACCCTCGCGGACGAAGTCGAGCACACCCGCGACGTACTCGGCGTCGCCCGCGTAGAACAGCGCCGGGTGCCACAGCTGCGGCGGACGCTCGGCGAGCGTCGCCGTCATCGCCGCACCGCTCTCGTCACGGGCGCGTCTCCTTGGTGCCGGAATGCTCGGGCCGGAGCGTACTCCCGCCGGGCGACCCCGCGAATCCGTCCGTGGCGGTGTCGTGGGCTGGTGCCAACAGGGCATCCGACCGCGTCCGGACGGCCGATCGGGTGGAGCGCGACCGGCCGGGCGCGGGGATGGCACAGCGTGGCGGGGATGGCACAGTGGCGCGCCATGGGAACGCTTGTGCTGCTGCGCCACGGTCAGAGTGTCTGGAACGCCGAGGGCCTGTTCACCGGCTGGGTCGACGTGCCGCTGTCGGAGGTGGGCGAGGGCGAGGCCCGCCGCGGCGGTGAGCTGCTGCGCGAGGCCGACCTGCTGCCCGACGTCTGCCACACCTCGCTGTTGCGGCGGGCCATCTCCACGGCCAACCTCGCCCTCGACGTCGCCGACCGGCACTGGATCCCGGTGCGCCGCGACTGGCGGCTCAACGAGCGCCACTACGGAGCGCTGCAGGGCAAGGACAAGAGCCAGACCCGCGACGAGTTCGGCGAGGAGCAGTTCGCGCTGTGGCGCCGCTCCTACGACGTGCCGCCGCCGCCGATCGAGGACGGCTCGCGGTGGTCCCAGGACGCCGACCCGCGCTACGCCGCCCAGGGCGCGGACCTGCCGCGCACGGAGTGCCTCGCCGACGTCGTCGCGCGCTTCCTGCCGTACTGGCACGACGCCGTGGTGCCCGACCTGCGCGCCGGGAAGGTCGTGCTGCTGGCCGCGCACGGCAACTCGCTGCGCGCGCTGGTCAAGCACCTCGACGGGATCTCCGACGCCGACATCGCCGGGCTCAACATCCCCACCGGCATCCCGCTGCGCTACGACCTCGACGACGATCTCGCCCCGGTGGTCGCGGGCGGTGCCTACCTCGACCCGGACGCGGCGGCCACGGCGGCGGCGGCGGTGGCGGCGCAGGGCCGCTGACCGCCGGCCGGTTGGCCGGAAGTGACCGGAGGCTCGACGGATCGGGCCCGCAAGGGTGAACGGATGGTGAACGACCGGCGAAATGTCGCACTCGGTGACGTCGACATGGTCACTGCGCGGGGTTCGCGCTGGCTTTCGAGGTACCCGGGCTGCCTACGATTGGTTCGTGACGGCGATCGCCTGGGTGCTGCTCGCGGCTGCGACCGGGATCCTCGGCGCAGGTGTGGGTGCCGTCCTCGCCCAGCGCCGATGCGCCCGCAGCCCCGCGCCCGAGCGCTCCACCCCCGGCCCCGCGCTGGCCGAGCTGCTCCAGCGGGTCTTCCACTCCTCCGGTGCCGGGCTCGCGGTCCTCACCCGCTCCGGGGACGTCGTGCTGTGCAACACGCGCGCGACCGAGCTGGGCGTGGTCAAGCTCGGCCGGCCCGACCCGCGGGCCTGGGCGGCGTGCCAGCGGGCCCTCGGCAGCGGTCAGACCACCGAGGTCGACCTCGCCCCGCTGGACCGGCGCGGGCGGGGCCCGGCCGCGGTGCTCGCGCACGTCCGCCCGCTCGGTGAGGGGTTCACCCTCGTCGAGGCGGAGGACACCTCCGAGGCGGTCCGGCTGGAGGCGACCCGGCGCGACTTCGTGGCCAACGTCAGCCACGAGCTGAAGACCCCGGTCGGCGCGGTCGGGCTGCTGGCCGAGGCGGTGCTCGACGCCACCGACGACCCGGTCGAGGTGCACCGGTTCGCCACGAAGATCCTCAAGGAGTCCACGCGGCTGGGTGCGATGGTCACCGAGCTGATCGCGCTGTCGCGGCTCACCGGCGCCGAGCGGTTGCCCGAGCTGGCCGAGGTCGGCGTCGACGGGGTGATCCACGACGCGCTCGCCCGCTGCCGGCTCTCCGCGGAGTCGGCGGGGATCGAGATCACCGCCGACCGGCCCAGCGGTCTCGAGGTCGAGGGCGACCACACGCTGCTGGTCACGGCCCTGTCCAACCTCGTGGACAACGCCGTCGCCTACTCCCCGCCCGACGCCCCCGTGTCGATCACGCGGCGGTGCGCAGGCGACTGGGTGGAGATCTCGGTGACCGACCGCGGCATCGGTATCGCCGCCGAGCACCAGAAGCGGGTGTTCGAGCGGTTCTTCCGCGTCGATCCCGCCCGTTCGCGGGCCACCGGTGGCACCGGGCTCGGCCTGGCGATCGTCAAGCACGTGCTGGCCAACCACGGCGGCGAGGTGCGGCTGTGGAGCACCCCGGGCACCGGCTCCACGTTCACGATGCGGCTGCCGGCGCGGGTGGGCGCCGAGCAGGACCTCCCCGCACCGCCCGTCGCCGCGCCCGCAGAACCGACCCGCGACCCCGTGAGGATGACATGACCAGGGTGCTCATCGTGGAGGACGAGGAGTCCTTCGCCGACCCGCTGGCGTTCCTGCTCCGCAAGGAGGGATTCACCACCGCGGTCGCCACGACCGGGCAGGACGCGCTGGCCGAGTTCGACCGCAACGGCGCCGACATCGTGCTGCTCGACCTCATGCTCCCCGGCATGAGCGGCACCGACGTCTGCAAGGCCCTGCGCACCCGCTCCGCCGTTCCCGTGATCATGGTGACCGCCCGGGACAGCGAGATCGACAAGGTGGTCGGGCTGGAGCTGGGCGCCGACGACTACGTCACCAAGCCCTACTCCGCGCGCGAGCTCATCGCCAGGGTGCGCGCGGTGCTGCGCCGCGGCGGCGAGCCCGAGAGCGACGCCCAGGGCTGGGGCGGCGGTGCCGTCCTGGAGGCCGGGCCGGTGCGGATGGACGTCGAGCGGCACGTCGTCAGCGTCCGGGGCCGCGACGTCGCGCTGCCGCTCAAGGAGTTCGACCTGCTGGAGTACCTGCTGCGCAACGTCGGGCGGGTGCTCACCCGCGGGCAGCTGATCGACCGGGTCTGGGGGGCGGACTACGTGGGTGACACCAAGACCCTCGACGTGCACGTCAAGCGGCTGCGCTCGAAGGTCGAGGAGGACCCGTCGGCGCCGCGGCACCTCGTGACGGTGCGTGGCCTGGGCTACAAGTTCGAGGCCTGATGCGGCGCGCGTCGAGGATGCGCAGGGTCATCCGACGACGCGAGCAGCCGCACGCTCGACCGGTGGTCAGGGTCCGGGCCGAGTAGCCTTCGGCGGTGCGCCTGGGTGTGCTCGACGTCGGGTCCAACACCGTCCACCTGCTGGTGGTCGATGCGCACCGGGGCGGCCACCCCACCCCGATGAGCTCCCAGAAGGACGAGCTGCGCCTCGCCGAGAACCTCGACGCGCAGGGCGCGCTCACCCGCAGCGGCGCCGACGCGCTCGTCGCCACCGTGCACCGGGCCCGCGACGCCGCCGCGGCCGCGCGTTGCGCCGACCTGCTCGCCTTCGCCACGTCCGCGTTGCGCGACGCCACCAACTCCGCGGCCGTGCTCTCCCGCGTCCGGGACGAGACGGGGGTGGCGCTGCAGGTGCTGCCCGGCGACGACGAGGCGCGCTACACCTTCCTCGCCGTCCGCCGCTGGTACGGCTGGTCGGCCGGGCGGCTGCTGGTGCTCGACATCGGTGGCGGCTCACTCGAGCTGGCCGCGGGCCGCGACGAGCACCCGGCGGCGGCCGCGTCACTCCCGCTCGGCGCGGGCCGGCTCACCCGGGAGTGGTTCACCGGGGACCCGCCGACGCGGCGCGAGATCGACGCCCTGCGGGTGCACCTGGACGCCGAGCTGGAACCCGTGGCGCGCAAGCTTCGCCGCGCCGGCGCCCCGGAGCTGGCCGTGGGCACGTCGAAGACGTTCCGGTCGCTGGCCCGGCTCACCGGTGCCGCCCCGTCCAGCGCGGGGCCACGGGTCCGGCGCGTGCTCACCGATGTCGGGCTGCGCCAGCTCGCCGCGTTCATCACCCGGATGTCGGCCGGTGACCTCGCCGAGCTGGAAGGGGTGAGCGCCGGCCGGGCCCACCAGCTCGTCGCCGGGGCGCTCGTCGCGGAGGCCGCGATGCGGGCGCTGCGGGTCGACCGGCTGGAGATCTGCCCGTGGGCCCTGCGCGAAGGGGTGATCCTGCGGCGGCTCGACACGCTCGATGGAACGACTCAGAGCGACCGTTCGGCGCAGAGCACACCGGATGGTCTTGGTCGCTTGACGCCGTTCGAGGCACGGTGTACCGGATGACTTCCGAGACCGAGCGGCCCCGCCAGCGCACCGTCGCCGAGCTCCTTGCCGAGCACGGGGATGCCGCATCGTCGTCGCGCCGCCGCCGCCGGCGCTCCCCCGACGACGAGCCCGCCGAGCCCGCCCAGACGCTCGCCCCACCGGGCGGCGCCATCGTCGCGCAGCGCGTCGCCTCGCCCGCCGTGCCGGACGCGCCCCCCCACCCCTACTTCGAGCCCGGCGACGACGACCGGCGCGAGGCCTACCGGGCGGTGAACCGGGCCCCGCAGGCGCCACCCGTCCCGCGGGAGTTCCCCACCGACGTGATGCCCCGGGTGCCGGCCGATCGCGCGGCCGGTCCCGGCGCTCCACCCGCCGACGCCGAGGTCACGGGCCCGATCCCGCTGGTCGCGCCCGCGGCCGCCGACGGGGGTCCGCCCACCCAGTTCTCGCCCGGCGTCGTCGACGAGTGGGCCGAGGACGAGTGGTCGGACGACGCCGAGGACGAGTGGTCGGACGACGCCCAGGACGACTGGGACGAGGAACCCGACGCGGACCGTGCACCGGGCCCGCGCACGGGCCTGCAGGAGGACGGCGACGCGCGCGAGTTCCTCTACGGCGGTGACCAGGCCGACCCTGCCGACGACGAGTACCCCGACACCGAGCCCGCCGAGGCGAAGCGCGCGGGACCGACGTGGCCCGCCGTCATCGCGCAGTGGATCGCGGGGGCCGTCGGCGGCGCGGCGCTGTGGGTGGCGTTCCGCTACCTGTGGAACAGCTACCCGGTCGTGGCCGTGGCCGCCGCGCTCGTCGTCACCGTCGGACTGGTGATCATCGTGCGGGCGTTGCTGCGCAACCGCGACATCCGCACCACCGTCTTCGCCGTCGTCGTCGGGTTGCTGCTCACCGTGTCGCCCGCGCTGCTTGTGCTGATCGGGCGCTGAGCCGAAGATGGCGGGGTGACCGCGCCCGCCGTCCCGGTCGTCCTGTCCACCGCCTCGGTCTACCCCGAGTCGGTGCGGGGCGGGTTCGAGCTGGCCGCGGAGCTGGGCTACGACGGCGTCGAGCTCATGGTGTGGTCGGATCCGGTGAGCCAGGACGTCGCGGCGGTCGGCAGGCTCGCGCAGCGCCACGGCATGCCGGTGGTCGCGCTGCACGCGCCGTGCCTGGCCGTCACGCAGCGGGTGTGGGGTGCCGACCCGGTGCGGCGGCTGCGCCGCTCCGTCGCCGCCGCGGCCGACCTGGGTGCCCGCACCGTCGTGGTGCACCCGGCGTTCCGCTGGCAGCGCCGCTACGTGGACGCGTTCGCCGACGAGGTGGCCCGGGCGGGCGAGCACCGGGGCGTCACGCTGGCGGTGGAGAACATGTTCCCGGTGGCGAAGGGCCGGCTCTCGGTCACGCCGTACGACCCCGGCCACGACCCCACGATCACGGGCTACCCGCACTACACCCTCGACCTGTCGCACACCGCCGCCGCCGGCGACGACGCGCTCGCCATGCTCGACCGGATGGGCGCCGGGCTCGCCCACGTCCACCTCGCCGACGGCAGTGGCGTGTCGCGCGACGAGCACCTCGTGCCCGGCCGCGGGTCGCAGCCCTGCGCGGAGGTGCTCCAGCGGCTCGCGGACACCGGCTTCGGCGGCGCCGTCGTCGTCGAGGTGAGCACCCGCGCCTGCCGCACCCGCTACGACCGGGCGGCGATGCTCGCCGAGGCGTTGCTGTTCGCCCGGCTGCACCTGCAGCCCACGGCGCACCCGCGGCGGACCGCGCGGGCTCGCGCCGCGGCGCGTTCCTGACCGACGTCACACCGGCCGGGCGTGCGCCGGCCCCGCCCGTGGTGATAGGTCATGTGCATGACCGCGCTCACCGCCCTCCCGTTCCGTGACGCGCTGCGCCTGCGCCGGGTGGGTGCGGGTCGCTACGCCGCCGAGCTGGGCCCGGCGTGGACGGTCGGGCCGAAGGCGCTGGGCAGCATCCTGCTGGTCCTGGCGGTGCGCGCCGCCCAGGAGGCGCTCGTCGACGCCGGGGCACGCGAGGTCCCCGACCCGCTGGCCGTCGGCGCCGAGTTCCTCCGCGCCCCCGGCATCGGGCCGGTCGCGCTGCACACCGAGGTGCTGAAGACCGGGCGGACGGCGTCGGTGGTGGCGGTGCGGATGGTGCAGGCGGACGTGGTCGCCCTCGCCGCGACCGTCACCGCCGGGCGGTTGCCCGACGTCGACCCGCTGTGGGCCGACCTGCCCGACCTGCCCGCCGAACCGCCCGCCGACGCCGTCGATCCCGGGGTGGGGCCCGCGACGCCGGGCACCATCCCGGGGCTGGCGAGGTCGTGCGAGCTGCGGTTGGACCCGGAGACGCTCGCCTTCGCCCGCGGCGAGCCCGGGCCGCCGGTGGTGCGCGGTTGGGTGCGCCCGCGCGGCGAGGACCCGGACGCGCTCTTCGCACTGCTCGCGGGCGACATCGCGCCGCCGACGGTGTTCAACGTCGCCGGACGCACCGGCTGGGCGCCGACGGTACAGCTCACGGCCCTGCTGCGGGCTCGGCCCGCGCCGGGCTGGCTGCGGCTGGAGTCGCGCGGTGTCGCGGTGGTGGGCGGCTGGTTCGACGAGGACACGACCGTCGTCGACGCGGCCGGGCGGCTCGTGTGCCAGGCCCGCCAGCTCGCTCTCGCCCCGCTGGCCGCCGACGCCTGACCGGAGGCGCCCCGGGTTCGTCAGCGGCTACCGTTCCCGGCATGACACGGATCGCGGTGCTGGGGGCGGGCAAGATCGGTGAGGCGCTGCTGGCGGGGCTGCTGGCCGCCGGCCGCGCCCCCGACGACCTGGTGTTCAGCGAGCGTCATCCGGAGCGGGCCGCGGAGCTTACGGCCAGGTTGGGCGTCGCGTCCGGTCCGGTCGGCGTGGCGGTGGCCGGGGCCGGGATGGTCGTGGTCGCGGTGAAGCCGCAGGACATCGTCCCGGTGCTGCACGAGCTGGCCGCGGCGATCCTCCCGGGCACGCTCGTGGTGTCGCTGTGCGCGGGATTGCCGACGTCGCTGTTCGAGGGCGCCCTGCCGGCCGGCACGCCGGTGGTGCGGGTCATGCCGAACACCCCGATGCTGGTCGGCGAGGCGATGAGCGCGGTGTCGGCGGGCAGCCACGCCTCGGCGGCCCAGCTCGACGAGGTGGAGAAGATGCTCGGCGCGGTCGGGCGGGTCGTGCGGGTGCCGGAGTCCCAGCAGGACGCCGTGACGGCCCTGTCGGGATCCGGGCCTGCGTACTTCTTCTTCCTGGTCGAGGCCATGATCGACGCCGGGATCCTGCTGGGCTTACCCCGCGCGGTCGCCGCGGACCTCATCGTGCAGTCGGCGTTCGGCGCGGCCTGCATGCTGCGCGAGTCGAGCGACCACCCGGTGATCCTGCGCGAGGCCGTCACGTCCCCGGCGGGCACGACGATCGCGGCCATCCGTGAGCTGGAGCGGCACGGTGTGCGCGCCGCGCTGATCGCCGCGATCGAGGCGGCCCGGGACCGTTCGGTGGAGCTGGGGCGCGCCGTACCGCGAGATTGAGCCGCAGATGATCACCGTGGCGCGCCGGGCCGTACCCCGGACGGGTGGCCCGTCGTGCCGGGCCGGTGACCGGGCGCGTTAGGCTACCGGCCAGCCCGTTCACTGGAGGTCCGATGGCGCCCGACGACGCCGAGCTGATCGACGTCCGCCGCGCCGGAACCTTCACCGTGGCGGAGGTCGCCGCGCGCATGCTTGTCTCGAAGATGACGGTGTACCGGCTCGTCCACTCCGGGGAATTGCCCGCGGTGCGGGTGGGGCGGTCGTTCCGGGTGTCGCGCGCCGCGGTGGAGGAGTACCTGCGCGGGGCGTACCACGACGCCGGATAGGTGCCGGGTAGGATCGAGTTTCGCTGTCTAGCCAGGAGGACGTTGACGCATGGGCTCGGTCATCAAGAAGCGCCGCAAGCGGATGTCGAAGAAGAAGCACCGCAAGCTCCTGCGCAAGACCCGCGTGCAGCGTCGGAAGCTCGGCAAGTAACACGCTGATCACCCCGCGCATGCTCGGTCGCCGCATGTTCGGTCGCCGCGCATGATTCGTCACAGGCAGTGTTCGCGCGGGGTGCAGCGGGGCTAGCATCGGGTACTCACGCCGAACGTCTTCCGTGAGGTCTTCCTTGTGACGCCTAACGTCGTGCTCGTCACCGGTGTGAGCCGGTTCCTCGGGGGGCATCTCGCCGCCCGGCTGGCGGCGAACCCGGACATCGAGCGGGTGCTCGGCGTCGACACGGTCCCGCCACCGCGCGATCTGCTGCGCCGGATGGGCCGCGCCGAGTTCGTCCGTGCGGACATCCGCAACCCCCTCATCGCCAAGGTCATCTCCAGCGCCGGGGTCGACACCGTCGTGCACGCGTCGCTGTCGGCCAACCCGGGCTCGTCGGGTGGTCGCACGGTGATGAAGGAGATGAACGTCATCGGCACGATGCAGCTGCTGGCGGCGTGCCAGCAGGCGCCGGCGGTGCGGCGGGTCGTGCTGAAGTCCAGCACCGCGGTGTACGGGTCGAGTCCGCGCGACCCGGCGCTGTTCGACGAGACGATGACGCCGAAGGACCTTCCACCGGGCGGCTACGCCAAGGACACCGTCGAGATCGAGGGCTACCTGCGCGGGTTCGGCCGCCGCCGGCCCGACGTGGGCGTCACGGTGCTGCGGTTCGCGAACTTCATCGGCCCGCGCATCGACACCGTCCTCACCCGCTACTTCGCGCTGCCGCTGGTGCCGACGGTGCTCGGCTACGACGCGCGGGTGCAGCTGCTGCACGAGGAGGACGCGCTCGCGGTGCTGGAACGCGCCACGACCGAGGAACTGCCCGGGGTGTTCAACGTCGCCGCGGACGGGGTCGTGCTGCTCTCGCAGGCGATCCGCCGGGCGGGCCGGTTGCCGGTCCCGGTGCCGAGCGCGGCCGTCGGGCCGGTGAGCAGGTTGTTCCGTGGCGCCGGGCTCGTCGACTTCTCGCCCGAGCAGATGCGCTTCCTCAACTTCGGCCGGGTCGTCGACAACGCCCGCCTGCGCGGGCAGTTCGGGTTCGCGCCGCGCTGGACCACCGTCCAGGCCTTCGACGACTACGTCCGCGGCCGGGCCCTGCGCCCGGTCGTCCCGCCCGAGCGTGTCGAGTCGCTGGAGCGCTCCGCGCTCGGCCTGGCCCGACGCCTGAGATGAGTTTCGCCGGAGAGGACAGCACCGTGCCGGAGGCACGCAACGGATCCGTGGCCGAGTCCCGTACCGCCCGGGTGATCCCCTTGCACCCCGAGCAGGACGGCCGCCGGCGGGTAGGCGGGCGCACGCGCTGGTCCACCGCGCCGCGCGCGGGTCGACCGCTGCCGGTCCCGCCACCCGCCGCGCCCGACGTCGAGCCGTCCGTCGAGCCGGTCGACCAGCCGCCCGCCTGGGAGGCGACGCTGGAGGAGATGCTCGCGTTCCTGCGGCGGCGCATCGAGGGCGACTACGCGGTGGACGAGTTCGGGTTCGACGCCGACCTCAACGACAACGTGATCCTGCCGCTGCTGCGGCCGCTCTACCAGCGCTGGTTCCGCGTCGAGACCATCGGCATGCACCGGGTGCCGGACGTCGGTGGCGCCCTGGTGGTGGCCAACCACGCCGGCACCCTGCCGCTCGACGCGATGATGACCGCGGTCGCCCTGCACGACGAGCACCCCGCCCGGCGCCACCTGCGGATGCTCGGCGCCGACCTGGTGTTCCGCACGCCGCTCGTCGGATCGCTGGCCCGCAAGCAGGGCAGCACCCTGGCCTGCAACCCCGACGCCGAGCGGCTGCTGCGCTCCGGGGAACTGGCCGGGGTGTGGCCGGAGGGCTTCAAGGGCATCGGCAAGCCGTTTCGCGACCGGTACAAGCTTCAGCGCTTCGGTCGCGGCGGGTTCGTCTCGGCCGCGCTGCGCACCGGGGTGCCGATCATCCCGTGCGCGATCGTGGGGTCCGAGGAGATCTACCCGAAGATCGGCGACCTGACCCCGCTGGCCCGCCTGCTGGGACTTCCCTACTTCCCGGTCACCCCCACGTTCCCGCTGCTCGGGCCGCTGGGCGCGGTCCCCCTGCCGTCGAAGTGGTACATCGAGTTCGGCGAGCCGATCCGCACCGACGAGATCGGCGCCGCCCAGGCCGAGGATCCGATGCTGGTGTTCAACCTCACCGACCAGGTGCGGGAGACCATCCAGCACACCCTCTACCGGTTGCTCGGCCAGCGCCGCAACGCCTTCCTGGGCTGAGCGGTCGGCTGGTCGGTCGGCTGGTCGCCCGGCCGGCGGTAGGCGAGCCCCGCGGCGACGGCGCCTGCCACCGCACCCGCGCCGAGCACGGACGGCACCGCGATGCGGGTGGCCTTGCGGCCGGTGCGGAAGTCGCGGACCTGCCAGGCGCGCTGCTTGGCGAGTTCGCGCAGCGCGGAGTCGGGGTTGACGGCCACGGCGGTGCCCACCACGGAGAGCATCGGCACGTCGTTGACCGAGTCCGAGTACGCCGTGCACCGTCGCAGGTCGAGCCCTTCGGTGGCGGCCAGCGCGCGCACCGCGTGGGCCTTGGCCGGGCCGTGCAGGATCTCCCCGACCAGCCGGCCGGTGTAGTGCCCGTCCACGCTCTCGGCGACGGTGCCGAGCGCCCCGGTGAGCCCGAGGCGCCGCGCGATGATCAGCGCCAGCTCCACCGGTGTGGCCGTGACCAGCCACACCCGCTGCCCGGCGGCCAGGTGCATCTGGGCCAGCGCCCGGGTACCGGCCCAGATCCGGTCGGCCATCAGCTCGTCGTAGATCTCCTCGCCGAGCGCGAGCACCTCGGCGACGTTGCGGCCGGCGACGAACGACAGCGCCGTGTCCCGTCCGGTGGTGGTGCTGTACGCGGTCTCCCGGCCGCCGACCCGGAACTTCAGCTGCTGCCAGGCGAAACCGAGCAGATCGGAGGTGGTGAAGAACTTGCGGGCGGCAAGGCCGCGGGCGAAGTGGAAGATCGACGCACCGACCATCATCGTGTTGTCGACGTCGAAGAATGCCGCGGCCGTGAGGTCGGTGAGCGGGACGTCGCCGGGGCCCGAGTCGCCCGCCGCGACCGCAGCCGCGGCAGAGGCCTCACCGGCCCGCACGGCCGGGTCGCGCGCGGTGGCGTCGGCGATGATGTCGCTGGTCTCGGTGATGCCGGCGACCTCGGCGTGCCCGGCCACCGGTTCCTCGCCCCTCACCGCGCCATCCTCGCCCGACCCGCCTTCCGCCCCGCCGTCTCGGGTGTCCCACCCTACCGACGGGCACCGGCCGGGCACCTCGGTACCGGTGGCACGACGAAGGGCCGCACCCGTCGCGGGTGCGGCCCTCTGCCGTGTTCGTGTTGCTGCCGGATCAGCCGATGATCAGCGGCGGCATGCCCGGGAGCAGCGGGGGCAGGGTGATCGGGGCGCCCGGGAGCGGCAGGGGCAGGCGGCCCGGCTCCTGACCGTCGACGTCGGACGGCGTCTCGCCCGCCGGCTGCTCGACCTGGGGCTCGCCCGTGAGCGGGCCGTTGTCGGGCTGGAGCGGGGGCAGGCCGCGCTCCGACTCGGCCGACGGCTGGCCGCCGGGGGTGCCGGCCGGAACCCGCGCGGAGGGCTGACCGGAGGTACCGGCCTCGCGCGCCTCGTCGGCGGTGCCGGTGTCCTCACCGGTCGACGGCGCCGCCGGGTCGGCCGAGCGGCCGAGCAGCTCGTCGAGCAATGCGATCGAGGTGTCCGCGGCCGGGACGGCCGGCACCGGCAACGCGGGCCGCAGCGCCGACAGGCGGGCGGACTGTGCGGCCGCCCAGGCCTGGAGGGTGCCGCCGTTGCGGGCGGCGTCCTGGCCGCCGAGCAGGGTGCGCGAGCCTTCGCTGGTGGCGACGTCGAACTCCGACATCGCGGCCGCGACGAGCTGCGGGTCGACCCCGGAGCCGCCACGCAGCGCGATCAGCCGCTCCACCTCGGTGAGCCGGGTCGCGGCCAGTTCGAGGTTGCGCTGGGCACGCGCCTCGTCGTCGAAGGTCATCGCCAGGCC
>JBQTJE010000044.1:0-50867 GCA_052387455.1 Pseudonocardia sp.
GGCCGCGGGCCCGCGCGAGATGGCCCAGGAAGGCGCTGGAGATCGCGATGAGCCGCAGGTCCCCCGTGCGCGCGAGGAACCGACCGCAGCGGCCGAGCCGCTCGGCGGCCCCATCCAGCTCGCCGCGGCCGTAGGCGACCACCCCGGAGATCAGCAGCGCCGCGCCGAGGGGGTCCTCGGGAACGGTCCCGCGCACGAGGTCGGCCGCCGCGACAGCCCGGTCGAGCGTCGCGTTCGCCTCGCCCAGCCGCCCGCGCGTGTAGTAGTACCAGCCGAGCGCCGCGGCGAGCCGCAGCGCCCACTCGGCCTGCCCGGCCGCGAGTGCGCACTCCAGCGCCGCGCGCAGGTTGCCCTGCTCGACCCCGGCGTCGGCGATCGATGCCGTCTCGTCCGCGGTGCCGATCACTGCCTCGGTACGAGCCGCCAGGGCCGCGTAGAAGCGGGCGTGCTGCAGGCGGGTGGGCCCGCCGGCCGGCTCGTCCAGCAGCTCGCCCGCGAACTCGCGCAGGCTCTCCAGCATCACGAACCTGGTGCGATCGCCGTGGGTCCGCCGTTCGAGCAGGCTCTTGTCCACCAGCGACATGACGTCGTCGACGACCCGGTCACCCCCGCACGCCTGCTCGACGGCCTCGATCGTCGCGCCACCGACGAACACCGAGAACCGGCGGAATGCCACGCGTTCCGGCGGGGTGAGCAGGTCGTGGCTCCAGCTCAGCGCTGCGCGCAGGGTCCGGTGCCGCTCGGGGACGTCCCGGATCGAGCTGGCGAGAACCGTCATCCGGTGCCGCAGACGGAACGTCAGCTCGCCGGGGGTGAACAGCCGCAGCCGCGCCGCCGCAAGCTCCAACGCGAGCGGCAACCCGTCGAGCCGCACGCAGATCTCGGCCACCGCGTCCCGGTTGGCCGTCGTGACCGCGAACTCCGGCCGGAAGGCACGAACCCGCTGGACCAGCATCGCGACCGCCGACGTTTCGGCCACCCGGTCGGCGTCGTCGCCCGGATCGGGCAGTCCCAGCGGCTGGACGGAAAACTCCCGCTCGGCGCGCAGGCGCAGCCGCTCCCTGCTGGTCACCAGCACCCGCAGGCGCACGGAGTCGGCCAGGACGGCGGCGAGCGCCGGACCCGCGTCGAGGACGTGCTCGAAGTTGTCGAGGACCACGAGCAGTTCCGGGTCGGCTCGTGTCCCGTCGAGGTGGCCGGGCGCGTCGGCCGCCCCGGTGCCGCCCGCGCCGAGCACGCCGCCCAGCGCCCCTGCCACTGCGGCCGGGTCGCGGACCGCGGTCAGGTCGACGAAGGCCACGCCGTCCGCGAAGTGCTCCGCGGCAGCGGTCGCGGCCGCGGCCGCGACGGCCAGCCTGGTCTTGCCCACCCCCGGCGGGCCGGTGAGCGTCAGCAGCCGCGTGTCCGCAGCGGTGATCAGCCCGACGAGTGCCGCCACCTCGACGTCCCTGCCGACGAGCGCGTTCGGTGGAGCGGGCAGCGCGGCCCGGCGCCGCCCGCGGGACGCGACGCCCGCCATCGCCCCACCCCCACGGCCCCCGCATGCCGACCGGTCCGGCACCTCCGGGCCATTGCAGCCGCTCCCGGCCGTGCACGCATCCGCCGTCCGGCGTCCTTTTCCGGGCCGACGTCACGGGCTGGCGGCACGGTCGCGCAGCAGCGGGCGCAGCCGGGCCATCGCGAGCACCCCGAGCAGTGGGCCGACGGCCAGCAGCGGCACCGCGGCCTGCCAGCCGACCACGCCCGCGAACAGCGGCAGCGCCTGGATCGTGAGCACCGACAGCAGGAACCCGATCGCGGTCTGCGCGGTCAGCGCCGTGCCGACGTAGCACGGGTCCGCGACCTCGGACAGCGCCGCGGAGAACTGCGCCGAGTCGGCCACCACCGCCGCCCCCCAGACGAGCAGGAGCGCACCGAACACCGCGGGGTGAGCACCGAACACGACGACGGACGCCACCGCGCAGCCGCCGCTGACCAGCATCGCCCCACCGGCGACCTCCGCCCGCCCGTACCGGTCGGCCAGCCGCCCGGCGAGCACGCAGCCGGCGGCACCGGCCACCCCGATCACGGCGAACGAGGTGAGCCCGACTGCGCTCGGTCCGTCGAGACCTCGCAGCGCGTAGCTCGCCGCGACGTACGCGGGAAGCCACGTCCACAGCGCGTACAACTCCCACATGTGCCCGAAGTAGCCGAGGTTCACCAGCCGCTGGCGGCGGTCGGCGAACATCCGCAGCACGTAGCGCGGCTCCAGCGGCGGCGACGGACGGGCGTCGGGCCCCATCCGCACGAATACCACACAGATCACCGCACCCAGCCCGGCCAGCCCCGCAGCCCCCAGCAGCACCCCCGGCCAGGCCAGCGGGTTGACGACCGCGAGCAGCTGCGGAAGCGCCGAACCGAAGGTCAGCGCCCCGATCATCCACCCGAGCGCCATGCCCCGCGCTGCCGGGTACCAGGAGACGACGATCTTCATCCCGACCGGGTACACGCCGGCGAGCGCGAACCCCACCAGGAACCGCAGTGGCACGGCAGTCACGGCGCTGCGGGCGCACAGCGCCACCGCCGCCGTGGCCAACGCTCCGACCAGCGCGGACCCTGCGACCAGCACCGGAGGCGGCACACGATCGGCGAGGTTGAACACGGCCGAGACGACCGCCCCCGCCGCGAAGCCGACCTGCACGATCGCGGACAGCCAGATCCCGCCCTGGGTGCCGAGCAGCCAGTCCGCGCGCAGGGCGGGCACGACCGCCGACGCCGAGAACCACAGCGACAGCGCCAGCACCTGCACCAGCGCCACCAGCGCGAGCTGTCGCCCTGGCGTCGCCACGCGGCCCATCACCCGATCCTTCCCCCTGCGCGCAGCCCTGGCGAGCCACACCTCACACGGGTCGGGCGCGGGCGATCCGGTGGTGGCCCTCCGCGAGCAGCTCGGACACGACCTGCGGGATCAGGCCGCTGCCGTCGAGGACGTAGCCGAAGTCACGGTGGGCGAGGATCTCGCGCCGCAGCAGCTCGCCGACCGGCCCGGGATAGCGGCTCCGGGCGCGTTCGGCGGCCCGGGTGAGGCGGAGGTCGTCTGCGGGCGAGGTGCGCCGTTCACGGTCGGGTCGGGACCAGACGTACTGCTGCCAGGCGGCCGCCGGGGTCGGGCGCGTGGGCTCCGTGGTGGGCACGGGTCAGCCCCGGCCCCGGCCGCGCCGCACGACCGCCGACCCCACGAGCAGCGCCGCGAGCACCGCGAGCGCGACCAGCAGGGCGACGACGCCCGCCGCCGGACCGTGGTCGTGGCCGGCGTCGGCCAGGAACTCGATCATCAGTCATCCTCCCGTGACGGCCGGCACCGCGACGGCGACACCGGCGACGAACAGGGCCACCCCGACCGGGGCAACCAGCCGCGCGCCGTGCCGGCTGGTCTTCTCGACGACCATCACGCCGGTCAGCGCGAGCATCCAGGCGAGGCTGCCGACCCCGGTCGAGAACATCACGAGCATCAGCGCCCAGCAGCAGCCCAGGCAGGACAGCCCGTGCCGCACGCCGAGGACCCACCCGCCCCACGGGCCGCGGCGGTAGTGCTGCCACAGGAACCCCATCGGGTTGCGGCAGGCCGTCAGGCAGGCATCTTTCAGCGGGCTGAACTGGTACGCCCCGGCGAGGACCAGGGTCGCGCCGAGCACCAGCTCGGTCCGGGCCGCCAGCCAGCTCCAAGCCCCGACCAGGGCGTGCACCCCGGCGTCGCCGAGCAGGGCGAGCGGCACGAACGCCGCCCACACCGCGACGTAGCCGCCGTACAGCCCGGCCCGGGCCGCGCGGCTTCCGGGAGCCCTGGCACTCACCACGTCGAACATCCGGACCAGCGGCGTGACCGTCGGCAGCATCATCGCGCCGATCATCAACAGCCAGACGGCGGCGAAGGCGGCGAGCCGGGACGGCGACGGCCACGTCGACCCGCCGAGGACCGCGTCGTGGTGCGCCAGGTCGTGCCCGCCGCCCACCGCCAGCCACAGCGTGGCGGCCCAGCACGCACCGACGACGCCCCAGAACAGGGTCGGGGCGCGCGCCGTGGTGGGCGCCGTCGCGGGCGACATCAGGCCGAGAACCGGAAGGCGCCCTGCACGCAGTTCTTGCCGGCGATGTCCACGTCCTCGCGGCCGAGAAGCGTCCCGGCGCGGCGGTAGACGCTCGCCGTGCCCGGGTAGGCGGGCGAGCCCGGGATCGTGGAGAACACGGTGTCGGACAGCGTCGTCGGCTGACCGGTGGCGCCCTGGAACGGCGTGAGCTCGGCGTACACGGCGTCGCCGATGCGCAGCGTTCCGGCCCCGCCCTCGACGTCGACGGTGAACGTCGCCCGCTCCACGGCGACGACCTCGCCGATCAACCCGGCGAGGTCGGCGATGGCCCCACCGAGCTTGCCGGTGTAGACGGCGAGCAGCGCCTGCTGCTGCTCCTCGGTGCACCGGTCGTCGACGTACACGACGGCCTTCCAGTTGCCGGCGAGGACGTTGCCGGGAATGTGCACGACGACGGCGATCGCCCGGTCCGAGACGTCGACACCCTGGATCGTGCCGCGGTCGACCTGCCACGCGACGGTGCCCTGGCAGTTGCCGTCGTCGGGATCCAGCCCGACCCAGCACGGGCAGATCGCCGCGCAGGTGCACACCTCCAAGAGGCGTCCTTCGATGGTGTAGGTGGTGGTCTCGACGGTCGCGGTCATGGCGTTCCTCCTGGACGTGTCGGGCACGTCCTGGTGTAGGCCGGTCAATCGACCTCCGGTATCAGGGAAACCATGTAGGACGCCCTGACCGGACCGCGACCTAGCGCGCCGACCGACGCCGCGACCTCGGCCCGGCCGCGGACGTCGAGCCGGTGCTCCCGCGGGCGGCGACCCCGAGGGCCCTGGCATGATCGTCTGCATGACGTCCGCCCGGCGCACCGGCGCAGTGCTGCTCGCCGCGGCGGTCGCCGTCGGTGCGATCGGCTACACGATCGACGCCGGCTACGCCAACATCGCGGGCTTCTTCCTCATGCCCCTGCTCAGTGGGCTGGGCTTCCTTACCGCGGCAGCCGTCAGCGGGCGCGGCGGGAGCCTGTGGCCGACCGCCCTCACCACCTCGCTGTGGGGCCTGCTGATCCAGCTCAACTTCGCCGGCCTCGTCCCCGTCGGCGACGGCACCCCGGGTGACCCGGTCAGCATCGGCGTCTACGTGGCTTCCGCCGTCGTCGCCGGCCTGGTCGCATACCTGCTGATCCGGTGGCTCGGGCTGCGCGGCACCGCCACCGCGGTCGCCGTCGTCGTGGCGGTGTCCCTCGCGATCTACGGTGCGGCATTGGGCGGCGTGCCCGGTGTCGTCGGCTGGTGGCTCTACCCGGTCCTCATGGTGGCGATGGCCGTCGCACTCGTCGTGCGCCCGCGGGAGCGCGTCGCGGGTTGATCAGCTGGGCAGCCGCCCGACCAGGCGGCGCACCCCGGGAGCGCCGGAACCCCGCAGCAAGGGGACAGCCGCCGGATGGGGCGCGACGACCTCCACCTCCGGCGCGATGCGGTACGGCCGGGCGAGCAGCAGCCCGCCCAGGGTGCGGCGCAGGCGCGACATCTCCGCGCGGGCGGTGACGACGTGCGCCCGGTCGCCGTAGAGCGCCACCGACAGCGCCGCGGCATCCAAACCCGCCGCGCCGGCGTGGGCGAGCAGTACCAGGACCTCGGCGTGCCGGGTGGAGAGCGGGTGCACCCACCGGGTCGACCCGTCCACGACGGCCCGTGGCGGCCGGGCGGCAAGGTCGAGCGTGAGCCGGATGCGACGAGTGTCGCTCACCTGCAGCAACCAGCCGCCCGGCACCGGTTCCGGCATGCACACCCCGACGCCGTGCACCGCGACCGGGCGGTCGCCACGCGGAGCCGCGACCCGCTCGACGCTCGGCATCCCGGTGACGGCGGCCACCCAGCCGTGGTCGTCGACGACGAGCCCGGCGCCGCGCACCCCCGACAGCAGCGGGGCCGCGACGTTGCGCAGCGCCTCCAACCGGTGCTCGTGCTGGCGCCACAGGCTGGCCTCGGCCAGCTTCACGGCGGTGCCGACGAGCGCCACCGTGGTGGGGTGGACCGTCTCGGCCGGCCCGCTGACGTCCACGACCCCCAGCAGCTCACCGGTGCGCGGGTCGTGCACCGGGCACGCCGTGCAGGTCCACACGTGGTGGCTGCGCACGAAGTGCTCGGCGGCGAACATCTGCACGGGTGCCGCCTCGGCGAGCGCCGTGCCGATCGCGTTGCTGCCGACGACGCCCTCCGACCAGTTCGCGCCCTCGGTGAACCGCAGGCCGTCGGCCCGGTGCCGGACGTGCGTGGAACCCTCGCGCCAGAGCAGCACGCCGTCCGCATCGGTGACCACCATGATGTGCCGGGCGTCCTCGGCCACCGACGTGAGTGCCGCGCGCAGCTCGGGCAGCACCCGGGCCAGTGGCGAGCGGGTCCGACGCACCTCGACCTGCCCTGGGTCGAGCGGGCCGGGTGGGTCACCGAGGTCCGGATCGACGCCCTGGGCCCGGACGCGCTGCCAGGAGCGCGCCACCAGCCGGCGCGGGTCGGCGGGCGGGCGGTCGCCGGAGAGCAGGGCGTCGTGCACCCGGGCGAGCAGGCGGGCGTGCCGGGCGACGTCGGTGCCCGGCCGGATCGCGCAGACGCCCTCGTCCACCCTCGTCCTCCCGACTCACCCCCGGGCCAGCGTAGGCAGCCCACGGAGCCGGCACCATAGCGTCCCGCTCCGGCGCCCCCGCCTCGCGACGTACTGGGCCACGAGCGCCAGCACGGTGAACCACACGAACGCCGATCCGACGACCTGCTCCAGCGGTGTCCAGGCGAGCTCGCGCCCGTCGGCCCGGGGCAGTCCGAGCGTGTGCGGCGCGGCGACGAACAGGGCGGCGGTGGCGAGCGTGATCAGCGCCCAGGGCCACGAGCGGGCCCGCCAGGCGGTGGCCGCGAGGACCAGGACTGCCGGGGCGACCCACACCCAGTGGTGCGACCACGACGTCGGCGAGACCAGCAGCGCGACGGCAGCCGTGGTCACCAGCGCCAGAGGCGCAGGAACGCGCCGGATCGCGGGAACGGCCAGCGCGAGAACGGCCGCCGAGGCCACCACCCACGCCACGGTGCCGGCGGCGCCGTCGACGCCCGCTCGCACGAGCACCGCCTGGAAGGTCTGGTTGGTGTAGAACGGCGCGCCACTCACCCCGCCCGCGGGGTTGTCCAGCCAGAACCGCAACGACGCCTCGGGTGCCACGGCGAGGGCGAGCAGCGTGGCCACCGCCCCGCTCACGGCCGCGGTGGCCGCGGCCCGCCGGTCGCCGCGGAGCAGGAAGAACAGCACGAACGCGGCCGGCGTGAGTTTGATCGCGGCCGCGATCCCGACCAGCATGCCGCGCGGCCACCGGGTGCGTGCGGCCAGGCAGTCGACGGCCACCAGTGCCATCAGCAGCAGGTTCACCTGGCCGAAGTCGATCGTGGAGTGCACCGGCTCCAGCGCGAACGACAGCGGCAACGCCACCGAGGCCACCGCCAGCGCTCCCCCCCGGCCCGCCGACGGCCAGAGCCTGAGCGCGGTGACGAACAGGGTGAGACCCAGCGCGAGCGTGGACACGCCCATCAGCGCGGGCCACGCCACCGCCCACGGGACCAGCGCGAACGGCAGGAGCACCAGCGCGGCGAACGGGGGGTAGATGAACGGCAGCACCGCGCCGACCGCGGTCGGCGGCAGCTCGCCGTACGGGTCGCCGCCGTCGCGCAGCGCCCATACCCCGAACCGGTAGACCTCCAGGTCGATGTGCGCCCCGCCGAACACCGCGACGAGCACCGCCAGCGCCACCGCCAGCATCGGAACGGTGATCGGCAGCACCACGCCGGGCCTGCGCAGGACGCTCAGCATCCGCGCGCCGGCGACCGCCGGGACCTCGGATGCCTCGACGCCCGCCAAGCCTGCCCCTCTCCCACGCCTCGTGACCCGGAGCCACGGTAGCCGCTCGCCCGCCGCGGCTCGCGACGGCCGCCGCCGCACCCACCGCCCACGCCCGAGCCGCGCTGCGCGACGATGTCCGATGTGGCGGACCCCGGAGGAGACGACATGCGGATCGAGCTGACGGTCGAGGCTGAGGAACTCATCCGCCGGAAGGGCGGGGCGGTCGTCGTCGACTACATCCGTCCCGCCGGTTGAGGCAAGATCGCCGAGGTGTCGGTCGGCACCTACCTGCGGGGTCGCAACCTCGCGCCGTACCTCCGGATCGCCGTCGAGCCCGGGGTGCAGGTTCTCCTGGCTCCCCAGCTCGTCGGGCTCGCGAGCACGATCCGCATCGGGCGTGCCGGCACCCTGCTGCGCCGGCTGACGGTGGAGCTGGCCGGGCCCACCCCACCCGCGTGCGGCGCCCCCTGAGCCGGTTCTCGACCACGCCCGTCGAGACCCGACCGCGGATCAGGCGTCGGCGGGCAGGAGCCGGAAAGGGCGTCCGTCACCGCGCGTCATGGCGCGGAAATGCCGCTGGTCGAGGGTGAGGATGTCGTCGTCACCGTACCGCTCGGCGATCACGACCGACGACGCGTCGGCGAGGTCGACGTCGAGGTCGCGGTACCGATCAAGGACCGCGCAGGCAGCGCGGACGTCGTCCGAACTCATCGACACGAGTTCGTACGCGCCGGCGGCGACGTCGCCGAGAAACCCGCGGGCGGACGCCGCGCCGAAGCGGCTCGTCACGAGATAGTCGATCTCGGCTAGAACGAACGGCGACAACAGGAGCGGTCCGCGCTCCTCGTCGATCAGCTTCTGCACGATCGACCGGTCACGAGCACTTGCGTCCAGGAACACGAGAACACCGCTCGTGTCCAGAATCATGTACCGAACCCGCTCAGATCCTGGTCCGCGCGAGCTGCCCAGTCGGGGTCGCCCGAGTCGACGAGCGCTCCGCGAGGCTTGGGCGGGATGCGCCTCCGGACGAGTTCCGTCAACGCCTCCCTGACGAGGTCCGCCTCGGACCGCCCCTCACGGCGAGCGACCTGCTCGAGGCGAGCCTTCAGCTCCTCAGGGAGGTAGAGGGTCGTCTTCACCACGCCACACATCATGCCACACGTCGTCGACGGCGTCGGCTACCTGATGCCGGCAGCGTCCATGCCCCGCAGCTCCTTCTTGAGGTCGGCGATCTCGTCGCGCAACCGCGCCGCCAGCTCGAACTGCAGGTCGCGCGCCGCGGCCAGCATCTGGTCGGACAGTTGCTGGACGAGGTCGGCCAGTTCGGCCCGCGGCATCGCCGAGGTGTCGCGCCCCGACACGATGCCCGAGCTGGCCGCCCGGCCCGGCTCCCCCGCCGCCCGCTTGCCCCGCGACTGGTTGCGCCCCGAGCCGCCGACGGGCACCTCGCCCTCCGACATCGACGCGGCCTCGCTGTAGACCTGGTCGAGGATGTCGGCGATCTTCTTGCGCAGCGGCTGCGGGTCCAGGCCGTTCGCCTCGTTGTAGGCGACCTGCTTGGCGCGGCGCCGGTCGGTCTCGTCGATCGCGTGCCGCATCGAGTCGGTGATCTTGTCGGCGTACATGTGCACCTCACCCGAGACGTTGCGCGCGGCCCGCCCGATCGTCTGGATCAGGGACTTGTCCGAACGGAGGAAGCCCTCCTTGTCGGCGTCGAGGATCGCGACCAGGGATACCTCCGGCAGGTCGAGCCCCTCGCGGAGCAGGTTGATGCCCACCAGCACGTCGTACTCCCCCAGCCGCAGCTGGCGCAGGAGCTCCACCCGCCGCAGGGTGTCGACCTCCGAATGCAGATAACGCACCCGGATTCCCAGCTCCAGGAGGTAGTCGGTGAGATCCTCGGCCATCTTCTTGGTGAGCGTCGTGACCAGCACCCGTTCGTCACGTCCGGCGCGCTCGCGGATCTCGTGCACGAGGTCGTCGATCTGGCCCTTGGTCGGCTTGACCACGACCTGCGGGTCGAGCAGCCCGGTCGGCCGGATGACCTGCTCGACGAACTCGCCGCCGGCGCGCCGCAGCTCGTAGTCCCCCGGTGTGGCGGAGAGGTACACCGTCTGCCCGATCCGGTCGGCGAACTCCTCCCAGGTCAGCGGCCGGTTGTCGACCGCAGACGGCAGCCGGAACCCGAAGTCGACGAGGTTGCGCTTGCGCGACATGTCGCCCTCGTACATGCCGCCGATCTGGGGCACGGTGACGTGGGACTCGTCGATGACGAGCAGGAAGTCGTCAGGGAAGTAGTCGAGCAAGGTCGCTGGCGCCGAGCCGGGACCACGGCCGTCGATGTGGCGCGAATAGTTCTCGATGCCCGAGCAGAACCCGACCTGACGGATCATCTCGACGTCGTACTGGGTGCGCATCCGCAGCCGCTGCGCCTCCAGCAGCTTCCCCTGACGCTCCAGCTCCGCGAGCCGCTGCGCCAGCTCCGCCTCGATGTCGCGCACCGCGCGCTCCATGCGCTCGGGCCCGGCGACGTAGTGCGTGGCCGGGAAGATGCGCAGGTCCGTCACCTGGCGGACGACGTCGCCGGTGAGCGGGTGCAGGTAGTAGAGCGCCTCGACCTCGTCGCCGAAGAACTCGATGCGGATCGCCAGTTCCTCGTACGCCGGGATGATCTCCACGGTGTCGCCGCGGACCCGGAACGTCCCGCGGTTGAACGCCATGTCGTTGCGCAGGTACTGCACGTCGACCAGCGCGCGCAGCAGCGCGTCGCGCTCCACCGTGGCGCCGACCTCCAGCTTCACCGAGCGGTCGAGGTAGCTCTGCGGCGTGCCCAGGCCGTAGATGCACGACACCGACGCCACCACCACCACGTCGCGCCGGGACAGCAGGTTGTGCGTGGCCGAGTGGCGCAGCCGCTCGACGTCGGAGTTGATCGACGAGTCCTTCTCGATGTAGGTGTCGGTCTGCGCGATGTACGCCTCGGGCTGGTAGTAGTCGTAGTACGACACGAAGTACTCGACGGCGTTGTGCGGCAACATCTCGCGCAGCTCGTTGGCCAGCTGGGCGGCGAGGGTCTTGTTCGGCGCCATCACCAGCGTGGGCCGCTGGAGCCGCTCGATCAGCCACGCCGTGGTGGCCGACTTGCCGGTGCCCGTGGCGCCCAGCAGCACGACGTCCTGCTCGCCGCCGGTGATGCGCCGCTCCAGCTCGACGATCGCGGCCGGCTGGTCACCCGCGGGCTCGTAGTCGCTGACCACCTCGAACCGCCCACCGGTGCGCGGGATCTCGCCGACCGGCCGGTGCTCCGAGTGCGCCAGCGGAACGTCGGGATCGCCGGGGACGGCGGCGCTGCCAGGAACCTCGGTCGCGAATGCCACGTCCACCACTGTACGAGCGGCCCCCGACACTTCCCGGCGACGCCGAACGTCGCCACGATGGTGCGAGGATGCCGGCGTGCATCCGCCGAAGATCTCGACGTTCGACGTGCCCGGCCGCGTGAACGTCGACAACAAGGGCATCGTGCGGCCGGTCGACGCCTACCGCGTGACTCCGTTCGGCCTCTACATGAGCCGCGCCATCGTCGCGCGGCCGACCGCGCACTGGATCGAGTCGTGGCTGCTCCCCGATCTCGGGCTCTGCGTCAGCGACTGGTGGTGGAACCCGGGGCACGAGCGTGACCAGGACTTCTACCTCGACGTGTGCACGATCGAACGGGTCGGCGAGCGATGGACGCTCACCGATCACTACCTCGATATCGTCGTGCGCACCGCGCGCGACACCACGGTGATCGACGTCGACGAGTTCGTCGGGGCCGTCGCGGCCGGTCTCGTCGACCCGGCTTCCGCGCAGGCAGCGCTGCACTCGACGCACGCCGCCGTGGCCGGCCTCGCCACGCACGGCGACGATCTCGACGCCTGGCTCGCCACCCTGGGCATCAGCCTGACCTGGCGGCCGCGACAGGCGCTGACCGGGATCAGTCGTCCCGGTTGAGCTGCTCCTCGAGCAGCTCCTGGACACCGGGCGGCAGGTTCTCGGGCAGCGGAACCGACAGTCCACCACGAGGGATGAGGTCACCCGGGTTGATCCGCGGCGTGACCGGCGTGGGCGGCGTCACGGACGGCGGTGGCGGAGGGGTCGTCGTCGGAGGCGTGGGATTGCCGTCGCCGTCGCCGTCCCCACCGGACCCGTCGCCGCCGGAGCCGTCGCCACCGGTCTCGTCCCCGCCGGAGCCGTCCCCGCCCGAGCCGTCGCCGCCGGAGCCCTCCCCACCGGAGCCACCACTGCCGGACCCACCGCTGCCGGACCCACCGCTGCCGGAGCCACCACTACCGGACCCACCGCTGCCGGAGCCGGTGTCCCGGGGCTGCTCGGGCTCGTCGTCACCGTCATCCTCGGGCTGCGGCGCCGGCCGCTCCTGCACGACCGCGGGCTCGTCAGCGGGGGGGGCCTCCTGCACCTTCGGGGCCGCACGCACCGCCGGACGCGGCGGCGAAGGCGGCGGCGGGGGCGGGGGCGGGGCGACCATCGGCGCGGGCAGGGGCAGTGCGAACAGGGGGAACGTCGGCTGCGCCGCGGACGGTGGCCCGGCATCGGGGCCCTCGGCCACGAGCTCGGTCGCGTTGGCCTCGTCGCTCAGAGCCGCGGCCTGCGCGAACGCGGTGACCGTGCCCAGCGCCCCCACCGTGAGTACCGCGGCCGCGGCGGCGGTGCTGGCGCGGTTGAGCGTGCCGGCGCGCCGGATGACGGCGTCCACCGCCGGCATCGTGACGCCCGCCGACAGCGCGTCGTCGAGCCAGCGGAAATCGTCGGTCATGCGGTCGAAGCCGGCGCTCATCGTCTGTCCTCGCTGTCGCCCTCGGTACCTGCCACCGAACTCGTGCCTTCCTCCGACCGCCCGCGCACCGAGCCGGGTGCGCGGCCTGCGGTGGCGACCGTCGTCCCGTCCGGGTCCACCGTGTCGAACTCGTCGAGCGGAGCGTCGCCTTCGGCGGTGCCCCACGACCTGTCGTCGGCGGCCGCGCGGAGATCGTTACCGACCTCCGCGCCTGCGGCAGCGGCCGTGACCTGGTCGTCACCGGCGGGCGCGGCACGCCTGTCGGACCGCGACACGTCGCGACCAGGCCAGGGGTCGGAGTTCGGTGTGTCCCAGGGCGGAGCCTCCGAGACGAGCCACGACCCGTCCGGGCCTCCGTTCCAGGTACCCACGCGCTCCCAGCGGTCGTCGAGGTGGGGCGCACGGTCGACCGGTGGCAACGTGGTGGGCATCGACATCTCGTCGACGTAACCGCGGTCGTCTTCGAGCACCACGCCGGGGAGCTGGATGGCGCCGGTGAGCAGATCGGCGCTGTCGCCGCCGATGACGACCCGCCGGGCACGGTCGAGTCGGGTGCTGATCGTGGTCGGCGACACCTGCTCGACGGCCGCGATCTCGCCGGCCGACAGGCCAGCCATGTGGAACAGCACGACGCTGCGCCGTTCGGCGGCCGGGAGCTCCCGCAACGCCGTCAGCAGCGCGGTGGTGCGTTCGTCGAGGCCTTCGGCGACCGGCGGCACGGAGCGGGCGAGCCCGAAGCGGGCCAGGACGTGCCGCCAGCCGCGCATGGTGGTGCGGACCGCGACACGCCGTACCCAGCCCGTGGGATCGGCAGAGCGGCCGATCACGGCCCAGTTGCGCCAGGCGCGCGAGTAGGCGTCCTGGACGGCGCTGTGCGCCTCGTCCGGGTTCAGCGTGATCGCGTACATCTGCGCGACGAGCCGCTGGTAGTTGGCCTCCAGGTGCGCACCGAAATCCACGCGCAGCTCGGACGGCGACAGCTCGGACGGCGCATCCTGCACCACGTAGGTGCTGGTGACCTCGGCGAATCCAGTGCCAGGGCCGCGTTGCGGCGCTGCCGGGACGTCGGTGGTGAGCTCGTCGACGCCACCTGCGTCGCCGGACGGACTGGCGGGGTCTGCAGCGGCGGGGTCTGCGGCAGCGGCGTCTGCGGCGGCCGCCTGCGGAGGCGCGGGACGGGGTCGCTCGACGATCGCAGCGGAGACGACGGGCAGCGCGACGTCGGTCTGCTCACCGTCGGCCTGATCGGCGACTGCCCGCGCGACGACGTTGCGTCCGGCTGCGCCGGGTTCCTCGGAGTCACCCTCGCCGGCGGCGGTCGGCGATGCTGCGGGCGCGGGTTCGGCTGCAGCGCGATCGCCAGGAGTGCCGAAGTCGGGATCCGGGCCGGTGTCGTGCGCGGCACCTGCCCGGCCGGGGAGCACGTTCTCATGCAGGGCACCCTCGGACGGCGCCTCCTCGGGCAGCGCCTCCTCGGGCAGCGCGTCCCCGGACGGCCCCTCCCCGCGCGGTCCGTCGGCGGGGGGGGCATCGGCCGGCGGTGCGTCGGCGGGCGGCGCAGCACCATCGGGGCTCGTGAGCTGCTCGTCGCCGTTCACGGTGCCATCCCCCGCGCCGGCGTCGGTCGGGCCGACCTGCTCGTCCGCTCGCTCGGCGACGGTCTCCTGCCCGGGGACGCCCGTGGGCCCGAGCTCGCGCACCGCAGTCCTCACCGCCCCGCCCTCCCCGACAGAATCTCCGGTCTCGGGCACGCCGTCTCGCGCTTCGTCCGGCGCGGGCACGGCTGGCCCTGACACCTCATCGCGCATCGCGTCGGCTCCGTTACCACGGACGGTTCTCTGGGATCGGCTCACTCGGTCAACGACGGCGACCACCGGGTTGATGCGGCCCACGCGTCCACACGAGGACGAACATGGTTCCACCATTCGGTGGTGTTCGGCGAACCACCGTCGCAATCCGCAAGACCACGGTACTCCGTTCGCGCAGCGTCGTCCGCGCGCAGCCAGTCACGCACGGCGAGTGCCGTACGCCACTCGGGCGATTCGACCGGGTAGCACCGCAGGTCGACCGGGCGTCCCGGATCGGCGGAGCCGAACCGGATTCCGTCCGAAGCCTCGACGAACGGGAACCCCATCTCCGCCAGCGGCTCGCGCACGGCGGCGGGCCTATCGACCACGGCGACCAGCGCGAGGACATCCCGGGCGGGCAGGCCGGGCACGGCCGTCGGCCCGACGTGCGCCACCCCTGCCAGGCGGCCGCCCGCCGCCGCCAGCACCCGGGCGCGCAGCCGCTCGGCCTGCCCGGCCCAGCCCGGATCGGCCGCCACCCGCTCCGGAGGTGCCTGCACCGCCCGCCGCAGGCGCAGGTTCTCCTCGAACGGCACGAGTCGCCCGTCCCACAGGGTGTCGACCGCGGCCACCAGGTCGGCGGGCGAGCCGCCGTTGTCGAGCCACACGTCGGCGGCGGCTCGCCGCTCGTCGTCGCCCACCTGGGCGGCGATCCTGGACCGGGCCTCGTGGGCGGTTGTCCCCCGGTCCCGCACCAGGCGTCGCACCCGCAGCTCGACATCGGCGTGCACGACCACGACCAGCGGGAACGTCGCCTGCATCTCCCCCTCGACGAGCAACGGCACGTCCTGCACGACGACGGCGCCGGCCGGCGCGGCGGCGACGAGCTCCGCCGATCGAGCGCGCACCCGGGGATGGACGATCGCGTTGAGCCGCTGCCGCGCCTGCGCATCGCCGAAGACCATCGCCGCGAGCGCCGGCCGGTCGAGCTCACCGCACGCATCGAGCACCTGCGGACCGAACTCCTCGACGATCGCGGCGAGCCCCCCGGTCCCGGCCGCGACGGCCTCCCTGGCGAGCACGTCCGAGTCGACCAGCACCGCGCCGTGGGCCACCAGCCGGCGCGCGACCGTGGACTTGCCGGATCCGATTCCGCCGGTCAGCCCGATGCGCAGCACAGGGTCACGCTATCCGGCGGCCGCCCGCTGCCCGGTTGCCACCTCGGCGGGCGAGACGGCCGCGAGCACCCGCAACGCCAGGTCGGCGAGGGTGTCGGCGGCCGTACGTTGCGGTGCCCGAGGCGCCCTGGCCGGCAGCGTGATCGTCAGCGCCACGTCGCGGTCGACCACGGTGAACAGTGCCTCGCCCGCGCGCTCGACGAGCATGCCGGGCGCGGTGCCGAGCGCCAGGGTTCGGCGCGGCCCGTCCTCGGCCGCGGCGTTGATCCGCCATTGCCGGGAAGCCGAGGCGGCGTCGACGTAGCGGGCCGCGTTCAGCTCGAGCAGCGGCATGCCGCGCGCCCGGCCCGACGAACCGGTGTAGCGGCAGGCGATCCGCTCGACGCGGCCCACCGACGGTTCGGGGACACCGACGATCGTGCGCACGGTGACCGACTCGAGCGGCAGGCCGAGCAGCGCGACGAGGTCGGCGACGGGCAGCACCTGCTCGCAGTCCGCGAGGGCGGCGTCGCCGGCGGTGGCCGCCCCCGCGATCCGCGGCGGGCCGGGGAACGTGGGTACCGGCACCTCGTACGCGGTCGTCGTGCACGCTGCGCAGACCGAGGCTGCCATCGCGAGGAGCAGCCACGCCGCGGTCCGCCGCGCTCTCGCCCGTCCCGCCCCCCGCACGCCACCAAGGTAGGACGGGCAGGGCCGGACGTCACTCACCGCCGCGCGATCGTGACCTGGAGCCGTCCGGTCGGGGGATGGCTTCCTCGGCGCGCCACCCGAACGGCCGGGGCGCCCGGCGGAGCGAGCGGCCCCGGCCTCCACAGTGTGGAGGCCGGGGCGTGTGGAGGCCGGGGCGTGTGGAGGCCGGGGCCGCTCGGTGGGTCGCCGCCGACCGCGAGGTCAGGCGCCGCCCGAAAGCTTCTCCCGCAGGGCGGCGAGCTGCTCGTCGCTGGCCAGCGATCCGCCCGACTCCGCGGGGACCTCGGCCTGCGACGAGTAGTTCGCGGGCGCGCCATCCGTGCCGGCCTCGGCGTCGGCCTCTGCTGCCTTCTTGATCTGCGAGATGTGCTGGTCGAAGCGGGCCTGCGCCTCCGCGTACTCCTTCTCCCACGCCTCGCGCTGGGCCTCGAAGCCCTCCTGCCAGTCGCCGGTCTCGACGTCGAAGCCCTCGGGGTAGATGTAGTTCCCCTCGGTGTCGTACTCGGCGGCCATGCCGTAGCGGGTGGGGTCGAACTCGGACTCCGCCGTCATGCCCTCGTTGGCCTGCTTGAGCGACAGCGAGATGCGCCGCCGGTCGAGGTCGATGTCGATGACCTTGACCATCGCGTCGTCGCCGACCTGCACGACCTGCTCGGGGATCTCCACGTGGCGCTCGGCCAGCTCGGAGATGTGCACCAGGCCCTCGATGCCCTCCTCGACACGGACGAACGCGCCGAACGGCACCAGCTTGGTGACCTTGCCCGGCACGATCTGCCCGATCGCGTGGGTGCGGGCGTAGAGGCGCCACGGGTCTTCCTGCGTGGCCTTGAGCGAGAGCGACACGCGCTCGCGGTCGAGATCCACGTCGAGCACCTCGACCGTGACCTCCTGACCCACCTCGACGACCTCGGACGGGTGGTCGATGTGCTTCCAGGACAGCTCGGAGACGTGCACCAGGCCGTCGACCCCGCCGAGATCGACGAACGCCCCGAAGTTGACGACGCTCGACACGACACCCTTGCGCACCTGGCCGCGGGCGAGCTGGTTGAGGAACTCGCTGCGCACCTCGGACTGCGTCTGCTCGAGCCACGCGCGCCGCGACAGGACCACGTTGTTGCGGTTCTTGTCGAGCTCGATGATCTTGGCTTCTATCTTGCGGCCGACGTAGTGCTGGAGGTCGCGCACGCGGCGCATCTCGACCAGCGACGCCGGCAGGAAGCCGCGCAGCCCGATGTCCAGGATCAGGCCACCCTTGACGACCTCGATGACCGTGCCCTCGACCGGCTCGTCGGCCTCCTTGAGAGCCTCGATCGTGCCCCAGGCGCGCTCGTACTGCGCGCGCTTCTTGGACAGGATCAGCCGGCCCTCCTTGTCCTCCTTCTGGAGGACAAGGGCCTCGACGAACTCCCCGACGGACACGACCTCGGCGGGATCGACGTCGTGTTTGATCGACAGCTCGCGCGAGGGGATGACCCCCTCGGTCTTGTAGCCGATGTCGAGGAGGACCTCGTCACGGTCGACCTTCACGATGGTGCCCTCGACGATGTCGCCATCGTTGAAGTACTTGATCGTCAGGTCGATGGCGGCGAGGAAGTCCGCTTCCGACCCGATGTCGTTGACGGCGACCTGCGGCGTGGTCGAGGCGGGGGCGATGCCGGTGGTGTCGGTGGACATGTAGTGGGGTGCTCCGGTAATGGATGTGGTCATGTCGGTGTGTGTGGTGGTTCTTCGTGACGTGGTGACGTCACCCGCAATCGTGGGCCGATCCTGTAGCTGTGTTGATCATCTGTGCTGATCGTCGTGCGAGCGTTGATCGTCGTGCGAGCCGTGGGGCGGAGCGCGCGACGAACCGGCGACGTTGACCACGGTGCTTTCGTCATGCTACGCGGGGTTCGATCAGCCGGGCAATCGGGTCCCGCACCGCCGGGTGCGCGACGATCAGGCCGATGAGCAGCCATGACGAGCCGGCCGGTCCGGGCGCGAGCGCCGAACGACTCCTGGGTACCGCGGGGGTGGCGCGGCGCGCCGTCGGCGCCGCCGAGTCGCAGCGCGCCAGCCGGGCCTGGTGGGACGCCGACGCCGACGACTACCTGGCCGAACACGGCGCCGACATCGGCGAGGTGGACTTCCTCTGGGGACCCGAAGGGCTGCGCGAGGCGGACGCGCGGCTGCTCGGTGACGTCCGCGGCCGCCGGGTGCTCGAGATCGGGTGCGGGACGGCTCCGTGTGCGCGCTGGCTGGCCGCCCGGGGCGCCGTGCCCGTGGGCCTGGACCTGTCCGGTGCGATGCTGCGGCACGCCGCCGAGCTCGGCCGGCGTACCGGAATCGAGGTGCCGCTCGTCCAGGCCGGCGCAGCGCGGCTGCCGTTCGCCGACGCGTCCTTCGACCTCGCCTGCTCCGCGTACGGCGCGGTGCCGTTCGTGGCCGATCCGGAGCGCGTGATGCGCGAGGTCGCGCGGGTGCTGCGGCCGGGCGGGCGTTGGGTGTTCGCGGTCAACCACCCCATGCGCTGGATGTTCTCCGACGATCCCGGGCCGGACGGGCTCACCGTCGTGCAGTCCTACTTCGACCGCACGCCCTACGTCGAGGTGGACGCCGCCGGCGCGGCGACCTACGTCGAGCACCACCGGACCCTCGGGGACCGGGTGCGCGACGTCGTCACCGCGGGGCTCGTGCTCGACGACCTCGTGGAGCCGGAATGGGCGCAGGGCCGCGAGACGGTGTGGGGCCAGTGGTCGCCGCTGCGCGGGGCGCTGTTCCCCGGCACCGCCGTCTTCGTCACCCACCGCCCGTAGGGTGCGCAGGTGCCGATCGACCCCGAAGACCTCCCAGCCATGCCCGACCACCTGCGCGCCGAGCAGCTTCCCGAGAGGATGGGGATCGAGCTGCTGACGACCACCCTCGACGAGGTCGTCGGACGGATGCCGGTAGCGGGCAACCGCCAGCCGTTCGGACTGCTGCACGGGGGCGCGAACGCCGTGCTGGCCGAGACGCTCGGCTCGGTCCTCTCCGCGCTGAACGTGCTGCCCGAGCGGTTCCCGGTGGGGCTGGAGCTGGCCTGCACCCACCACGGCTCGGCCACCGACGGCTTCGTCACCGGCACGGCCCGCCTGGTCCACCTTGGTCGCTCGACGTCCACCAGCGAGATCGTCATCGTCGACGAGCGGGGCACTCGAACCTGCACCGCTAAGCTCACCTGCCTGCACCGCGAGACCCGGCCACAAGGGACTCGCAGCGGTCGAGGTCCGAGCTGAGGTACGCAGCAGGGTGGCGTCTCACCTCGTCGCTGGGATCCAGTGGCGCTCCGTTCCGCGTCCACAGCTCGTGGAGCAGACGTTGTGTCCGGCTGGGCGACCATCTCGCCTTCTCCAGGCGTGCGCGTGGTTCCGAGATCTCCGCTCGCCGTGCCGGCCGAAGGACGCGGCCCCGACCAACGAAGGGTCGTGACGCGCGGCGAGCCCGAACACGGCCTGAGCGAGTTCCTCGTTCTCGGCGACCCAGTACGCCGATGAGACGACCCCGCTTTCACAGAACCGGAGGAACGGCGATCACCGGAGCGATCGCGCTTACACGTTCAGGTGTCGTTCGACGAAGCCCGTAGCCGGTTCATCTGCCGTTCCAGGTTTCGGACGTGGGTGGACGCATCCCCGTACACCGCACGGAATGCGGGGCGGATGGCGTCGAGCTCTGCGAGCGCCTCGTCCGCCCGGTCATCGGACGCCAGCATCTGCGCGATCACGAAGCGGCTCTCCAACACCTGGTCCGTGCTCTCGGACTCGTCAACGTTCTGCAGGTAGAAGCGCAGGTGGGACATCGCTCGCGCCGGCTCACCGATCTCGGCGTAGGCGTGCCCCGCGTGGTAGGCGCAGTCGACGACGAGCCGGTGCGACGGGGGAAGTCCACGTGACCGGTACTCCGCTCCGGCGGAGTCGAGCAGTCCGGCGGCCCGCCGGTGCTCGCCGACGTAGAACAGCGTGTGGCCGAGCATCCGGCGGAGGTCCAGAGCGAAGTAGGAGCCGTCCGGGGAGCGCTCCAACCCTGCCTCCAGCAAGTGCACGGCGTCGGCGCTGTCACCGGCAGCCATCAGTGCCCCGACCTCGGCGGGGATCCGTTCGAACTCCTCGTCGGTCATCGGCGGGCCGACACCGGCCGGTGCACGACGGGGGGGAGGGGCGAGCAGCGGGGTGCGGAAGGGCCGGGTCGGGTCTCGGTCGCCTCCCTCGGCCGCCACCGGGCCGGTGACCAGGGGCGCAAGCGTCGCGTACACCTGCTCGGCCGACGGTCGCGCGTCCGCTTCCTTGGCGAGCATCGCGGCCACCAGCGCGTCCAACGCCTCGGGCACATCGGACCGGACGGTGCGGGCCGAGGGCACGGGTGACTGCAGGTGGTGGGCCCGCAGCGGGGTGTTCGCCGTCGCCAGGTAGGGCGCGTCGCCCACGAGCAGCTCGTGGAGCAGGCAGCCGAGTGAGTAAACGTCCGACGCCGCCGTGACGGCCCGGCCGAGGTGCTGCTCGGGCGACATGTAGACGGGGGTACCCACCGTGCGGTCCACCTGGGTGAGGCGCGGCAGGGCTCCCGCACCACGCAGGATCGCGATGCCGAAGTCGAGGACCTTGACCAGCCCGCCGTCGACGATCATCACGTTGGCGGGCTTGATGTCGCGGTGGACGATGTCGACGCGGTGCACGTCCGCCAGCACCGCCGCGATCTGCGCACCGATCGCGGCCGCCCAGGCCACGTCGGGCGGGGCCGTGTCGAACTCGGTGCGGTCGAGAACCGCTTCCAGCGTCGATCCGCGCAGCAGCTGCATGACCAGCCAGATCCGGCCGGTGTCGTCGTCGACCCCGGTGTCGTAGACGGCGGGAGTGCCAGGGTGCTCGAGCCGCGCTGCGGTGCGGATCTCCCGCAGGAAGCGGGCCCGGTCGCGCTGCTGCGCGTCGAGCAGCTCCAGGGCTTCGGGGCTGTCGCCGGCGACATCGCCGGTGGGCTGGCGGAGCATCTTGATCGCCACCGGACGGTCGAGGCGCTCGTCGTAGCCGTGGTGGACCTCGCTCATCCCGCCGCGGCCGAGCAGCGCGTCGACCCGGTAGCGCCCGCCCAGCAACCGCTCCGCCGTCACCGGTCGTCGTCCGGGCGCTCGATCGCGGTCAGCGCACGCAGGTCGTCCCATTCCTGCGCGGCGGCAGACTCGGCATCCTCGGCGCGGCGCCGCCGGTCGAACTCCGCGTAGCGCTCTCCGGCGATCTCCTTGAGCGAGGCAGCGGACACCGAGCCGGGCCCGGTCAGTACATCGCGCTCGGCAAAGGTCAGGAACCGGTCGGTGATGGCGACCCAGTCGGCCATCGTGGTCTCGCGGCGTCGGCGGGCGCGGTCCTCCGCGTCGTCGAGGAACCTCGTGGTCAGCCGGTTGAGCTCGGTGATCTCCTCCTGGGTGAGGTAGTTCTTCGCGATGTCGACGTCTCGCTTGCGGACGCGCGTCCCCGCCCAGCTCGTCAGCCCCAGGTTCAGCGCCGCCGGATCGCACCGCTGCATCACCAGCTCGCCGGCGGTGCGACCCGTGACGGCGTAGAGCAGCTTGTTCTGCACGGTCGCGAAGAACGTGCGAGCCGTCGCCGACGCCTTGTCGTAGTCGACGCTCGTGGCGAAGATGTCGAGGACCTTCTGGTAGAACCGCCTCTCCGACGCGCGGATGTCGCGGATGCGTTCGAGCAGCTCGTCGAAGTAGTCGGTGCCGCCGGGGTCCTTGAGCCGGCGATCGTCGAGCACGAAGCCTTTGACGAGGTACTCGCGCAGCACCGTGGTCGCCCACTGCCGGAACTGCACCGCTCGCGGTGTCGTCACCCGGTAGCCGACGGCGAGGATCATCTCCAAGTTGTAGATCTTGATCTCGCGTTGGACCTGGCGGGAACCCTCAGCTCGAACCCTTGACTCAGAGTCAATAGTTGCCTGGGTCACTTCGCTGTCGTCGAGGATCCGCCGCATGATGTGGGCGACGTTCGACACCGAGGTGGCGTAGAGATCGGCGATCTCGGCCTGCGTGAGCCATACGGTCCCTCGCACCGCCCGCAACTGGACCTGCGTGCGCCCGTCGTCGCTGCGGTAGACGACCAGCTCCCCCCCGGGCTCGGTCACCTCATCGTCTCCCGATCCATCTCCGCCCGGAGTCTCGCGAGCGCTTCGTCCCGCACCGGCTCGGTGATGATCCGGTAGGCCCGCTTGCGCGCGGCCTCCTTCACCATCGCCGCGAAGTCGGGGTTGTCGAAGTAGTTCTTGACGAAGTCGGTGTTGCGCTCGGCGTTCTCGGCGACGATGTCGTCGAGCCGGTCGTCGGCGACCTGCCCGAACCGCTCCTCGTCGTTCATCAGCGCGATCTGCTGCATCGAGGTGTCCTCCACCAGGCTCTTGACCTGCTGGTAGACGAGGATCTCGTCGGAGGTGCCCAGCCCGAGCCCGAAGCGGTCGTTGAGCTCGGCGATCACCGCCGACAGCGGGACCAGCTCCGGGTCCTTCCGGATGCCGCCGTCGGCGGCGTGCCCACGGACGTCACGGTCACCGACGGCCGAGAGCGACACGTTGTGCTGCCCGGTGAACTCGATCCTGAAGTGCGACAGGTCGGCGTCACCGGTGTCGACCGCGGTCGACGGCCGACCGGGGAGCCGGATCAGCAGGATGCGGCCGAACTGGTAGAGCCGCTCCAGGTCCGGGTCGCCCCAGTCGATGACCTGCGCGAGCAGCCCGTAGGCGCGGACGTAGTCCTGCAACGAGCCGCGGAAGTTCTCGCGCTCGTCGTCGGTGTCGAGCGCGGCGAACCGGTCCAGCGCCGGTTCCAGGAACCCGTGCAGCTTGGCGTGGATCTTCTTCTCGGCACCGGACCCGCCGACGGGCTCACCAAGAACCCGCATGAACGCGTCCATCTCCGACGCCGCGAGCAGGCCGTAGTCCATGACCTCGCGCTGCTTGTCGTAGAGCAGGTTGGGGTCGGCCTCCTCGGTGATGGTGGTCTCGAACCAGTCCTCGAACGCCTTCTGGATCGCGGCGGCGCCGTTGACGAAGTCGAGGATTCGCACGTCGTTCTGGGACTTGAGCGGGTGTATCCGGTTGAGCCGCGACAGCGTCTGCACGGCCGTCACGCCGGTGAGCGGCTTGTCGACGTACATCCCGCACAGCAGCGGCTGGTCGAACCCGGTCTGGTACTTCTCCGCGACGACCAGCAGCCGGTACTCCTCCTGGTCGCGCGCGGCAGCCTTCGGATCGTCGGCCTTCGTGTAGGCGAACCGGTCCGGCAGTTGCTTCTCGGCGAACCCGTTGAGCTGGGCCTCGGTGAACTTCACACCGGGAACGGCGTCGTCCTCCAGCTCGCCGGAGAACGCGACGAGCACGCCGATGCCGAGCCCGCGATCCTCGATGTGGCGGCGGATCGCCTGGTAGACGGCCAGCGCGTCGTGGCGGCTGCTCGTGACGACCATCGCCTTCGCCCGGCCGCCGAGCCGCGCCTGGATGCTCTCCTGGAAGTCCTCGACGATCAGCTTCGCCATCTGCGCGAGCGACGTCGGGTGCCGCAGCGCCAGGCGGACGAGCGCGGCCTTCGCCTTGCGCTCGTCGACGTCGGGGTTGCCGATCGCCGACTCGACCGCGGCGTTGCGCAGCTTCCACTTGGTCTCGTAGGTCAGGTAGTTGGCGAGGACGTCGAGGATGTAGCCCTCGTCGATGGCCTGGCGCATCGAGTAGACGTGGAAGGGCACGAACATGCCCGTCGCGCCGGTGTGCGGGTTGACGCGCTCCGGGTCCCAGGTGCCGAACAGCTTGAGCGTCGGCGACTTCGGGGTGGCGGTGAACGCGAAGTACGACAGGTTCGCCTGCCGGCCCCGCACCCGGGTGAGATAGGTGGCCTCGTCCTCGTCGTCCTCCCGCGCGGCCGCGTTGGCGCCGAGGGCCTGCCGGAGCCGGACGGCGGCGTCGCCGCCCTGGGAGGTGTGCGCCTCGTCGATGATCACGGCGTAGCGGCGGCCCTGCAGGCCCATCCCGGCGATCTTGTTCAGGATGAACGGGTACTTCTGCATCGTGGAGACGACGACCTTGGACGTGGCGTCGTCCAGCGCCGCGGCGAGCTGGGAGGAGTCCTCGTCGATCTTCTTGACGACGCCGGGCTCGTGGTCGAACTGGAAGATCGTGCGCTGCAGCTGCTGGTCGAGCGCGGTGCGGTCGGTGATCACGACGGTCTTGTGGAACACCGGCTGGTTGGCGTCGTCGAACAGGTTGGACAGCCGGTGCGCCAGCCAGGCGATGGTGTTCGACTTGCCCGAGCCGGCTGAGTGCTGGACCAGGTACTTGCGCCCGGCACCCTCGGCGCGGGCGTGCGCCACCATCTTCCGCACGGCGTCCCACTGGTGGTAGCGCGGGAAGATCCGCGGCGCCGTGTGCGGGTCGGTCTTCACGCCCTTCTTGGCGGGGGCCTCGACGTGCACGAACCGCTGGAGGATCTCCAGCCAGTTGTCGCGCTGCCAGATCTGCTCCCACAGGTAGGCGACGGCGTAGCTGCCGGGCTCGGCGTCCGGGTTGCCGGCACCGCCACTGATCCCGGGGCCGTTGGAGCCGATGTTGAACGGCAGGAACCGGGTGTCGCCGCCGCGCAGGTGGGTGGCGACGAACGCGCGGTCCGGGTCGACGGCGAAGTGGACGACGGCGCGCTTGGCGAACAGCAGCTCGTTCGGGTCGCGCTGGCGGTACTGCGCGATTGCGTGGTCGACGTCCTGGCCGGTGTTGGGGTTCTTGAGTTCGACGGTGGCGACGGGGATGCCGTTGACGAACAGCGCGAGGTCGACCGACTTCTTCGCGTCGCGGGTGCTGTAGTGCAACTGCCGGGCGACGGTGAGGACGTTGGCGTGGTAGTCGTGCAGCGCGTCGGTGGCGAGGGTGTGGCCGGGGCGGAAGTAGGCGAGGTCGATCGCCACGCCCTTGTCCTTGACGCCCTGCCGCAGCACGCCGAGCACGCCGCGGGCGTCGATCTCCGAGGCGAGGCGCTGGGCGAACTGCCGCTGCGCGGTGGGCTGGTCTTCGCCGTACAGCTCGATGAGCTTGTCCCACTTCTTCTGCTGCGTGGCACCGACGAACCGCACCAGCTCACCGGTGTCGAGCGCCAGCTCGGGGCGGTAGCCGCCCTGCGCCCGCTCCCACCCCTGCTCCAGCAGCTCGTGCTCGACCCGGTCCTCGAACGCGCGCTCGGTGTGGGCCCTGGGGCTCATCGGTCGCCGCCCTTCTCGGTAGAACCCGCGGTGCGATCCGGGGGATCACTGTTGACCAGCTCGACCGCGGCGACGAGCTCGGTGTCGGTGGGCACGGCGCCGCGTGCGGACGCGGGCAAGCTGTCGTAGGTGTAGCCGGCGACAGCCAACGGGGAGGTGGTGCCGGCAAGGGAATAGCGCACGACGTTGTCGCTGCGGCTGGAGCAGAGCAAAATCCCGACGGTCGGGCCGTGCCGGTCCCGGACACGCATGTTCTCCTCGACCCAGGCGACGTAGAAGCCGAGCTGGCCCACGTGCTCGGGACTGAAACGACCCGCCTTGAGTTCGACAACGACGAAACGGGACTGCGCCCAGTTGAAGAACAGCAGGTCGATGAAGAAGTCGGCGCCGTCGACCTCGAAGTGGTACTGCCGAGCGACGAAGGCGAATCCGTGGCCGAGCTCCAGCAGGAAGGCTTGCAGACGGTCGATGAGCGCGGACTCCAGGACGCGCTCGGCGACGGGACCGGCGAGGTCGAGGAAGTCCAGAACGTAGGGGTCACGGGTGAACTGCTGGGCCAGTTCCGAATCGGCGGCGGGCAGTCGTGCACGGAAGTTCGACGGGGCGGCCCCGGCGCGCTGGTGCAGCCGGTTCATGATCTGGTTCGTCAGCACGTTGCGGGACCACCCGTGTTCGGCAGCGGCTGCGGCGTACCAGTCACGCTCGGCGGTGTCGTCGAGCTTGTCGAGCAGCACGGTGACGTGGCCCCAGGGCAACTGTCCAACAGGCTGTTGGACGATCGCCTCTTCGGGCCACGCGGCCGCCATCCTGCGCATGGAGAAGATGTTGCTGCGGGACAGGCCTCGCATCTCGGGAACGCGGAGCGCAGATCGGCGGCAAGCCGGTCGATCACCCGGGAGCCCCATCCCTCGGCCTCCTGGCGTTGCAGTACGGCGTGGCCGATACGCCAGTAGAGGACGAGCAGCTCGGTGTTGACCACGCGCTGCGCCCGCCACCGCGCGTGCGCCACCGTCGCCTTGACCTCGTCAAGCAGCTCCGCGTAGCCGGTGGGCAGCGGCGGGCCGGTCATCGCCACCGCCGGACCGTACTGGCACCGGATCGGCCGGCGTTCTCGCCGCGTCCGTTGCCCGTCACGAACACCCCAGGTCCTTCCTGGCGTCGACGTTCTTCGGGACCGTGGCCGGGGCGGAAGTAGGCGAGATCGATCGGCACTCCCTTGTCCTTGACACCCTGGCGCAGCACGTCGAGGACGCCGCGGGTGTCGATCTCGGAGGCGAGGCGCTGGGCGAACTGGCGCTGGGCGGTAGGCTGGTCGCCGCCGTACAGCTCGATCAGCCTGTCCCAGCTCTCCTGCTGCGTCCTGCCGACGAAGCGGAGCAGCTCGCCGGTGTCGAGCCCGAGGTCTGCGCGGTACGTGCCCTGGGCCTGCTCCCAGCCGTGGGCGAGCAGCTCATACTCGACGCGGTCCTCGAACGCCCGCTCGGTGTGGGCCCCGGGATTCATGAAGTGATCCCCCTCGCGGTGGTGACGTCGATCTGGCCGGTGACGGCGGCGGTGATGAGGGCCTGGCGCCGCTCGCCGAGGAGCTGACATTGATCATCGCATGCCTGAATCGCGGCGCGCGCTGCAGACCATTCGCGGCCCATCGCGGTAGCTATCGCGACCTGGTCCGCATAGCTCGGCATGGGCATGATCGCCGACTTGACGATCTCGAGGTTTATCATTGATCGAGTAGAGCCGCGACCCTCCAGGGCTATAGCACCGATGTCAGATGACAGAATTAGAGCTACAAATTCCGCAGAGGCCTTACCTGGCACAGCTCGCGCCCGAAAGCATTTTCCTTTTACAATCGCCGGACCTAGTTCGGGAGCAACACATGCCCGGCCTGCATGATTTCGAGAATCTCCCAGCCCGGCAATTAGTATGTCGCCTCGACGAACGCCATGTCGCGAGAACCTGCGATAGAGATCCTGCGGGATCCTCGCCTGGTCCTGGTGCCGGTACTCGCAGAAGCCAATATTCCCCAATCGCACTACCGCGCGCCCTCGTCCGCGTAGTCATTGCTTGAGAACGCACTCCCGAATGGACCGTCGACGACCTCGTCAAGCAGACGACGCAATGGGATTAGCTCGGCTTCGACGTTGCCGATAGCCCGACGAAGGACCAGCCAACGGCGCTCGAGGAGCAGTTCGCGCTGCCGAGAACGATGGCTCGAGATGCTCGCAGAGACAGCCGTATATGCATCGAGGAAGTCGGCGATGCGGCGCTGCTCGTCGAGCGGCGGAAGAGCAAGCCTGAACTCTGACATAGCTTCCCAAGATGTGCGGGGCATCTTCGAGCCGTAGGACGTGGTATCGGCCCACTCGAGCCACGGCGACGAGAGAGTCGTGTAGAGCAGGAAGCGCTGGTCGATGCGCTCGTGGGGCCGAAGAACCAGAAGCTCGCCAGTTGCGGTGCCAACTTCCGTGGCCATGAATGATTTCGCCAAGTACGGTCGCAGTTTGCTGAACAGCACGTCGCCGGGCGAGTGAAGGACGCTGTCGAGGGCCGCCTTCGCCGGAGGCGCGTCGGCAATCAACGAACCGGTCCCGGAACCGATGTCCTCAAGCCCCACGAACGGCCGAGGCCGACCGTCAGACTTCTCGACCGGGCAGGTGACGAGTGCCTTGAGCCGGCATATCGCAAAGGATGCGCTCACCCCGTCACCTCCCCCAACAGCTTCTGGATCTGTGCCTCCAGGTCCCGCAGCTCCGCGTCGATTTCGGCGAGCGGTCGGGGCGGGGCGTAGACGTAGAAGTGCCTTGTGAAGGGGATCTCGTAACCGACCTTGGTCTTGCCGTAGTCAATCCAGGCATCGGAGACGTGCGGGATCACCTCGCGCTGGAAGTACTCCTCGATGTCCTCGTCGAGCGGCACGTTCTCGTAGTCGCGCAGGTCGGGGTCGGGCAGCACGTCGCCCTTGGCCGTCTGCACCTCACCCTCCGGGTCGGACACCGCGACCGCGCCCCAGATGCCCTTCACCACCGACGCCGTGGTCGGCCACAGCACGCCGGCAGTGCGGGCTGCGGCGCGCAGGGCGTCGCCGGCTTCCTTCTTCGTCCACCACACCGTGCCCGTGAGCGGGCGCAGCGCCGAGACCAGCTCATCCCGGCTGCCCCACTTGGCCAGGGAGCGGGCGTTCTCCAGCGCGGCGAGGGTGTCGTCGGAGATCTCGAATCGCTGCTTGAGCGGGCGCTCGACCGTGATGCGGTGGTAGCCGAAGTCGCGGGTGCGGAAGACCTTCACCTTGGCGTGGTCGGGGTGCGCTTCGTCGGCGGCGACCACCAGGGCATCGACATAGGTCTTCGTGATGTGCTCGATCTGGGGCTCGCTGATCTGCTTGCGCTTGTCGCCGAGGCTCTTGCGCATCTTCTCCCACTGGTCGCGGGCGTCGAGCAGGATCACCTTGTCCTTGAGGGCATTGACCTTGCGGTTGGACAGGATCCAGAAGTACGTGGAGATGCCGGTGTTGTAGAAGAGCTGGTCGGGCAGCGCGACGATGCCCTCCAGCAGGTCGTTCTCCAGGATCCACTGCCGGATCCGCGACTCCCCCGACCCGGCGGCGCCGGTGAACAGCGGGGACCCGTTGAAGACGATCGCCAGCCGGGCGCCCTTGCCCTCGACGGGTTCCATCTTCGAGATCATGTGCTGCAGGAACAGGAACGAGCCGTCGTTGATCCGCGGCAGGCCCGCGCCGAACCGGCCGCCGTGGCCGAGTTCCGCCTCGGACTCGATCTCGTCCTTGACCTTCTTCCACTCCACCCCGAACGGCGGGTTGGCCAGCATGTAGTCGAACTTCTTGTCGCCGTGGGCCGGGTCGCTGAAGGTGTTGCCCAGGGCCACGCGGCCGCGTTGGGCGCTCATCAGCATGTCCGACTGGCAGATCGCCCAGGACTCCCCGTTGAGCTCCTGCCCGAACAGGTACACCTCGGCCTTCGGGTTGATCGCCTTGATCCGGTCCTCGGCCGCGGTGAGCATCCCGCCCGTGCCGCACGCCGGGTCGAGGATGTTGATGACCTGCCCCTCCCCCGCCACCGTGTCGGCGTCCGGCGCGATCAGCAGGTTCACCATCAGCTTGATGACCTCGCGCGGGGTGAAGTGCTCACCGGCCGTCTCGTTCGAGTCCTCCGCGAACTTGCGGATCAGGTGCTCGAACACGTAGCCCATGTCGTGGCTGGACAGCTTGTCCAGATCCCGCATCTCGGCGAACCGGCCGACCACCTTGTAGAGCAGCTTGGACCCGGCCAGCCGGGTGATCTCCTCGTCCAGCTTGAACTGGCCGAGGATCTCCCGGACGTTGGGCGAGAACCCGTTGACGTAGTCCCGCAGGTTCTTGGCCACTCCCGTGGCGTCGGCAGCGACCGACGTGAAGTCCTGCTTCGAGGTGTTGAAGAACTCCAGCTTGGCGGCGACCCGGAGCAGGTGGGCCTTGTTCTGGATGTCCGGCAGCGCCGCGTCGCGCGCGCGGACGGCGTCGCGGGTCGGGGCCATCACCGCGTCGAGGCGGCGCAGCAGCGTGAACGGCAGGATCACCCGCCCGTACTCGTGGCGCTTGTAGTCGCCGCGCAGCAGGTCGGCGACCGACCAGATGTCGCTCGCCATCCGCGTGTGCGTGGGGCCGGAACCGGGCAGGGTCACTGCGTTCTCTTCTCGTGCTCGGGGGCTTCGATGGTGCCCGATATGGCCAGGCCGGCCGGATCGAGGGCACCGGCGGTGAGACCGTGGACGGTCTGGGCGACGACGGCGTCGGTCACCGCGGCCAGCCGGGCAGCCACCACGGTGAGCTCCGACAGCCGCCGGAACGCCTCGCCGTAGCGCCGCTGCTCGGGCAGCGGCATCCGCGGGATCCGGCAGCGGCGCACGTCGTCGCGGGTCAGGGCGCTGTGGGTGTTGGCGACGGGCGCGGCGCGGGCGTCGGCGCGGACGAACATCGCCACGAAGTGCGGGTCGAGCCGGTCGGGGTCGATCTCCAGCACCTGAGCGACGCCGCGCTCGTCGTCGGGGGTGCCGTCGGCGACGACGGGGTCGCGGCCCATCGTGCGGAAGATCAGGTCGCCGGCCCGGGGGGTGGCGTCGCGGGGCAGGATCGTGATCGCCAGCGACCGTTCCAGCTCGGCCAGGGTCACGTCGGCCCGCCGACCGGCCGCCCGGGGTGGCGCCGGCCGGGGCAGCGCGCGGGCGAGATCGGCGTAGAGCCGGCCCAGGCGGGCCGTGACCGGCCCCAGGTCGGCCGGCGACGTCGCGGGGCGCAGGTACCGCGCCGGTACCAGGGGCGTGTCGCCGTCGAGCAGCTCCACCTGAGGCACCGACCGGACGATCGCGGGATCGTCCGCGTCGAACACCGGCCCCCACGCCGCATGGTCGAGCGGTACGTCGGCCGGTGCGAGCCCGGTCAGATCGACCATCCGCACGGACCGCTCGTCCCCGCCGCGGCGCAGCACCCAGACCAGGACGGCGCTCTCGGCCAGCCCGTCGGGGAGCGCGATGACGTCGCGCAGCACCCCCGCCCGGACGAGCGCCGCGCGCACGTGCCGGCCGGACGGCCGCTGCCCGGTGACCGGGGAGACCACGACGATGGCCACCCCGCCCGGGCGCAGGTGCGCGAGGCAGTGCTGCACCCAGGCGAGGTCCGGGTCGGCCGCGTCGGGCAGGCCGTAACGCCAGCGCGGGTCGGCAGCCAGATCCGCGGCGGGCCACTGGCGCATCGCCGGAGGCGGCACGCAGAGCACCGCCCGGGTCGTGCCCCGCGACGCCGCGAACCGGTCGGCCTGCAGCGCGTCGCCGACCCGCACGTCGTCGACGAACGTGGGCCGCACAGCGTCGGCGGCCGTCTCGTCCGGGGCCTGGGCGGCCACGCGGACGTGGTCGCCGAACCGCTCGCTGACCGCCGTGAGGACGGCCGCGTCCCGGCATGCCGGATCGAGGACGACGGGCTCGTCCGCATCGTCGTTCTCGTCGAGGCGCGGGAGCAGTGAGACGAGCACCCGGGCCAGCAACTCGCGCGGCTCCAGCGTGGACAGGTCCCGGTCGTGGACCAGCGGCGATGGTGCGTCGCTGATGAGCTGGGTGCCGGTGCCGGTGCGTCCGGCGGCCACGAGCTGACCAGCCTTCCCGGTGTCGACGAGCCACGCCTGGACCGCGGACCAGGAGAACAGCGGGGTGTTCGTCCCGCCCGCCGCGGGCTGCGGGAAGTCCGGGTACCGCTTGCGCCAGTTGGCGACGGCGGCGCGACCCACCCCGACCTGGCGCGCGATCCACGCGGCGGTCTGCAGATCGCCTTCGATGTTCACGAGGCGACCGTAGCATACCTACAGATCTTTGTGAACATCACGCAGATGTTCACAGGTCGCTCTACGGTCGAGAAGGGGGTGGCGGGCTGTGCCCGGTCCGCTACCTCTCCGCCCGAGCCGCCCGGCTCGACGCCCGTCCGGAACAGAGGTGACGCCATGCACCACCACCGCCACGCCCTCACCGTCGCTCGCGCGCTCACCCCTGTTACGAAACGTCGCCGTTCGTGCGGAAAGCGCTGGCACGCCGACCGGATCGCCGGTGCCGCCAGCGGATCCCGGACCTGCAAGCCTGAGTTCGTCCGCGCCGAACCCGGAACGGGTAGAACTCGCCGGCGGAACTCGCGGTGGGCGGAACTGCGCAATACCGTTCCGGCGGCGGAATGCCCGAGGTTGCGTCATTCGGCGCAATGGCGCCCGGGTCACCGCGCGGACAACGGCCACGCAATACTGCCGCGTGCCCGGAATCGACGACATTCTCCGGCGGTTGCTGCGACTGGACGGAGCGGTTCACGCCGAGATAGTCGGCCGCCGGTCCGCGCATATGCTCGCGACCAGCGCGGACGCGGCCGCGGCGGCGTCCGCCGTCGTCGCCGTCGCGGTGGCCGCGGGCGCCCTCGACGAGCAACCGGGCACCGCCGAGGCCCTCCCGGCAGGGACGACGCCGGCGGGGATCGAGGACGTGCTGATCACCTCGGGACGCTGGTTCCACGTCCTGCGGCGGGTGGAGGTGCCGGCGGCCGAGCCGGTGCTCGTCTACCTGCGGCTGCGCCGCGGCCACGCCAACCCCGCCCTGGCCCGCCGTGAGCTGGCCTCGGTCGGGTTCCGGGACGCGCTACTCGCTGCGGTGGGTGCATCGGCGACGGTCGACACTCCCGCCGCCGCCGCCGTCCCGATCCCGGTGCCGCGTCCGGCGCCGCACCCCCTCGCCGCTGCGCCGACCCGACCGGCCGCGGCGGCCCGGCCGCTCGGCCTCCCGGCGCGGGGGCCCGGAGTCGCAGCCCCCGTTCGACGGCCCGCCTCCCACCCGCCGCCCGCGGCCCGGCCGGCGATCGGCCTGCCATCCACATCCACCGGGCACCCCGCCGGTCCGGGAACACCCCGCCATACCGACGGCACCACGCTCCCCCGGCGGGTCCGCGGCGCCCAGCTCGCAGGCCCGTCGAACGCGGCGGAGCCGATGTCGGCCGCACCCGGCCAAACCGCAGGCGTGCTGCGCCAGGGCTGGTTGAGCGATCCGGTGTCACTGCGCCGGCTGCTGGCCGGGCTGCGCCGTATGGGCTGATCGATACTGCGCTTCCCGACCGATTCGTCGATCGTCCGACGACGGTCCGGAGTCGCTACCGCTACGGTCTGACGGCGCCCGTCCGCGACCTTTCGCGCATTGCCCACCCCCGCGCGGACGGCAGGCTCTTGGAGGCCCGAGTGAGCAATATCGAACGGTCATTGGACATGGCTGCGAACATCAAGGGCGCTTTCGCCGTCGCCATCGTCGACTACGACAGCGGAATGTCGCTCGGGTCACGCGGCGGCAGCGCCGAGTTCGACCTTGACGTCGCCGCCCCCGGCAACAGCGACGTGGTGCGCACCAAGCTCGAGGTGATCCAGAAGCTCGGGCTGCGCGAGGGCATCGAGGACATTCTCATCACGCTGGACACCCAGTACCACCTGATCCGGCTGATCCGCGGGCTGCCGGACGAGAAGCTGTTCCTCTATCTCGTGCTGAACCGGGCGCAGGCCAACCTCGCGATGGCGCGGCGCGACCTGCGCGTCATCGAACAGGAGTTCCACATGGCCCACCCGGGCGCCGGTGCGCCGCGCGCCGATGCGCAGTTCTTCCCGGCCAACCAGCGCTGACACTCTCCTGCGACGCACATGCCTCTGAACCTGCGGGTGGGCGGGCCGGATCACAGCCGGCTCGCCCGCCTGCTCGACGACTGGTCGGTCGTGGCTGCGGTGCTGGTGGACGTCGACAGCGGCATGACCCTCGACTCCTACGTCCCCCGGGAGACCGGGCTGGACCTGGAACTGATGGGCGCCGCACACGCAGATCTCGTCCGCGGCGTCGTCGACGCGCTGACCGGGCTGCACCGCCTCGGCCCGCCGACGGAGGTGGTGCTGAGTCACAGCACGGGTCTGCACCACGTCGTGCGGACGGTGCCGGATCCGCACGGCGGGCGCCTCGCCGTCGCGGTGCTGGTGACCGGCTCCGACCGGACGGTCGCGCGCACGCGGCGGCGGCTGCGGCGCATCGCGCCCGGCGATCTCGTGCCGCGGCCGGTGTCGGCCCGCCCCGCGCACAGCGCACAGCCGAGCATGCACCCGATCGCGCACCCGATCGCGCAGAGCCCGCCACCCGACCGGCCCGGGCCGCAGGTGGTGCCGTCACGGTCCGCCGCGTCCGCCGTACCCCGGCCGCGGTCGGACCCCGAGCCGACCTGGTTCACCCCGGGCGCCGCACCGGCGAGCCCGCCCGCCCGGCCGCCGACCACGGCCCGCTGACGCCCGCCCATCCGCAACGGCAGCGTTCCCCTCCGACGTCTGCCGTCGCGACACGATCAGGGCGCGGCGCCCGCCGCGCCCTCGATGTCCAGGTCGCCGCCGAGATAGGCCGCGCGCACCGCCGGGTCGTCGAGCAGTTCCGCCGCGGGCGCACCCTTGCCGACCCGGCCCGTCTCCAGCACGTACGCCCGGTGGGCGAGCTGGAGGGCCTGCTGGGCGTTCTGCTCGACCAGCAGGACGGTGGTGCCCCGGGAGTTGATCTCGGCGATGATGGTGAAGATCTGCTGCACGAGGATCGGCGCGAGCCCCATCGACGGCTCGTCGAGCAGCAGCACCCGCGGCTTCGCCATCAGGGCCCGGCCGATGGCGACCATCTGCTGCTCGCCCCCCGACATCGTCCCGCCGCTCTGCCCCTTGCGCTCGGCCAGCCGGGGGAACAGCTCGTAGACCTCGTTCAGCTCCTTTGTGACGCTGCCCTTGCGGGCGTAGGCGCCCATGAGCAGGTTCTCCTGGACGGTCATGCCGGGGAAGACGCCACGGCCCTCCGGTGCCTGTCCGATGCCGGCGCCCACCCGCTTGTGCCCCGGCATCCGGCTGATGTCCCGGCCCTCGAACACGATCTTGCCGGCGGTCAGGGGGCGCAGTCCGGAGATAGTCTTCAGGGTCGTGGTCTTGCCGGCGCCGTTCGCGCCGATCAGGGCGACGATCTCCCCCTCGCCGACCGAGAGCGTGACGTCCTTGAGCGCGGCGATCTTGCCGTAGTGCACCGCGACGTCGGTGACCTCAAGAAGCATTCGGGGCCCCCAGGTAGGCCTCGATGACCTTGGGATCGCGCTGGACGTCACGCGGCAACCCCTCGGCGATCTTCTGGCCGAAGTCCAGCACCGCGATCCGGTCGCTGATGTCCATCACCAGGCCCATGTCGTGCTCGATCAGCAGGACGGTGCGCCCGTCGTCGCGGATCTTGCGGATGAGCGCCTGCAGGGACTGCTTCTCCGCCGGGTTCATCCCGGCGGCGGGCTCGTCCAGCAGCAGCAGGCGCGGGTTCGTGGCGAGCGCCCGGGCGATCTCCAGGCGCCGCTGGTCGCCGTAGGGCAGGTTCTTCGCGGCCTCCTGCGCCCGCCCACCGATGCCGACGAACTCCAGCAGCGCCAGCGCCCGGGCCCGGCCGTCGCGCTCCTCGGCGCGGTGCCACGGCAGGGCCAGCGCCGCTCCGACCGCCCCCGTGCGGTGGTGCGCGTCGGCCCCGACCATGACGTTCTCCAGCGCGGTCATGTTGTGGAACAACCGGATGTTCTGGAACGTCCTGGCGACGCCGGCCTTGGTGACCTTGAACCGCTTCATGCCGTCGATGCGCGCCCCGGCGAAACGCACCTGCCCCGACGTCGGCCGGAACACGCCGGTGACGACGTTGAAGACGGTCGTCTTGCCCGCCCCGTTGGGCCCGATCAGGGCGAAGATCTCGCCCTCGCGCACCGTGAGCTCGGCGTCGGACAGCGCGACGACGCCGCCGAAGCGCATCGTCACCCCGGCGAGCTCGAGCACCGGCTCGGCGACCGCGCTCATCGTGCCGCCTCGGCGGGCGCCGGCTCGTCGTCCGGACGGGGCACCTCGGCCCCCAGCGAACCCATTCCCCCGGTTCCCTCCTGCATCTCCGCGCGCCGCTGCCGCGACGGCAGCAGACCCTGCGGACGCAACGCCATCATGGCCACCAGCGCCGCGCCGAACACCAGGATGCGGTAGTCGGCGAAGCCGCGGAAGCGCTCGGGCAGCCAGGCGATCAGGAAGGCCCCGAGGATGACACCGGGCAGGTTCCCCGCCCCGCCGAGCAGCACCGCGGCCAGGATGGTGGCCGAGAGGATGAACGGGAAGTTCGTCGGGGCGATGAAGATGACCTTCCCGGCGAACACCACCCCGGCGAGCCCGCCGATCATCGCGCCGATCGCGAAGGCCAGCAGCTTGAACCGGAACGTCGGCACGCCCATCAGCTCGGCGGCGTCCTCGTCCTCCCGGATCGCGGTCCAGGCCCGGCCCACCCGGCTGCGCTGCAAACGCACCGAGAAGCCGATCGTGAGCACGATCATCACGAGGATCAGGTAGTAGTACGGCAGCGGGTCGAGCAGGAACTCGATGCCGAACAGGTCCGGCGGGTGCGGGATCGGGGTGATCCCGCGGGCCCCGCCGAGCTCGTCGGTGTTGAGCGCCACCAGCCGGACGATCTCGCCGAACCCGAGCGTGACGATCGCCAGGTAGTCCCCGCGCAGCCGCAGTGTGGGCGCCCCCAGGATCACCCCGGACACGGCGGCGAGGAAGACGCCGAGGATCAGCGTCGGCCAGAACGGAAAGCCGTGCACCGTGCCGAGGTAGGCCAGGGTGTAGGCACCGATGCCGTAGAACGCGACGAACCCGAGGTCGAGCAGGCCCGCCTGGCCGACCACGATGTTCAGGCCGATCGCCAGCAGCACGAACGTGCCGATCGGGTTGAACAGCAGCGAGGTCCAGTCGGTGAACGGCGACATGAACGAGCCGATGACCGGGTGCGGGGCGACGATCGCGACCAGCAACGCCGCCCCGTAGAGGCTCCACCGCTGCCACGGCGCCGCGTCGGCCCACCAGTCGCGCACCCCGTCGGAGACGTTGCCCAGCCCCGACCGGAACCGGGCGATCGGGGCGCTCATGCCCGCGCCCGCTGCAACGACTCACCCAGGATGCCCGTCGGCCGGAACAGCAGCACGACGACCAGGATCACGAATGCGATCACGTCTTTCCACTCCGACCCGAAGAAGATGGCGCCCCAGTTCTCGACCAGCCCGAGCACGACACCGCCGAGCAGGGCCCCGCGGATGTTGCCGATGCCGCCGAGCACCGCGGCGGTGAACGCCTTGATGCCGAGGATGAAGCCGATGTTGAAGCGCAGGTTCTCGAACTCCATCGCGTAGAGCACGCCGGCCACCCCGGCCATCGCCCCACCGAGCAGGAAGGTCAGCCGCACGATCGTGTCGATGTTGACGCCCATCAGCACGGCCGCCTCGGGGTCCTGCGCGGTGGCCCGGATGCCCCGGCCGATGCGGGTGCGGGCCACGGTCTGGTCGAGCAGGATCATCACGATCACCGCTGCCAGGACGACGATCACCTGGTCGGTGCGCACGTCGGCGTTGCCGATGCTGAAGAGCACGTTGCGGTCGACGATGCGGGGAACGGCCGTGTCGATACGTCCCGGGGCGTCGAACACGCCAGGGATCACGAACAGTGCGAACAGTTCCTGGATGAACAGCGACGCGCCGATCGCGGAGATCAGCGCGGCAAGCCGCGGAGCGTTGCGGCGGCGCAGCGGGCGGTACGCGATCCGCTCCAGCAGGATCGCCGACCCGCCGGCCACCAGCCCGGCCACGACCATGGTCAGCAGGAGCAGGCCGAGCAGGGCGAAGCCGGTGAGCGGTGCCGTCACACCGACGCTGATGATCACGAGCAGCGCGGCGAAGCTGCCGATCATGAAGATCTCGGAGTGCGCGAAGTTGATCAGGCGGAGGACGCCGTAGACCATCGTGTAGCCCAGTGCCACCAGCGCGTAGATCGCGCCGATCGCCAGGCCACCGACGGTGCTCGGCAGGAACTGCTGCGCGAAGTCGTCGAACACGGAGGCTCTTTCACGGGGGGAGGTGGGTCGTGACGCGGGTGCGCGGGGGGCGGGCGCCGGTGACGCCCACCCCCCGTAGATCCTCCCGGATCAGCCCAGCGTCGCCTCGGTGGACTGGCCGAGCAGCGACAGCGCCCCGCTCTTCACCTGGTAGATGAAGATCGAGTTGACGTCCGGCTCACCGTTGTCCTTGAAGGAGATCTTCTTGGACACACCGTCCAGGGTGGCGCCGGTGACCGCGGTGTTGATCGCGTCCGTGGTGGTGGCACCGCCCTTGATGGCGTTGAGGAACAGCGTGGCGGCGTCGTAGCCCTCGGTCGAGTAGATCGCCGGGTCGGCACCCGTGGCGGCCTTGTAGCGCTGGCTGAAGTCGGCCAGCGCGCCCTCGGTGGCCCCGAAGGGGATGTTGCACGGGCAGGCCAGCACGGCGCCCTCGGCGGCCGGCGCACCGGCGCCGGCGACGATCTGCGGGTCGAGCGAGCCGTCGCCGCTGGCGAAGGTGGCGGTCACGCCGCCGTCACGCAGCTGCTTGAGCAGGCGCCCGGCCTGCGCGTAGTAGCCGCCGTAGACCACGACGTCGGGCTGGAAGGCCGAGACCTTCGCCACCGTGGAGGAGTAGTCCGAGGCGCCCTGCGCGAACTGGTCGCGCTCGACCTGCACGCCCTTGGCCTGGAAGGCCGCCAGCGACGCATCGGCCAGGCCGACGCTGTACTCCTGGTCGTCGCTGATGACGTAGGCCTTGGTCGGCGTCTTGGCCCGGACCAGGAAGTCGACGATGCCCGGGCCCTGGTCGGCGTCGTTGGCCACGATGCGGTGCCAGTAGGTCCAGCCGTTCTTCGCCAGGTCGGGGTTGGTCGCCGACGGCGAGACGCTCGGGATCTTGGCCTGCTCCAGGATCGGGCCCACGGCCTTCGACTCACCGGAGAACGCCGGGCCGACCAGCCCGACGATCTTGTCCTGCTGGATCGCCTGCTGGATGAGCGGGACGGCCTGGTCCGCACTGCCCTGGCTGTCGTAGCGCACCAGCTCGACCCGCACCGCGGGGTTGGTGGCGTTGTACTCGTCGACCGCGAGCGTCGCGCCGTTGAAGGGCGGGATCACGATGCCCGAGTTCTCGCCGGTCAGGTCGCCCATGAAGCCGATCTTCAGGGTCTGCTGTCCACCGGCGGCGCCGCCGCTGTCCGAGGACCCGCCACATCCCGCGAGTACCAGCGCCCCGGCCAGGGCTGCGGCGATCGCGGCCGTCCGCTTACGACTCATCTGGAGGTTCCTTCCGTACTGCTTGCACTGCCCCGGTCCGCCGGACACACCGCGGACGCCCTCACTGTGGTCGAGAGCGTGGCGACGCTAAGCCACAGCTGCGCCCGGGCGCAGCCCGGCGGCGATGCTCTTTACCAGACCGCAACCCGAACGAGCGAAGCGTGAAGAGCTGCTCACGGAGCGCGTACGAGTGGGCAACGACAAGATCACGGGTGCGGCCGGGGGTGGCGCTCAGCCGGGCGTGGCGAGACCCTCGACGACCGCCTGCGCGACCGCCTTCATGGTCGTCCGGCGATCCATGGCGGTGCGCTGGATCCAGCGGAACGCATCCGGCTCCGACATCGCCTGCCGCGACATCAGCAACCCCTTGGCCCGGTCGACGAGCTTGCGGGTCTCCAGCCGGTCGGTGAGGTTCGCGACCTCGTCCTCCAGGGCCCGGCGCTCGGCGTAGCGCGACACCGCCAGCTCGATCGCCGGCACCAGCTCGTGGCGGGCGAAGGGCTTCACGAGGTACGCCATCGCCCCCGCGTCCCGCGCGCGCTCGATCAGGTCCCGCTGGCTGAACGCGGTGAGCATCACCACCGGCGCGATCCGCTCGTCCACGATGGACGCCGCGGCCGCGATCCCGTCGACCTTGGGCATCTTCACGTCCATGATCACGAGATCGGGACGCAGCTCGCGGGCGAACGCGACGGCCTGCTCACCGTCGCCCGCCTCCCCCGCCACCACGTAGCCCTCCTCGGTGAGCATCTCGGCGAGGTCGAGCCGGATCAGCGCCTCGTCCTCGACGACGAGCACCCGCAGGCCGGTGGCCGGCGCGGCCGCGGTGATGGGCTGGTCACGATCGGAAACCTGCTGGGCCACGGGGGTGACTCCTCGTCGGCGCGGGTCGGACGGAAGCGTCCAGGCTACCGAGCTAGGCTGGACCGGCGGTGTGATCGCGCGTGTGGGCGTGACCACCCGGCCGCCTCCGTAGGCCAACGGCAGAGCCGATGGATTCAAAATCCATACAGTGTGGGTTCGAATCCCACCGGAGGCACGTTCTTGTCGGTGCCGTCACAGATGATCGCTCAGTGCGTCCACAGCAGATGGTCGACGACGTGCGGCAGCGCTTCAACGCAGGCCACTCTCTCCGGGAGATCGAGCGTGCGACCGGTCTGCCCTACCGCACAGTGCAGCACTGGTGCCGGGGCGACCGGCGGGCGGGGCGGGAACAGCCATGCCGGGCAGCCTGCCCTCGGTGCACCGATGTGTCGCTCGACGAGTCGCCCTACGCGTACCTGCTCGGCACCTACCTCGGCGACGGACACATCACCGTCCGGTATCGCACCAGCTGCTTGTGGATCTACTGCGCTGACGACCGGCCCGGCGTCCGGCAGCAGGTCGCCTCCGCCATGTCGACAATCATGCCCACATCGACGGTGTCGATCGCGCAGCGAAACGGTTGCTCGGCGGTGCGAAGCTTCACCATCCACTGGACATGCCTCTTCCCCCAGCACGGACCGGGAATGATGCACACCCGCCCGATCGTGCTGGAGCCGTGGCAGGAGGGGATCGTCGAGCGCCACACCGGGCAGTTCCTGCGGGGCCTGTTCCATTCCGACGGCTGCCGGATCGTCAACTGGACCAGCCGGATGGTGGCCGGCGAACCGAAGCGCTACGAGTACCCGCGCTACCTGTTCTCCAACAAGTCCGCCGACATCCTCGATCTCTGCGCCGCGGGGCTCGACCGGCTCGCCATCGCCCACCGCCGACCCCGGCGGGACACCATCTCGGTGGCCCGGCGGGAGGCCGTCGCCACGCTCGACACGTTCGTCGGCCCGAAGACCTGACCGGCTACGGCGCCGGCCGCAGCGTCGCCGCGCCGAAGGACACGTCGAACCGGTCGCACCACACGCTCACGCTGGGGAGCCGGGCGAGGTCGACATCGGGAGGCAGCACGTAGTTCGAGCTGCCGATGTTGCCCTTCAGCTCGCCGAGGTCGACGTGGCGGACGTCGTCGAACACGAACCAGCCGTCCCGCCCGGGGAGCACGGGGGCGTCGCTGACGAGCACGGTGAGCAGCGGGCCGTTGGTGGTGGCGAGGTCGGCCAGGCGCAGCACCCGGGAGCCGTCGGGCAGCGCGAGGACCTGCACGGTGCCGGTCGTCGCGTGCTCGTGGGTGATCAGCTCGCCGCTCGCGACGACGACCGCGCCCGGGGGGACGGGTTCGTCGACGGTCCGGTCGATCCACAGGTTCCACGGCTCGAACGCGGCGAGGGCCAGCGCGAACAGCACCACGACGGCAGCGAGCGCGGCGCGCACGACGGGGCGGCGCAGGAAGGGACGGGCGGGCGAGGAGGTCATGCCCGGTATGTGTCGTCGGCCCGGCGCGGCGTTACGCGGCGGCGTCACACCGGCGGCGAGATCGTGACGACGAGGCCGCGATGGTCGGTGCCCGCCACGTCCACGACCTCGTAGCTCACGACGACGCCCGCGGCCGGGGTGAGCAGGACGTGGTCGATCGGCACCCGCAGCGCCGCCGCCGCGCCCGCGGGCCAGGTCCCCGCCAGGCCCGCGCCGGCCACCTCGGCCGCGTCGCGGCAGCCCGCGGCGAGGACCTCCCGCATCGGCGAGTGGTCGAGGGTGGAGTTGAAGTCGCCGGCGAGCACGACCGGGGCGCCCGTCGCGCACAGCCGGGCGAGCTCGGCATGGTCGGCGGCCCAGTTCGGCTCCTGCCCGGGCACAGGTGCGAGCGGGTGCACAGCCGACACCGCGACGGGCAGCGCACCGGACAGGTGCGCGGTGACCGCACCCTGCGGCAGGTCCGGCACACCGGCCCGGAATGTCGGGCGCAGCTCCGAGCGCACCAGCAGGGACGTGGGGTAGGGGCCCTCGCGGTCGCCGCCACGGGTGGGTGGCGGGACGGGCCCGGCGGTCGCGGCCCGGTACTCCATCCCGTGCGCCGCCGCGTGCCGGACCACGTCGGCCGCGTAGCGCTCGGTCGCCTCGGGCAGCGCGACGACGTCCGCGCCGCGCCGCACCGCGAGCTCGGCCACCGTGGCGGGATCGAGCCGGTCGAGGAACACGTTGAGGGTGACGACGGTCAGCCCGGGCGCAGACGCGGATGCCTCGGCCACCACCCGCGGCGCGATCTGCGGCAGCGGGCTCACCGCGACGACCAGCAGCGCGGCACCGAGCAGCCGCACGGCGCGGCGGGGCACGAGCAGGAGCAACGCCGCGACGAGCAGACCCGTGCCGGTCAGCTGCACGCGGAAGGCGGTGAGCTGCGCGAACGGCAGTCGCTGGTCGAGCCCGACGGCGGGCGCCCAGAGCGCCAGTGCCGCCCCCAGCAAGACCGGCACCGCGATCGCGACGAGCACCGCCCGTCGCCAGCCCGGACCCGGCCGTGCCGGCGCGCGATCGGTCCGGACAGCGGCGCTCACCTGCCCGGAGCCTGGTGGTCGCCGCTCACGGCCCGGGATGCCGGCTCGGCAGCTCGCCGCGGGCCGCCCGGCGCGCCACGTCCCGGCGGAACAGCAACAATCCGCCCCAGACCAGCCCGAACAGCACCCCGAGCGCGCCCAGCGCCGGCACGAGCAACCCGCAGGCGATCATCGCGACCTGCAGTGCGAGCGCCAGCGCCAACCCCCAGGGCCGCCGTTGCAGCCCGGCGGCCACCACCATCGCGACGGCCAGGCCGACGATCACCGCCACCCCCGGCCCCGTCGCCCCGGCGCCGAACTTGCTCAGGACCAGCAGCGACAGCAGCACCACGATCGTCTCCAGGACCAGCGTGGCGGCGAAGATCCCGCGCAGGCCGCGCATCGGGTCCGGCGCGTTCACTCCGGCTCCCGACCCAGTAGCGCGCGGGCCTCACCGGCCGCGACGACCGAGCCGGTGACCACGACCCCGACGCCCGACTCGCCGCCCTCCTCGGCCAGTTCCCGCGCCTGGTCGATCGCGTCGCGCAGGTCCGGCTCGACGCTCACCCGGTCGGCGCCGAAGATCTCCACCGCCAGCGCACCGAGCACGTCGGGATCCATCGCCCGGGGCGAGGAACTGGCGCTGACCACCACCTCGTGCAGCACCGGTTCGAGCTCGGCGAGCAACCCGCGGGCGTCCTTGTCGCGCATCACCGCCACCACCCCGACGAGCCGGCTGAACCGGAACTCCCCCAGCAGCGCGGCGGCCAGCGCGCGGGCGCCGTGCGGGTTGTGCGCGGCGTCCACCAGCACCGTCGGCGTGCCCGCACCGCCACCGACCCGTTCCAGCCGCCCCGGGGCGCGGACCGTGGCGAACGCGGCGCGTACCGCGTCGGGGTCGAGCGGCTGGCCGGGTCCGGCTCCGACCAGCGCCTCCGCGGCGGCGAGGGCGAGCGCGGCGTTGTCGGCCTGGTGCTCGCCGTGCAGCGGCAGGACCACCTCGTCGTAGGTGCCCGAGAGCCCCCGCAGGGCCAGCCGCTGCCCGCCGACGGCGAGCTCGCGCGACGCCACCCCGAACTCCGAACCCATCCGCGCCACCTGCGCGTCGACCGCGACGCACCGTTCCAGCAGCACCTGCGCGACCTCGGGCTCCTGCGCCGCGAGCACGGCCACCGCGCCCGGCATCACGATCCCGGCCTTCTCCGCGGCGATGGCGCGCACGTCGGTGCCGAGGTACTCGGCGTGGTCGAGCCCGACCGGCCCGATCACCGCGACCGTGCCGTCGACGACGTTGGTGGCGTCCCAGCGCCCGCCCAACCCGACCTCGACGATCCCGGCCTCCACCGGCGCATCGGCGAACGCGGCGAACGCCATCGCGGTCAGCACCTCGAACTTCGACAGCGCCGGGCGGGCGGGATCGGCGACGGCACCGTCCACGAGGTCGACGAACGGGGCGACGTCGCGGTAGACCTCCACGTACCGCTGCGGGGTGAGCGGACGGTTGTCGATGTTGATCCGCTCGGTGGCCCGTTGCAGGTGCGGGCTCGTGTAGCGGCCGGTGCGCAGCCCGATCTCGGTGAGCAGCGCGTCCACCATCCGCGCGGTGGACGTCTTGCCGTTGGTGCCGGTCAGGTGCACGACCGGGTAGCCGCGGTGCGGATCGCCGAGCACCTCCACCAGCGCGGAGATCCGCTCCAGCGACGGCTCCATCACCGTTTCGGGCCACCGGCGGTCCAGCTCGGCCTCGACGGCGAGGAACTCCGCGAAGGCCACCACCTCGCGCTCGCCGGCGTGCTCGCGGGCGTGCTCGCGGGTCATGCGGACGGCAATGCCGCGAGCCGCGCGGTGACGCGCTCGATCTCCGCCGCGGCCGCCGCGTGGCGCTCCCGGATCCCGTCGACCACCTCGGCAGGCGCCTTCTCGACGAACTTCGGGTTGCCGAGCTTGCGGTCGGCCTGCTCCAGCTCCTTCTGCGCGGCGGCGAGATCACGGCCGAGCCTGGCGCGCTCGGCGGCCACGTCGATCGCGCCCGAGGTGTCGAGCTCGACCAGCACCGTCCCGCCGGCGAGGGCCACCTCGATCGTCGCGGTGGGTGCGAAGCCGGGCTCCGGGTCGTCGAGCCGCACGAGCGTCCGCAGCGCGGCACCCGCCCCGCCCGGCCCGGTCTCGCCGAGCGACGCCGCATCCATGCCCGTGACGCGGGCGGCCACCCGGCGCCGGTCGGGTAGTCCCTGCTCGGTACGGAAGCGGCGGACCTCGGTGACCAGCTTCTGGACGTCGGCGATCCGCGCCGCCGCGCCGGCGTCCGTCCCGGCCCCCGCCCGCGACGGCCAGGAAGCGACGACGACGGACTCGCCACCCGGCGCCGCCCCCTGCAACGCCTGCCAGAGCGCCTCGGTGACGAACGGGACCACCGGGTGCCACAGCCGCAACAGCGCGTCGAGGACGTGCCCCAGGACCGCGCGGGTGCCGTCGGCGGTGCGGTCGTCCGCGAGCTGCGCCTTGGCCAGCTCCAGGTACCAGTCGCACAGCTCGTCCCAGGTGAAGTGGAACAGCGCCTCGGTGGCCTTCGCGAACTGGAAGTCCTCCAGCAGCGCGTCGGCCTCCTCGCGAACCTCGCGCAGGCGTCCGAGGATCCACGCGTCCGCGTCCGTGGGCGAGCCGGGCAGCGCCAGGTGCGGCGACGCCCCGTTGGCCAGCGCGAACCGGGTGGCATTCCACAGCTTCGTGGTGAAGTTGCGCGACGCGGCGACCCATTCCGTCGACAGCGCCATGTCCGCGCCCGGGTTCGAACCGCGGGCGATGGTGAACCGCAGCGCGTCGGCGCCGAACTCGTCGATCAGCTCCAGCGGGTCGATCGTGTTGCCACGCGACTTCGACATCTTCTTGCCGTGCTGGTCGCGGATCAGGCCGTGCAGGTAGACGTCGGTGAACGGGGGCGCCCCGTCCATCGCGTAGAGGCCGAACATCATCATCCGGACGACCCAGAAGAACAGGATGTCGTAGCCGGTGACCAGCACCGACGTCGGGTAGTAGCGCCGCAGGTCGGCCGTGTCGGCGGGCCAGCCGAGCGTCGAGAAGGGCCACAGGCCCGAGGAGAACCAGGTGTCGAGCACGTCCGGGTCCTGCACCCAACCCGCGCCGGACGGCGGGCGCTCCCCCGGCCCGACGCAGACGACCTCGCCCGCGGGCCCGTACCAGACCGGGATGCGGTGGCCCCACCAGAGCTGGCGGCTGATCGTCCAGTCGTGCATGTTGTCGACCCAGTCGAAGTAGCGCTTCTCCAGCTCCTTCGGGTGGATCGTGGTGCGCCCGTCGCGGACGGCCTCGGCGGCCGCGCGGGCCAGCGGCGCGACCCGGACGAACCACTGCAGGCTCAGCCGGGGCTCGATCACCGTGTCGCAACGCGAGCAGTGGCCCACCGAGTGCAGGTAGGGCCGCTTCTCCGCGACGATCCGGCCCTGGGCGCGCAGCTCCTCCCGCACGGCCTCGCGCGCGACGAACCGGCTCATCCCGTCGAACCGGGTGCCTGTGCCCACCACGTCGGCGCCCTCGTCGAGGATCGACGGCATCGGCAGGTCGTGACGGCGACCGATCTCGAAGTCGTTGGGGTCGTGCGCCGGGGTGACCTTCACCGCGCCGGTGCCGAACGCCGGGTCGACGTGGCTGTCGGCCACCACGGGAATCATCCGGTCCACGATCGGCAGCCGGATCTCCCGGCCGACCAGGTGCGCGTAGCGATCGTCGTCCGGGTGCACCGCCACGCCCGTGTCACCGAGCATGGTCTCGACGCGGGTGGTGGCGACGACGATCGCGTCAGCCCCGTCCCCGTAGCGGATCGAGACGAGCTCGCCCTCGTCGTCGGAGTGGTCGACCTCGATGTCCGACAGTGCCGTGCGGCACCGCGGGCACCAGTTGATGATCCGCTCGGCGCGGTAGATCAGGTCGTCGTCGAACAGTCGCTTGAAGATCGTCTGGACGGCCGCGGACAGGCCCTCGTCGAGGGTGAACCGCTCGCGCGACCAGTCCACGCCGTCGCCGACGCGACGCATCTGCCCCAGGATCGTGCCGCCCGACTCGGCCTTCCACGACCAGACCTTCGCCACGAACGCCTCGCGCCCCAGGTCGTGGCGCGACAGGCCCTCGTCCTTCGCGAGCCGGCGCTCGACGACGTTCTGCGTGGCGATGCCGGCGTGGTCCATGCCCGGCAGCCACAGCACGTCGTAGCCCTGCATCCGGCGGCGCCGGGTGAGGATGTCGATCAGCGTGTGGTCCATCGCGTGCCCGAGGTGCAGGCTGCCGGTGACGTTCGGCGGCGGGATGACGATGCAGTACGGCGGCTTGTCGCTCGACGCGTCCGCGGCGAAGTAGCCGGCGTCGACCCAGCGCTGGTACATGCCGGCCTCTACCTCGCCCGGGTTCCACTGTGCAGGCAGCGCCGGCGCGGGGAGATCGGTTCGCGATGGGAGGGTCTCGGTCACCGGCCAAGTCTACGAGCCACCCCATTCCCGCGAGTCGGGGTCCACGGCAGCGCGAATCGCGCCCTACGACAGTCCGAGTCGGGGGATCGAGCAGCCCCGCTCAGGACGGCAGGAGGGCGGCGTGCAGCCGGTCCCAGCCCAGCGCAGGTCGCAGCGCCCGAGCCGCGACCAGATCGGGATCCAGCGGGCGGACCGAGCCCGAGCTGGGCTCGTAGACCCGCCAGCCGCGGGCGTCCCGGCCGACCGCCAGCACGTAGTGCCGCGGGATCAGGGTCCCGACGAGCAGCGGTACCGGGCGTCCCGCATCGAGCACGACCGTCACGGCCGCGACGGCGGCTGCCGCGTCGGCCGTCGACACGTCGTCCACCAGCCGCACCCGGTAGCGCCCGGCCGCGGGAACATGGCGCCGCAGCCACGCCGCCATCGCCCACGGCGTCGTGCCCAGCGCGCGCGGCCAGAACCGGTTGGACTCGCGGTGCACCTGGAGCTGGCGGGCGTCGTAGCGGGCACCGAAGCCGACCACCCGACCCCGGGCGACCTTCCGCACCCCGCTCGGACCGTCCAGCCGGGCGAGCTCGTCCGGGTCTGCCCAGGCGGCGACGGCGAGCAGCACGGCGCTGCCACACGTCGTCGAATCGACCTGGTCGAGCCGCCACCCCGCGCGCACCTGCTCGCCGAGCTCGCCGCTCAGCAGCGGCCGACCGGCCACGAGCGGACGAACCGACGCCACCGGTGCCGGCGCACGCTCGCGCCGCCGCAGCGTCTGCACCCATCGCGCCAGCCCGCACACCGTCCGCAACCCCGCACCCCCGGTCCGTCCCGAGCGTAGCTCCCGGGTCGCTCCTAGGCTGCCTCGTATGGCCACGCTGACCACCGAGATCCGGGACTTCCTCACCCACGGCACGCGCACAGGCAAGATCGGCTTCGTCGCTGCCGACGGCCGCCCGCTGGTGGCTCCGATCTGGTTCGTCCTCGACGGCGACGACCTGGTGTTCACCACCGGCGCGCGCACCGCGAAGGGCCGCGCCATCACCCGCGACCCGCGCCTCGTGGTCTGCGTCGACATCGAGACACCGCCGTACGCGTTCGTGCAGATTCAGGGCGCCGCCACGGTGTCCGAGGACCCGGCCGAGCTGCTGCGGTCAACCACCGCGATCGGCGCACGCTACATGGGCGCCGAACGGGCCGAGGAGTTCGGCCGCCGCAACGCGGTGCCCGGCGAGCTGCTGGTCCGGCTGCACCCCACGAAGGTGGTGGCCGACCTCGACGTCACCGGCTGACCCCGCCCGAGCGCATCGTGGACCCTTGATGCTGTCGCGGACCGTGATCGGACAGCGTCAAGGGTCCAAGGTGCGGTGCCCGGGGGTCAGGTGCGGTCGGTGTCTGCGTTCCAGGTGGCGGCCAGGGCGCTGATCCGCTCGGCGTGGTCGCGGGCTGCCAGCACCGGGTCGTCGGCGCGACCTGCGGCCAGGCCGAGCAGGAACGCCGTGACCGGGGCGGCCGGGCGGGTCACCCCGCGCGCGACGTCCCCGGTGACGTCCAGCACCAGCTTCGTCGCGCCATCGGTGTCCGTCGACTCCGGCAGCCCCAGCTCACGGCACACGGCCGCCGTCCACTCCGACATCGTGCTCATGGCCGCAACGTACCCACCGCACGAGGCTTCTACCGCCACGGGTGCGCACGGTCCCCGACCGTGCCCGTCGCATCCTGGCCGGTCAGGCGCTGAACAGCGCCGGGATCTTGATCACGAGCTGGTAGAGCCCGTAGCTGAAGGGGATCGCGACCCAGAGCCACATGAAGACGGCGAGCGGGATGTTGACCGTGGGCGTGACGGCCGCGGACTCGTTCGTGCTCATGCCTGCGCTCCTGCCTTCTGCGCCGCGCGCACCTCACGCTCCGGCTCGTGGAACCGCACGTCGACCGGCTTGATCAGTTCATTGCAGACGAACCCGACGACGAGCAGGCCGATCATGATCGAGAACGACAGCGTGTAGATGTCGGGCCCCTGTGCGCCGGCGTTGATCTGGCGGTCCGCGATGTAGTTGACGATCACCGGCCCGAGCACGCCCGCGGTGGACCACGCGGTCAGGAGACGGCCGTGGATCGCGCCGACCTGGTAGGTGCCGAAGAGGTCGCGCAGATAGGCCGGCACCGTCGCGAAGCCGGCACCGTAGAACGACAGGATGAGAATCGCGCACACCAGGAAGACCAGCTTGCTGGCATTCGTCGTCAGCACGACCGCGAGATAGAGCAACGCCCCGACGCCGAGGTAGATCCGGTACATGTTCTTGCGGCCGAGGTAGTCCGAGGTGGACGACCACAGGATGCGGCCCAGCGAGTTGGCCAGCGACAGGATCGCGACGAACCCGACGGCTGCGGCGGCGAGCGCCTGCTCCGGCGAGGTCTCGCGGAAGAAGTCCTGGTAGATGCCCGAAGCCCGCTCGAGGATGCCGATCCCGGCCGTGACGTTGAAGCAGAGCACCACCCAGAGCAGCCAGAACTGCGGAGTCTTGATCGCATTGTTGGCCGAGACGTTGGCAGTGGTGATCAGCGCGCCCTTCCTGGCCTGGGACGGGTCCCAGCCCGCCGGAGACCAGTCGTCGCGCGGTACGCGGATGAGCAGCCAGCCGACGGACATGAACACGAGGTAGATCAAGCCCATCGTCAGGAACGTCGCGCCGACCCCGGATGCCTGGGCGTCGTCTCCCGCACCGCCGAACACCCCCAGGAGCTGGCTGGTCAGGGGCGAGGCGATCAGCGCACCGCCGCCGAATCCCATGATCGCGAACCCGGTGGCCATCCCCGGCCGGTCGGGGAACCACTTGATGAGCGTCGACACCGGCGAGATGTAGCCGATCCCGAGGCCGATGCCCCCGACGAAGCCGTAGCCGAAGACCACGAGCCAGTACTGCCCGACGAACACGCCGAACGCGGCGATGAGGAACCCGGCGGTCCAGAACACGGTGGCCATGGACATCGCCCACCGCGGCCCGCGGCGGTCGACGGCGGTGCCGAACACCGCGGCCGAGATACCCAGCATCACGATCCCGAGCGTGAACGGAAGCGCGCTGAGGACGCCCCGGTTCGGGTCACCCTCGAGCATCGTGTCGGTGAGCGCGTTCTTGTACACGCTCCACGCGTAGGCCTGGCCGATCGCGAGGTGGATCGACAACGCTGCGGGAGGGATGAGCCAGCGGCTCCACCCGGGCGGTGCCACGATCCGCTCACGTTCCAGGAAGCCTGCCGCCATGTTCCGAACCTCCGCGTCATCGCGCCACCCGATCGCGTGAAACTAGGTGGCGAGTCACCCGCGGGCAACCGGTGGACTCCGGCAAGCCGAACGGACGAGGTGACAGGAGGGATACCCGCGCCAACCGGCCGACGAACGGCCGATCAGCGGTACTTGATTAAGCCGAACGGTCGCGCCGCTCCCGGCGGGCGGGCACCCGCGGGACGATCGTCGGGTTGACGTTCTCGCGAACGTTCTGCTCCTTGATCACGACCTTCGCGACGTCGTCGCGGCTCGGGATGTCGTACATCACGGGGAGCAGCACCTCCTCCATGATCGCCCGCAGCCCACGGG